>JBGPKK010000046.1:0-28590 GCA_041485905.1 Vicinamibacteria bacterium
CCGCCACCTGCAGCGAGGCCTCGCCGCTGTCCACCCGGGTCCGCAGCGATTTCGGGTCGATCTGCAGCAGGAACTGGCCCTTCTTGATGCGATCGCCTTCGTTCACGGCGAGATCGACCACTCGGCCAGACGTCTCAGCGCTGATCTTGACGAGCCGCTTCGGCTGAATTTTTCCGGACGCGGAGACCACGGCCTCGAGATCGCGGGTCTTGACGACCTCGGTGGTCACCGTGAGGCCCGCTTCCTTCTTGTACCAGAGGTTGGCGGCGACAACGGCGCCGCCGAGGAGAATCACGGCCAACGCAATGACGATATTCCGGCGCGTCATCTAAGCTCCTGAGAGCGCGGTCTTCGCCGCGGCAATGACGAGGGCGATCGCGAGGTAGACGCCGAGCAGGCCGATCGCGACAGGGCCCGTTCGTCGCTTGTATAGGACGGCCAGACCAATAGAGAGGTTCACTAGCCACCAGATGAGGAACAGATCGATCGATCCGAGGAGACGCGCCGGAAAGGTGGCCTCGTCGAGGAACGGCAGAAAGACCGCCAGGTTCGTCGGGCTGGATAGCGACTCCCGTGCGTAGTCGAGCGGAAGGACGAAGAGCTGCTGCACGGCGATGATGACGCCCGAGTGGACCACCACGGCAAACACCTGCTTGAACGTCCCGTCACCGCCGAGCGCCGCGGTGAAGATCGCCAGGGCGATGCCCGCCGTCACCAGCATGACGAGCGGGATGGAGACCACCTGTGTCGCTGCCGTGATATACGGCGTGGACGGCCGGGCCATCCGCTCTTCGAGTTGTCCGTAAGCGGCCTCGGGGATCTTGATGCCGAACGACTCCATCGTGCGGATCTGTTGATCGATTAACGCCTGTTTGCCGACCTCCGTCGAGAAAAAGACGACGCTTGCGCAGGCCATGAGGAGGACGACGACCACGAGCGCGCCAAGCGCGCGCGGGCGCGCGGCGACGTCTGCATAGGTGCCGCGCGGCGCCAGGAGCACGCCGATGACGCGGCTCATGAGGCTCTTGTGTGCGGGCGCCGTAACGGCGGGGGCGGCAGTTTCAATCATGGCAGTCCTCGTGACGCACAATCAACCCAATCTAAGGATCTACGGTTGAGCTGGGACGAATGTTTCAACCCGCTTTCGGTGCGATTCGACGGCCGGCCCCCGGCTCCTGCCGGCGCCGGGCGACGGAGTGGGGCGGCTCCGAAAACACTTTGCGGAGCACAGCGAGGCCGCCTTGAAGCCGGCGGCGGGACTGGGCGTCAAGCGGCGCCAGCACGTCGGCGAGGTGCGCCTCCGCCGAGCGGCCGACGCGTTCGAGTGTGGCGCGTCCCACCTCGGTCATTTCGACCACGACGACGCGGCGATCCTTGACGGGTGCCGACCGGCGCACCCACCCGTGGTGCACCAGCGACGCCACCGAGTTCGACATGGTCGGCAGGCTGACGCCGCGCAGATTGGCCAGCTCGCTGAGCGTGTGCCGCTGCTCGTTGAGCATCATCAGCAGAGGAAAGTGCGCGGGCGCGGGCAGCTCGCCGGAAGAGCGGAGCTCGGCGGCGACGGTTCGCATGACCAGCGGCACGATTTTCAAGAGCTCCCGCGCCGCAGCGCGGGCCTGCAATCGATTCATATTCAGTGTGGCTAATGGTTAGTCCAGCTAAGTTATCACGCCGGCTCCCAGGCGGTCAAAGCGCGGCGGCGTCGTCCACCGGCTGGAAGACGCGATAGAAATCGAGCGCGTTTTCTTGACAGTGGGGAAGTTGCTGTTTACCATGCACTTCCCTCGTGCGACAAGGAGCGTGATGTGGTCGGATTCGTCCCCAAGGAAATGTTCTTCACAAAGGGTGTCGGCAAGCATCGGGAAAAGCTGACCTCCTTCGAGCTCGCGCTGCGCTCGGCCGGCATCGCGGCCTGCAATCTGGTTCGCGTCTCCAGCATTTTCCCGCCCAAGTGCCGCATCCTGTCCCGATCGCAAGGGATGAAGCGGCTCGAGCCGGGACAGGTCACCTTCGTGGTCATGTCGGAAGCGGCGACCCGTGAGCCGCACCGCCTGATTGCCGCGACCGTCGGCGTCGCGATCCCGCGCGACCGCGAGTTGTACGGGTACCTGTCCGAGCACCACAGTTTCGGCGAGAGCGAAGATATCGCGGGCGACTACGCCGAGGAGCTCGCCGCCGAAATGCTGGCGACGACGCTGGGTCTCGACTTCGACCCGGACAAGAGCTGGGACGAAAAGAAAGAGGTCTACCGGCTGTCGAACCAGATCGTCCGCACCCAGAACGTGACCCAGACCGCGATCGGCGACAAGAAAGGCCTCTGGGCGACGGTGGTCGCGGCGGCCGTCCTGGTCGGGTGAGTCACGCCGCCGCTTTGAAGCCGCTCCCGCCACGAGCCCCGATAGTCACCGCAAGACACACGACGCCCTTGCAGCATCACGGAGGATGGCGGGCCGCGGTCATGACCCTGGTCATGCTCGCCGGGGCATTCGCGTGGCCCTGGACCGCGCACGCGCAACTCTACGAAAGCGTCGGCACCCGGGCGCAGGGCATGGCCGGCGCCTTTGTCGCCGTCGCCGACGACTCGAGCGCAACCTGGTGGAATCCGGCCGGACTGGCCAGCGGCCCCTATTTCAGCGGCATCGTCGAGCATCGAACCGGACAGGGCGGCCGCGACGAGGGGACCTACGGTGTGTCGTTCATGGTTCCTTCGCTGGGCCTGAGCTACTACCGTCTTCGAATCGGCGGATTACCCGTCGCAAGCCCTACAGGGACCACGACCGCGGGCCGACAAGATCAAGGAACTGCCGGAATCAGTCTGCCTTCGTTCGTTCTCAGCCAGGTCGGCGCGACGGTTGGCCAGTCGCTTGGGGAGTACCTCGTCGTCGCATCGACGGTGATGCTCGTTCGGGCGGACCAGACGCGTGGCGATCTCGACCTGGGCGCGATCTTGAAGCTTGGGCCCGCGCGGTTTGCGATCTCGGCGAAGCATGTCGCCGCACCGGATCTGACGGCGGACGGCAACCCCGTGGGACCCGGCCGTCAGGTGCGCGTGGGCGCGGCGTACGCGCCGAAAGCGCGCGGCACCATGTCCGTGATCGCGGCCGTCGACGCCGATCTGACGACGACCGCCACGGCGACCGGCGACGAGCGGCACGTCGCGGCAGGCGCCGAACTTCACGCGGGTCGCCGCATCGGACTGCGGGGCGGGGTGAGCGGGAACACTGTCGGTGACGTCCGGCGGTCGTTCAGCGCGGGCGCCAGCGCAGGACTGAGGTCGGGAATGTTCGTCGACGGGCAGATCACCCGGGGCGACGATGAGGCAAAAAAGGGCTGGGGGTTCGACCTAAGAGTGACGTTTTAGGTCATAATTGACAAATTTTGTCATGGCACGATAACATCCTCCTCTTATAGCGATGGCCGTCCGCATTGGCGAACTCCTTCTCAAAGAGAAGCGAATCACCCCTGAGCAGTTGCAGCAGGCCCTGAACCATCAGAAGGCCCAGGGGGGAAAGCTTGGCTACAACCTCGTCAAGATGGGGTTCGTCAAGGACGAGGAGATCACGGCGCTGCTCAGCAAGCAGTACGGCGTGCCTTCCATCAACCTTGCGCAGTTTGAAATCGATCAGGCGGTCGTCAAACTGATCCCGCCCGACACCGCGAACAAATACCAGATCGTTCCGTTGAGCCGGTCGGGCGCGACGCTGACGATCGCGATGACGGATCCGACCAACGTCTTCGCGATGGACGACATCAAGTTCATGACCGGCTACAACGTCGAGCCGGTGGTGGCGTCCGAGACGGCGGTGATCGACGCGATCCAGCGGTACTACCCGACGGCCGCGAAGATGACGTCGACGCGGGAATCGAGCGGACCCAGCACGCTGGAGCTGGCGACCAAGAACCTCGAGGAGATCCAGCAGCTCGAAAGCACCGCGGGCGACGTCGAAGTCCTCGAGGAGATGCAGGAAATCGGCGCCGACGCCCTCGCCAAGCAGGGCGAAGAAGCGCCGGTCGTGCGCCTGGTCAACGTGGTGCTGATGTCGGCGATTCAAAAGGGCGCGAGCGACATCCACATCGAGCCGTACGAGAAGGAGTTGCGGGTGCGGTACCGCGTCGACGGGATTCTCTACAACATCATGAGCCCGCCGATGAAGTTCCGCGACGCGATCGCCTCGCGCCTCAAGATCATGGCGCGGCTCGACATCGCGGAGAAGCGTCTGCCGCAGGACGGCCGCATCAAGATCCGCTTCAACGAGAACGGCACCGCGAAAGAGATCGACTTCCGCGTCTCGGTGCTGCCGACGCTCTTCGGCGAGAAGATCGTCATGCGTCTCCTGGACAAGGACAAGCTGATGCTCGACATGACGAAGCTCGGGTTCGAGCCCGAGTCGCTTCTCAAGTTCGAGACGGCCATCCAGCGGCCGTGGGGCATGGTCCTCGTCACCGGGCCGACCGGCAGCGGCAAGACCAACACGCTGTATTCCTCGATCGCGAAGCTCAATACCCCGGAAACCAACATCATGACGGCGGAGGATCCGGTCGAGTTCAACCTGGTCGGGATCAATCAGGTGCAGGTCAGGGAACAGATCGGCCTCAATTTTGCGGCCGCCCTGCGGTCGTTCCTTCGCCAGGATCCCAACATCATTCTGGTCGGCGAAATCCGCGATTTCGAGACCGCCGAGATCGCCGTCAAGGCCGCGCTGACCGGCCACATGGTGCTCTCGACGCTCCACACCAACGACGCCCCCAGCACGGTGAACCGCCTGATGAACATGGGGATCGAGCCGTTTCTGGTCGCCAGCTCGGTGCACCTGATTTGCGCGCAGCGGCTGGTGCGCCGCGTGTGCGCCAACTGCAAGGAGCCGAGCCCGCTGCCGCCGGCCGCGCTCATCGCGGCGGGTTTCTCGCAGGAGGATGCCGGCACGGTGACGCCGCTCAAGGGCGTGGGCTGCGACAAGTGCAACCTGACCGGCTACAAGGGACGCGTGGGCCTCTACGAGGTGATGGAGATCAGCGAGGAGCTGCGCGAGCTGATTCTGGTCGGCGCCTCCGGTCTCGAGCTGCGGCGCAAGGCGGTCGACGAGGGGATGATTACGCTGCGGCAGAGCGGGTTGCGCAAGGTCAAGGACGGCCTGACGACCATCGAAGAAGTGGTACGAGAGACGGTGAAGTAGGGGACTGACGACTGTCGACGGTCGACTGGGGACTGATATATGGCGACATTACCTGATTTGTTGAAGACGACGTTGGAGCTGGCGGGCTCCGATCTGCACATCACCACCGACAGCCCGCCGCAGGTGCGCGTGCACGGCGAGCTCCGGCGGCTGGCAATGCCCGACCTGACGCCCTCGGAGACCAAACAGCTCGTGTACAGCGTGCTGACCGACGCGCAGAAAAAGCGCTTCGAAGAAACGATGGAGCTCGACTTCTCCTTCGGGATCCGCGGGCTCGCGCGCTTCCGGGGCAACGTCTTCACGCAGCGCGGCGCCGTCGGCGCGGTCTACCGGCTGATCCCGGAGAAGATCCGGCCGTTTGGCGAGCTCGGCCTGCCGCCGGTGCTGGCCACGCTGGCCGATCGCCCGCGCGGTCTTGTGCTCGTCACCGGGCCGACCGGCAGCGGCAAGTCGACGACGTTGGCGGCGATGCTCGACAAGATCAACGCCGAGCGCCACGGGCACATCCTGACGATCGAAGATCCGATCGAGTACATCCACCAGCACAAGAACTGCGTGGTCAACCAGCGCGAGGTGCACAGCGATACGGCCAGCTTTTCGAACGCCCTGCGCGCGGCCCTGCGTGAAGATCCCGACATCGTGCTGATTGGCGAGATGCGGGATCTGGAGACGGTCGAAGCGGCGCTGAAGATCGCGGAGACGGGCCATTTGACCTTCGGTACTCTGCACACCAACTCGGCGGCGCAGACGATCAACCGCATCATCGACATCTTTCCGGCCGGTCAGCAGTCGCAGATTCGGACGCAGTTGTCCCTGGTGCTCGAGGGCATCGTCTGTCAGGCGCTGCTGCCGCGCGCCGACGGCAAGGGGCGCGTGGTCTCGCTGGAGATCATGATTCCCACGCCGGCGATCCGGAATCTGATCCGCGACGACAAGGTGCATCAGATCTACGGGTCGATGCAGGCGGGCCAGGAGAAGCTCGGCATGCAGACGGCGAATCAATCGCTCGCGAGCCTGTACATGAAGCGGCAGATCACGCTCGAGACGGCGATTGCCGCGTCGTCGCTCAAAGACGAACTGCAAGACATGATCACCCGGGGAGTCGGCGTCGTGGCAGGGGCGGGGCTGGGGCGGACGGCCGCCGGAGGACCGGCGGGGCGACCCGCGCCGACGCGGTAATCGGAGAGGCTGCACACAGGCAGGTTACTGATGCCCACATTTGCTTATTCAGGACGTACGCGCGCCGGCCAGACCGTGAGCGGAGAGCGCGCCGCCGACACGATGGACGCGGCGGTCTCCGCGCTGCGGCGCGATCAGATCGTCGTCACGCGGATCACACCGGCCAAGGCGAAGGCCGAGGCGGTGGCGAAGCCGAAAAGCGGCAAGACCGGCAAGAAGGTCAAAGCGAAGAACCTGGCCGTGTTCGTGCGCCAGTTTTCCGTGATGATCGACGCGGGCCTGCCCCTGGTGCAGTGCCTCGACATTCTCGGCAGCCAGGAAGAGGACAAAAACTTCGCTTTCGTGATCCTGCAGACGCGGACCGACGTCGAATCGGGCGCCTCGCTCGCCGACGCCATGCGGAAGCATCCGAAGACGTTCGATCCGCTGTTCACGAACATGATCGCCGCCGGCGAGGCGGGCGGCATCCTCGACACGATTCTGAAACGGCTCGCCACCTATATCGAGAAGGCGGTCAAGCTGGCCGGGCAGGTGAAGTCGGCGATGGTCTATCCGATCGCCGTCATCGTCATCGCGGGCGCCGTCGTCGGCGTCATTCTGTGGAAGGTGATTCCCACGTTTGCGGCGTTGTTCTCTGGCCTCGGCGCGGATTTGCCGCTGCCCACGCGCATCGTCATCGCGCTCAGCGACAACCTGGTCCGGTACTTTCCGTTCCTCTTCGTCGGCGTCGGCGCAATCGCGTACGGCTTCCGCCAGTACTACGCGACCGTGAAAGGACGGCGCGTCGTCGACGCCACGGTACTGAAAATGCCGGTGCTCGGCAATATCATGCGGAAGATCGCCGTCGCGCGCTTCTGCCGCACGCTGTCGACGCTCATCAGCTCGGGCGTACCGATCCTTGACGGGCTGGAAATCACCGCGAAGACCGCCGGCAACGCGATCGTCGAGGACGCCATCATGGTCACGCGCAAGAGCATCGAGCGCGGCGAGACGATTTCCGTGCCGCTCAAGGACACGAAGGTGTTCCCGCCGATGGTGACGCAGATGATCGGCGTCGGGGAGGCGACCGGCGCCCTCGACACGATGCTGGGCAAGATCGCGGACTTCTACGAGGAAGAAGTGGATACGGCGGTGGCAGGGCTGTTGACGCTCCTCGAGCCGATCATGATCGCCATCCTCGGCATCGTTGTCGGCGGCATCGTCATCGCGATGTATCTGCCGATCTTCGATCTGATTAGTAAGCTGACGTAGAGGCCGTGTTCGATACCGAACTGAGACGGAAACTGGCCTGGCTGATTGCGATCCGCGCAATCCTCAGCACAATCCTGCTCGGGTCGGCGACGCTGATGCAGCTGAGCGCGCCGGGATCCTTTCCGATCGATCCATTTTTCTCGCTGATCGGGCTGACCTACGCGCTCACGATCTTCTACGCGGCGACGCTGCGATACGTCGATCGGTTCAGGTGGCTGGTCGATCTGCAACTCGCCGGCGATGCGTTGATCGTGTCGGCGTTCATCTACCTGACCGGCGGCGTGGCGAGCTACTTTTCGCTGGTGTACGTGCTGCCCATTGTCGCGGCGAGCACGGTGCAGTTCCGGCGCGGCGGCCTGCTCGTCGCCACGTTCAGCACGGTCCTGTACGTCGGCCTGGTCCTGGGACAGTACACGGTCGGCGATGTGCTTCTGCAGCCAAGGTCGGGCATGCCGTCGGTCGTGCTGCCGCCACGGATCTTGGCGCAGTACACCGTCGCCCTGAATGTCTTCAGCTTTTTTGCCGTCGCCCTGCTCAGCGGCTCGTTGGCCGAAGAAGTCCGGACGACCGGCGCGCGTCTGGTGCGGGCGTCGACGGAAATCGCCGGACTGCAGGCGCTCAATCAGTACGTCATTGACAGCCTGCCGAGCGGGCTGGTTACAACCGATCCGCAGCAGCGCATCCTCACATTCAATCGCGCCGCCGAGCTCATCACGGGCGTGGAGTCGCCGGCCGCGCTCGGACGGCCGATTGGCGACGTGCTGCAGCTGCCCGCATCGGTGCTCAAGGTGCTCAACGACGATCTGCCCAACGAGGCGCGGCGTCTCGAGTTCTTCTATCGTATGGGCGATGGCCGCGGCGAGATCGAACTGGGTTTGAGCGCCACGCACCTGGAGACGCCCTGCGGGCGCGCGGGCTTTCTCTTCAGCTTTCAGGACGTGACCAAGATCAAGAAGCTCGCTCGTGACGCGTCGCTCCAGCAGCGGCTGGCCGCGGTGGGCGAGATGGCCGCCGGCATCGCGCACGAGATCCGCAACCCGCTCGCCTCGATGTCGGGGTCGATCCAGATCCTGCGCCAGGAACTGCCGCTCAGCCTCGAGCAGGAGCAGCTGATGGACATCGTGCTGCGCGAGTCCGAGCGCCTGAACAACACCATTCGCTCGTTTCTGGCCTACGCGCGGCCGCAGCGTTTTGCCATCGCGCGGCTCGATGTGCGCCGCGCGCTCAGCGACGCGGCGCTGCTCCTGCGCAACAGCTCCGATGTGAACGAGCGGCACGTGATCGACGTCGACGTGCCGCCGCACGAGCTGTGGTACGAGGCCGACGAGGATCAGATCAAGCAGATCGTCTGGAATCTCGCCACCAACGGGATCCGCGCGATGCCCGACGGGGGACGCCTGCGGCTGACTGTGGCCTCCGAGCCGGTCTCCCGGGGCGTGGTGATCAAAGTGCAAGACGAAGGCATCGGCATTCCCTCGACGGAGCTGGACGGCCTGTTCCAACCGTTTCACGGCACGTTCGCCAAAGGCAGCGGCCTCGGGCTCGCCATCGTTCACCGCATCGTCAGCGACTACAACGGCGAGATCCAGGTCAGCTCGCAGCCGGGCCAGGGCACGACCGTCTCGGTTCGCCTGCCGGCGCAGCGGTCCCTGGCCACGACATGAGAGCCATGCCCGCGACCGAGACCGCCGCCGACCGCCGTCCGGCCCGCATCCTTGTCGTGGACGATGAGCGATCGATCCGGGAGATGCTGGCGATCGTGCTCCGCCGCGAAGGGTACGAGGTGCTGCTCGCCGAGAACGGCCGTGCGGCGATCGACACGCTGGAGCGCGAGCCGGTCGACCTGTTGATTTCCGACATCAAGATGCCCGACCTGAGCGGCGTCGAGGTCCTGCGCGCCGCCAAGGCGATCGATCGGGACATCCTCGGCATCATGATCACGGCGTTCGCCTCGACCGAAACCGCCATCGAGGCGATGCGGCTGGGCGCGTGCGACTACCTGAGCAAGCCGTTCGACATCGATCTGCTCAAGATGAAAGTGCGGGAGAAGATCGAAAACCGTCAGCTGCGGCAGGAGAACGTCCTGCTGAAGCGCACGCTCGGCATGTCGCATCAGTTCTCGAACATCATCGGACGCAGCGAGGGCATGCTGGCCGTGTTCAAGATGATCGAGACGGTGGCGCGCACCAACAGCACGATCCTGCTGACGGGAGAATCGGGGACCGGCAAGGGCCTCGTCGCGCAGGCCATTCACTTCAACTCGCTGCGGCGCGAGTGCCCGATGGTGGCGCTCAACTGCGGGGCCCTCACCGAGACGCTCCTCGAATCGGAGCTCTTCGGCCACATGCGCGGATCGTTCACCAGCGCCGACACGAACAAGAAGGGGCTCCTCGAAGTCGCCGAGCGCGGGACGATCTTCCTCGATGAAATCGGGGAGATGAGCGCGGTCATGCAGGTGAAGTTCCTCCGCGTGCTGCAGGAGCGCCGCTTCCGCCGGGTGGGCGGGCTGGACGAGCTCCAGGCCGATATCCGCGTGATCGCGGCAACCAATCAGGACCTCACGCGGCTCGTCGCCGAAGGCCGGTTCCGGGAAGATCTCTTCTATCGCATCAACGTCATCCCGATCGCACTGCCGCCGCTGCGCGACCGGCGCGAAGATATCCCGCTCCTCGCCGATCATTTTCTGACCAAGTATGCCGAGCAGATGGGGAAGAGTGTGTCGGGCATCTCTCGCGACGCGATGCAGCTGCTCGCCCGGTACGAGTGGCCGGGCAACATCCGCGAGCTCGAGAACGTTATCGAGCGGGCGGTGGCGCTCGAAGCGACGCCAGCCATCCTTGTCGACAGCCTGCCGCCCGGGATTCGCGGCGACCTCCCCCGCGCGGGCGGCGCCCAGCCGGTCGACGCGCTCCCTGAGGCCGGCTTCGATCTGGAAGCGCACGTGACCGAAATCGAGCGCGGGTACATCGCCCAGGCGCTGCAGCGGGCGGGCGGGGTGCAGGTCAAGGCCGCCGAGCTTCTGGGCATGAGCTTTCGGTCGTTCCGCTATTACGTGAAGAAATACAATCTTCGCTAGTGACATTCCCTGTCGGCGAGGGGCGACAATAATTGTCAGTCTGACGAGAGTCATGACGGGACCAGCCGAACGCTATTATTTTAAGTCATTATTTTTCAATAGTTTATGAAAACGAATCGAGAAGATGAGGGTTGGCATTGCCATTGCTTCAGTGGGTGACACATCCCCAAAACCGGGGCACTGGTCATCGCCTTTCGAAGGAGAAAGCAATGAAGATTCGGACTGCCAAAGGATTCACCCTCATCGAGCTGCTGATCGTCGTAGCGATTATCGGCATCATCGCGGCCATCGCGATTCCGGGCCTGCTCCGCGCCCGCATGGCGGGCAACGAGGCGTCGGGCATCGGCTCGCTGCGAGCCATCAACAGCGGCGAGGCGGCCTACTCCTCGAGCTGCGCCGCCGGCGGCTACGCCACCGACCTCGCGGACCTCGTGAAGGCTCCGGCCTCAGGCGGCCAGGGCTTCATCAGCCCCGACCTGAATGTCAACGGCGTGACGAAGAGCGGCTACAACGTCACGCTCGCGAAGGACCTGACTGCCGGCGGCCAGGCGATCGGTATCCCGGCGGATGTCTGCAACACCACGCAGTCGTGGAGCTCCTACTACGGGGGCGCGGTCCCGGTGACGATCAACGGCACCGGCACGCGCTACTTCGCGAGCGATACGCGCGGCACGATCTTCCAGGACACGGCCGCGGCGGTTGGGAACCCGATCACCGTCGCCGGCACGGTCAAGCCGGTTCAGTAGTTCGACCGACGACCGAAGGGAGGCGCCTCTGTGGCGCCTCCCTTCGTCGTTTTCAGCCCCGCTTGACGCCGGGGCCCGCCTCAGTTACAACTCGTATCGATCCATGAGTCACCGTGCGGCTTTCCTGGCGCTCACGTGCGCGATCATCGGTCTCGGCGCTTCGGCCGCGGCCGCCTACACCCACTATCACATCCTCTACGACCCCTCGTATCGGAGCTTCTGCGACGTCAACGAGACGATTAGCTGCACGCAGGTCTATCTGAGCCGGTTCAGCACGGTCCGTGGCATCCCGGTCGCTGTCTTCGGCGCGATCTGGTTCGCCGCGGCGGCGCTCCTGACGACGACCGGACTGGTAGGGGCCGGAGACGTGCGCGTGAGCATGCCGGGGTATCTGTTCGCCGCGTCGACGCTCGCCCTCGCGGTGGTGCTGTATTTCGAATACGTGTCCTTCGTCGTGTTGAAAGCCGTCTGTATCCTCTGTCTCACCATGGCCGCCGCGGTGATTGGACTCTTTTTCCTCTCCGGCGCGACCACCCCATTTCCTATGACTACACTGCCTCGCCGCGCCGCGCGCGATCTCCGCGCATTCGTCTCGAGCCCCGTCGCCATCGTCGTCGCGGTGCTGTTTCTGGCAGGCGCGGCCTCGACGCTCGCCTTCTTCCCGCGGGAGGCCGCCCTCATCGCGCGAACGCCGCCGCCGCAGGCTCCGCCGCCGACCCAGTCGCAGCAGTCGGAATTCGAGCGCTTCATGACCGCGACGCCGCGCGTGCCGATCGTGGTCCCGCGGGAAGGCGCCAAGGTCCTGATCGTCAAGTTCAATGATTTCCAGTGTCCGCCGTGCCGCAATTCACACATGGCGTACAAGCCGATTCTCGCGAAATTCGCGATGGAGCACCCGGGCGAAGTGCGCTATGTGCTGAAGGACTACCCGCTCGACGCGGCGTGCAACGCGAACATCACCAGCACGATCCATCCGTCGGCGTGCGCAGCCGCCGTGGCGGTCCGCCTGGCGCGCGCACACAACCGCGAGGAGGCGATGATCGAGTGGATCTTCGCCAATCAGCCGATGCTGACGCCCGAGCTCGTCACACAGGGCGCACGCGACGTGGGACAGGTGACGGACTTCGAGGCGAAATACGCGGCGACGCTTGAGCTCGTCAAGAGCGACATCGCACTGGGCAAACAACTTGGCGTCAGCGCCACGCCCACCTTTTTCATCAACGGCCTCAAGGTCGACGGGGGGCTGCCCCCGCAGTACTTCCAGCAGGCGATCGAGTACGAGCTGACCCACGCGAAGTAATGCCCGCCCTTGCGACCTGCGAGCTGACGAAAGATTACGCCGTCGGGTTCTGGCGCAAACGTCCGTACCGTGCCCTCGATCAGCTGACGCTCGCCGTCGAGCCGGGAGAGGTCTTCGGCTTTCTCGGTCCCAACGGCGCGGGGAAGACCACTACGCTGAAGCTGCTCATGCAGCTCGTGTTTCCGACCTCGGGGCGCGCAGAGATTCTGGGCCGTCCGCTCGGCGACCTCGACGTCAAGCGGCGCATCGGGTACCTTCCGGAGAATCCGTACTTTTACGACTACCTGACCGCTGAAGAGCTGCTCACCTACTTCGCCTCGCTGTTCGGCTATCGCGGAGCCGAGCGGCGCGAGCGCGCGTCGCGTCTGCTCGACGAGGTCGGCCTGGGCGCCGAACGCCGTCTGCAGTTGAGAAAATTTTCGAAAGGCATGCTCCAGCGCGTGGGCATCGCGCAGGCGCTGATCAACGATCCCGACCTGGTCATTCTCGACGAGCCGATGTCCGGCCTCGACCCGCTCGGACGCCGCGAGGTGTGCGCGCTCATCCTGCGCCTGCGGGACCGCGGATGCACGGTGTTCTTCAGTTCGCACGTCCTGAGCGACGCCGAAGCGTTGTGCACCCGCGTCGCCATTCTCGCCAAGGGCCGCCTCGTCGCCAGCGGGCGCCTGACTGAGATGCTCGCGTTTCAGGCGCGCGGCTGGGAGCTCGTCATGGCCAATGTCAGCGACTCGTCGGTCGCCGCGCTCGGGTCGCGCGTCGGCCGCGCGGTCCGCATCGGAGAGGGACGGTACGCGTTCGAGCTGCCGGTCGATCCGCCGCCGGAGCAGCTGGTCGCTCACCTGACCGCCGAAGGCGCACGCCTCATCTCGCTCAATCCGTTTCGCGAAACGCTCGAAGACTTCTTCGTCAAGCAGGTCTCGACGCCAGAGGCGCAGGCGCCGCGTCGCAGGGTCGACAGCCGAGGCCGAGAGTCTACGCTCGAGGCCGAGGACCGCGAAGTTCGGCCAGCGAGTGGGGGTGGGGCCCCGCGAGAAGTTGAAAAATGAACGCCACCGCCGCGATTGCCCTCAACGTCTTCCGTGAATCGGTGCGCGACAAGGTCCTCTACAATCTCGTGCTCTTCGCCATCCTGATGATCGGCGCGTCGTATTTCATCGGCCAGCTCACCGCCGGGCAGGACGTCAAGATCATCAAAGACCTCGGTCTCTCGGCGACGTCGGTCTTCGGCCTGTTCATCGCGGTGTTCATCGGCATCGGACTCGTCTCCAAGGAAGTAGAGCGGCGGAGCGTCTACAGCCTGCTCGCGAAACCGATTCATCGGTATCAGATGATTGCGGGCAAATATGCCGGGCTCTCGCTGACCCTCACCGTCAACATCGCGATCATGGCGGCGGCGCTCTATGGCGTCCTCGCGTACCTGGGGTGGGGCGTGCCCGCCGACGTGCAGAAGGCCTGGGACGCGCCCGCCCTCGATCCGGCGATGCTGAAGGCCCTCGTGCTCATTCTGATCGAGCTGATGGTCGTCACCGCGCTCGCCCTCTTCTTCTCGACATTTTCGACGCCGATGCTGTCGGCCGCCTTCACCTTCGCGCTCTTCATCGTCGGGCATTTCAGCACCGACCTGCGCAACTTCCAGCAGGTCGTCGATTCGCCGGCTGCGGCGAAGCTGGCGCGGGGACTGTACTGGGTGCTGCCGAACCTGGCGCAGTTCGACGTCAAGGCGCAAGTCGTTCACGCGCAGCCCGTCCCGCTCGGGTATATGGCGCTCACGATCGCCTACGCGGCCCTCTACATCGCGGTCCTGCTCGTGGCCGCCATGGTCATTTTTTCCCGTCGCGATTTCAAGTAAGTGGCCCGCGATTTTGTCAAGCTCGCCGCGGCGATCGCTCTGGCTGTCGCGCTGATGGCCGCCGCGGTCCAGGTGCAGGCGGTGCGCGAACGGACCTATCCGCCGAGTGAAGACGCCGACGCCGCGCTCTACGTCACCTCCGGCACGGCGGTCCGCCGGCTGTCGCTCGCCTATTCAGCACTGGCGGCGGACATGTATTGGATCCGCGCGATTCAATACTACGGCGGCACGAAGAGCCGGCTGCCGCCGGACTGGCCGCAACTGGCGCCGCCGCCGATGCTGGCGGCCGATCCCTCCGCCGCCTACCCGCTGCTGTTTCCGCTGCTCGATCTGACGACGTCGCTGGATCCGCGCTTCAACGTCGCGTACCGCTTCGGCGCGATCTTTCTGGCCGAGCCGTATCCGAACGGGCCCGGGCGTCCCGATCTGGCCGTCGCGCTCCTCGAAAAGGGTTTACGCGAACGAGCCGATAAATGGGAGTACATGCAGGACATCGGCTTCGTGCACTACTGGTATTCGCACGATTACCGCGCCGCCGCCGCATGGTTCGAGAAAGCCGGCCGCGTGCCGGGCGCGCCGTGGTGGCTCAAGTCGCTGGCGGCGACGACGCTGGCGCGGGGCGGCGATCGCCAATCCTCGCGCCAGATGTGGGCCGCCATTCGCCAGTCCGCCGAAATCGACTGGCTGAGGCAGGATGCCGAGAGGCGCCTGCTGCAGTTGCGCGCGCTCGACGACATCGATCGGCTCCAGCCGCAACTGTCGGAATTCCTCAGACGGACGTCACAGCGGACGACGACGTGGCAGGCGCTCACGCGAGCGCGTGTCGTGCCCGGCATCATGGTCGATCCGCGCGGGACGCCGTACGAGTTGACCTCGGACGGTCTCGTCCGGGTGTCGCCATCATCGCCGCTCTGGCCGCTTCCCGAGGAACCTCAGAACGTTCGCCCGCGGCCGCCGGCATGACCGACCGGGTCCTGCTGGCGACAGCCGCCGCGTTCGGCGCCTGCATCGGCAGCTTTCTGAACGTCTGCATCTACCGGCTGCCGCTGGGAAAGTCGATCGTGCGGCCCCCTTCTGCGTGTCCGCACTGCGGAAGGCCGCTCGCGTGGTTCGAGAACATCCCGATCGTGGCCTTTGTCGCCCTCCGCGGCCGGTGCCGCAGTTGCGGCGCGCCGATTTCAATCCGCTATCCGATGATCGAGGCGCTCACCGCCGCCATGTTCGCGCTGGCTTGGTGGTACTTCGGTCCGGGCCCGCTGCTCGTGTCGCGTCTGGTGTTCGGCTGCGCGCTGATTGCGCTCTTCGCGATCGATCTGGAGCATCACCTGTTGCCGAATGCCATCACGCTGCCGGGGATCGCCGTCGGTTTGGCGTTCAGCTTCTTCACCGAGCCGGGCTGGCTCGCGTCGCTCATCGGCATCATCCTGGGCGGCGGCGTGCTGTGGGTGATCGCCGAGGCGTACTTTCGGCTGCGGCACGAGGAAGGGCTCGGGATGGGCGACGTCAAGATGCTCGCCATGATCGGGGCATTCCTCGGATGGAAGCTCACGCTGGTGTCGCTGATGCTGGCCTCGTTGTCTGGATCCATCATCGGCGTCTATCTCATGGCAACCCGGCGCGGCGGATTGAAGTACGCGCTGCCGTTCGGCACGTTTCTCGCGCTTGGCGCGGCGGCGGCAGCGATCGTGGGTCAGCAGCTGCTCGACTGGTATCTGAGGTTCTGGTGACCAGGGACCAAGAGGCTGTGGAGGCGGGTTCGCGCCGGCGCATCGCCGGATCGCTCCGACGCGCCTGGCCGGTCCGCGAGGTCGGCCAGCGGCTCATCCGCGAGCGCATCTATGAAATCAACCGCGTGTACGGCGTGACGCCCTAACTGACATGCCGCTGTCCAGAAGCGCGTATGCGCTGCTCGGTCTGACGGCGATCGTTGCCGCGCTGGTCTCGGTCATCGCCTTCGCCGTGCTTCGCTTCATTGCAGCGGTGGGCGCCACGCGCCAGCGCTCGAGGGAAGGCGGCGAGATGGCGCTGCTGTCGCTGGCGCTGCAGGAGGCGGTGGCCAAGCTGAAGGCTCAGGAGCGGGCGACCGCCGCGCGCGCGGACGCGTCGGAGCGGTTGAGCGACGAGATCATCACGAGCCTCACCGCCGGACTTCTCGTGGTGGGACTGAACAGCGAGATCCGCATTCTGAATCCGGCCGGCCGGCGCATGCTCGGGTCGGCCGAGTCGCCGCCGCTCGAAGACTATCACCGCGTCCTCGCCGAGCCCCTGTCGCGGATGATCGACGAGTGCCTCGCGACGCGCATCGCCATCCAGCGGCGCACGGTCAAGCTGGAAGACGCTAGGACCGCGACGCATCTGGGTGTGACCGTCTCGCCGCTGTTCGACGATCGCGCGGAGCTGCACGGGGCGATCTGTCTCTTCTCGGATCTGACGGCGGTGATGGATCTCGAGGAGCAGTTGCGTTTGAAGGACAGCCTGGCGGCGGTCGGCGAGCTGACCGCTGGCATCGCGCACGAGTTCCGGAACGGGTTGGCCACGATTCACGGGTATAGCAAGCTGATCGATCTTCAGGCGCTGCCGGAGCAGTACCGGCCGTATGTCGAAGAGATCCGCGCGGAAACGGTGTCGCTCACGCAGGTGGTCACGAACTTTCTGAACTTCGCGCGTCCGGCGCAGCTCACGCTGACGCGCGTCGACCTGGGCGCGGTGTGCGAGCGGGCCGCCGAGGAGATTCGTGCCGACGTGCGGGCGCTGGGCGGCGGCGTTGAGGTGCGAGGCCAGTTCGGCGCGCTCGAAGGGGACGAGGTCCTGTTGCGGCAGGCATTTTCGAACCTGCTGCGCAACGCCGTCGAGGCATGCGCCGGCGCGTCGGTGGCGCCGGTGGTGGTCATCGAGTCGGAGGTCTACCCCGCGCAGCAGATCTCGCGAATCTCGGTGCACGACAGCGGTCCGGGCATCGCGCCGGAGGCGCGCGCGCGCCTCTTTCGTCCGTTCTTCACAACCAAGCGGACCGGCACGGGCCTGGGTCTGGCGCTCGTCCAGAAAATCATCGTGTTCCACAACGGACGCATCGCCGTCGGGACCGCGCCTCAGGGCGGCGCGAGCTTTCAGATCACGCTGCCGCTCGTCAGGTGAGCAGACGCGTCCTGGTCACGCGCTATCGAGTGGAACGTTGAAGACTTCGCCCTCTTAGGCGGAGCGGCGGTGGCGGAAACTGCCACGGTCGGCCCGCTCGCTCACGACATACCGCACAATTTCGCGCATCTCGACGTGGACCGGGAGTTGCACTGCGCCTGCCGCAGTGGACCGCGGCTTCTCGCTGATCGAAGTGCTCGTCGCGATGATGGTGACGACGGTCGCGACTGTGGCGTTGGCGCAGCTCTCGGTGATATCGATGCGGGCGAATTACGTTGCACGGGCGACGACGTTCACAACCGTGTTGGCCGCCCAGAAGATGGAGCAGCTCCGTGCGCTGGCCTGGGCGTCGGACCCCTCCGGCGCGGAAATGTCAGATACCTCCACCGATACGACCGTCGTACCCGAGCGATCGTCGGGCGGCACCGGGCTGAGCCCGTCTCCGGCCGACGCGCTCGTCACGAATACGCCCGGGTATTGCGATTTCCTCGACGCGAACGGCCGGACGCTGGGAGGTGGCTCGACGCCGCCGGCCAACACCGCCTACATCCGCAGATGGGCAATCGAACCGCTGCAGGTTCCCGGCAACGACGCGCTCGCGTTCCAGGTGCGGGTGACGCCAATCGCGACCCGTGTCACCGGACCGCACGGACGAACTCCAAGCGAGGCGCGTCTGTTCGGGATCAAAGCGCGGAAGGGTACCTAGAGGTGCAGGACGACCCGGGCTTCTCGATCGTCGAGTTGCTCATCGCCATGGCCGTCACGTTGTGCGTCATGGCGAGTACGCTCTCGCTCGTCAGCGACGTGCAGCGTGGGTTTGCGAGCGAAGGCGAACGCGCGGACATGCAGCAACGGCTCCGCGTGGCGACCGACGCAGTGTCCGGGGACTTGCTCATGGCAGGCGCGGGCGCGTTTCAAGGGACCCGCGCGGGTCCACTGGACTTCTTTTTCGCGTCGGTCTTGCCTGGGCGCCAGGGAGCGTCCGGCGCCGATGTGGCCGGCACCTTCAAGGCCGACACGGTCACCGTGCTTTACGTGCCGCCAGCCGGCGCGGCGCAAACGACGATTCGGCAATCGCTGTCGCCGCAGTCCGGTTCGGTGTCGCTCAATATCGACGCCGGTTGTCCGCCAAACGACTCGGTGTGCGGGTTCGCAGCCGGGATGGACGTGATCGTCTACGACGACACGGCTTCATACGATACGTTCAGAGTCACCAGTGCGCAGGCCGGGTCGCTCCAACTGCAGCACACGATGCTCGATGGCACGCAGTCGTACGCCCCCGGCGCCAAGATCGTGGAAGCCGCGAGCCACACGTACTACCTGAAGGCGGCTGCGGCCACCGATACGTACCAGTTGATGCACTACGACGGCGTCAGCTCCGACGTCGCCGTTGTCGATCACGTGGTCGGTCTCACGTTCGAATACTTCGGAGAGCCATACCCTCCCGTGCTCCTGAAACCAGTGACGGAACCGACCGGCCCGTGGACCACGTATGGACCGAAGCCACCTGCGCGCGACGTGCGATCGACCGCGTATCCAGCCGGCGAGAACTGTGCGTTTCAGCTCGACGCAGCCGGATTGCAGCACGTACCCCGGCTCGGTTTCCTCGGCGACGGCACGATGACGCTCGTGAAGTTGATCGAGACGCAACTGACAGACGGTCCGTGGTGCCCCGATGGAACCAGTCCGCACCGGTACGATGCCGATCTGTTGAGGATCAGGAAGATCGGCGTCACCCTTCGTGTTGAAGCCGCACTGACCGCACTGCGGGGACCAGCCGGCGTGCTGTTTTCCCATGCGGGGACGTCCCGCGCGGCAAGCCGCTGGCTGCCGGATCAGGAAGTTCGATTCGAGGTCGCGCCGCGGAACCTGAATTTCGGCCGGTGATGATGGACCATCGGCAGGCGGACGGCATGGTGCTCGTCGTCGCGTTGCTGGCGATGCTTCTGATGAGTGCGCTAGGCGCTGGCCTGATCCTCATCACGTCGTTGGAGACGATCGTTGCGGCGAATTTCCGCAACAATCGGGAGGCGGTGCATGCGGTCGATGCCGCCGCTGAGCGCGCGCTCACGGATGTCGCGCTCGTCGCCGATTTCGACCAACTGCTCAATGGGTCAGCCCGGTCGTCGTTTGTCGACGGTCTGCCCAGCGGGCCCCGCATGCTGCCGGATGGCTCGATCGTCGATCTATCCCAGGTTGTGAATCTCGCGAGCTGTCATAAGACGACGACCTGCAGTAGTGCCGAGATGGATGCCGTCACGGTCGATCGGCCGTGGGGCGCGAACAACCCGAGGTGGCAACTCTACGCGTACGGTCGTCTCAAGGATGTCCTGCCGAATGGGGCTGTCGATTCGCCGTACTATGCGGTGGTGCTCGTCGGCGACGATCCGTCGGAGAATGACGGCGATCCCCGGCACGACGGCGCCGGGCCGGGAAACCCTGGAGCCGGCGTCCTGGCGCTGCGCGCAGAGGTGTTTGGATCGCGGAGTGCTCACAAAGTGGTTGAGCTCACCATTGCACGCACCAGCCGCGGCGGGATTCGGGCGCTGTCCTGGCGCGCACTGCGGTAACGGCCTTGACCCTCTTCAGGGCCTCACGTACGATCGAATAACAGCCGATACAGGTATTGATCATGCCATTCAGATTTTCCTCCCTGCCCGTCGCCCTCGCGGTGTCGATTCTCGCCGTGGGTGCGGCGCCGCTCGTGGCGCAGTCGCTCGCCGAGGTCGCGCGCCAGGAGGAAGCCCGGCGGCAGGAAATCAAGCGGCCGGCCAAGGTGTACACGAACAAGGACCTGGGGAGCGTTCCACCCCCGTCGGCAGCGGCCCAGACCGACAAACCTGCGACGGCTGCTGCCCCTGATAACAACGCCAAGGACGCACAGGACAGCGCGAAGGACGCGGCCAAACCGGACGGCGGCGATAAAGACTCGAAAGACAAGGCCGTCGTCAAAGATCAGAAATACTGGTCCGGGCGCATGAAGGCGCTGACGGCGCAGCTGGAACGCGATCAGACGTACTCTGACGCGATGCAAACCCGCATCAACACCCTCACCGCCGACTTCGCCGCGCGCGATGATCCCGCCCAACGCGCCGCGATCGGCGCAGCCAGGCAGAAGGCGATCGACGAGCTCGCGCGCCTGAAGAAAGCCATCGTGGACGAGAAGAAAGCGATCACCGACCTGGAAGACGAAGCGCGCCGCGCGTCGGTTCCTCCGGGCTGGCTGCGGTGACCCCGCGCGCGCGCCACGCCGATCCGCCCATCCTGCTGGTCGAAGACAAGGATTCCCTGCGCGCCATGCTGCGCCATGCGCTTGAGGCGCAGGGCCATACCGTCATCGAGGCGCGCGATCAGCCGGAGGCGGTCGCCGCGCTGCAGACCAACTACCCGGCGGTGGTCCTATCGGACTTGCGCCTTCCCGACGGCGACGGCTTTGGCGTGCTTCGCGCCGCCAAGGAGCTCGATCCCGAGCTGCCGGTCGTCGTCATGACCGCCTTCGGCAGCATTCAGGATGCGGTTGCGGCGATGAAAGAGGGCGCGCTCGATTTCCTCGCCAAGCCGGTCGATCCCGATCATCTCCTGCTCATTGTCGAACGCGCTCTGGCCGTGCGGCGCATGGCGAACGAGAATCTGCTGCTCAAAGAGGAGCTCGCGGCGCGCCGCGGCGCGCCGCAGATTGTCGGCGACGATCCGCGCCTCAAGCAGCTGTCGATTGCGTTGCACCGGGCGGCGGCGACCGACATGACCGTGCTTATTGAAGGCGAGAGCGGCACGGGCAAGGAGTTGTTCGCGCGAGCGCTGCATGCGCTGAGCCCCCGCGCCGACGGACCGTTTGTCGCCATCAACTGCGCCGCGATTCCCGAGAACCTGCTCGAGACCGAGCTGTTCGGGTACGAGAAGGGCGCGTTCACGGGCGCCGCGGCGCGCAAGCCCGGCAAGTTCGAGATGGCGCATCACGGCACGCTGTTCCTGGACGAGATCGGCGATTTGCCGCTCACGCTGCAGGGCAAGATTCTCCGCGCCCTGGAGGAAAAGCGGTTCGAGCGGGTCGGCGGCACGACGCCGCTGCAGGTGGACGTCCGCGTGGTCGCGGCCACCAATCGCAATCTGAAAGCCGCCGTCGCCGCGCGACAATATCGCGAGGATTTGTACTTCCGTCTGTCCGTCTTTCCGATCACTGTTCCTCCGCTCCGGGAGCGCCCCGGCGACATCGCGATGCTGGCGCGGCACTTCATCGACCGCTTCAGCCGCGACTTGAACAAGAAGCCGATGGCCCTCGCGCCGTCCGCGCTGGAGCACATGCAGGCGTACCGCTGGCCCGGAAATGTTCGCGAGCTACAGAACTGCATGGAGCGCGCCGTCATCCTCACCGAAGGCGACACGATTCACGCACGTCATCTCAGCCTCTCGGCGAACGCGGCGTCCAGCGCGTCGGCCGACGAGGCGAGTGTGTGGGAACGGGTTGATCTGTCCGGTACGCTCGCGGAGGCGACGCGCCGAGTGGTGAGCGAGGTCGAACGCCGGAAGATCGCGCAAACCCTCGACGAGGTCGGTGGCGATCGCGGCCAGGCGGCCGACGTCCTGCAGGTCGGGTACAAGACGTTGATCGCGAAGTTGAAAGAGTACGGCATCGAGGGATAATCTTCAGGCGCCAGGGCCTGAAGAAATAATCAGCCGCGAAATCCGACGGTCTTCAGCGCGGCCTTCATTTCCTTTTCCGTCACGTCGTCGACGATCGCGATCCCGCCGATCGTGGTGGCCAGCACAAAATGCAGCCGGCCGGCGATCATCTTCTTGTCATGCTTCATCGCCTCGAGCATCTCGGCCGGCGAGACGTCCGCGATCGGCGGCAAGGGCCCGAGGCTGGCGATCAGATCGGCAAGCGCCGTCTGATCCTGTCTGGCGAGCGCGCCGCGCGCTGCGCTCAGTTCGGCGGCGACCAGCATGCCGTAGCCGACCGCCTCACCATGGCGATACCGCCGATACTTGGTGACCGCTTCCAGGGCGTGACCAGCGGTGTGCCCGAAATTGAGGATTCGCCGCGGTCCGGCTTCCCGTTCGTCCGCCGACACGACGTCCGCTTTGATGCGGCACGATTCCGAGATGATCGCCAGCAGCACACCGGGTTCTTTGGCGAAGATCGCGCTGCGATCGCGCCTGATGCGATCGAACAGCGTCGCGCTCGACGTCATGCCGTATTTGACGATTTCGTACAGGCCCGCGCGGAACTCCCGCCTGGGCAATGTCGCGAGCACGGACGGATCGATGATGACGGCATGCGGCTGATAGAAGGCGCCGATCAGGTTCTTGCCGAGCGCATGATTGACGCCGACCTTGCCGCCGATGGCGCTGTCGACCTGCGCGAGCAAGGTCGTCGGCACGTGCACCAGTGAGATGCCGCGCAGGTAGGTCGAGGCGGCGAAGCCGGCCATGTCGCCAATCACGCCGCCGCCGAAGGTGACGAGCGTGGACGCGCGATCCGCGTTCGCCCGGATCAGCGCCTCGTACACGCGCGAGACGGTCTGAAGCTGCTTGAACCGCTCGCCATCGGGCACGAGGATGGGTTCCAACGCGCCCAGCGTACGCGCGAGCCGCGGTCCGTGGAGGCGCCAGACCAGTGGGCTCGACACCACGAACCGCCGATCCGGCAGGCGTAACTCGTCCAGCAGCGGAGTAAGGCGCTCGAGTGCGCCGTCGCCGAGCGTGACGGTGTACGAGCGCGACGGCGTTGTGACAGCGATGCGAATAGGATCCATCACGTCTCAGGTCTGAAGTCTCACGTCTCATGGCACAGTCGGCACACCTGAGACTTCAGAGCTGAGACTTCGAGATTGTTGCGAATGGTAGGATAGCATTCGATCGCTTTGGCCACTCACGGCACAGACTTCCTCATCATCGGCAGCGGGATCGCCGGACTGCGAGCGGCCATCGGGCTCGCGGGCGCCGGCCGCACCTTGATTCTCACCAAAGCCGAGCCCAGGGAGAGCAACACCGGATACGCACAGGGCGGTATCGCGGCGGCGGTGGGCGACGACGACAGTGCGGCCCTCCACGCAGCCGACACGGTCCGCGCCGGCGACGGGCTTTGCGATGAAGCGGCCGTCCGCGTCCTGGTGGAAGAAGGGATCGTCTACGTCCGCGAGCTTCTCGAGTGGGGGACGCGGTTCGATCGCGACGCGGACGGACGTCCTGCGCTCGGACGCGAGGCGGCGCACTCGGTCCGGCGCGTGCTCCACGCCGGCGACGCCACCGGCCGCGAGATTGGACGGGTGCTCTACGAGCGCGTGTCCGCGTTGGAGTCGGTCGCGATCGTCAACCATGCGCTCGTGACCGAGCTGCTCTGCGAGGACCGGCGCGCTCTCGGCGTGCGGTACTTCGATGACGAGGGACAGCCGCACGAGATCCGTGCGCACGCGACGCTGCTGGCGACCGGCGGCGCCGGGCAGGTGTTCCGCGAGACGACGAATCCGCCGGTGGCGACCGGCGACGGCATTGCGCTCGCGTTTCACGCAGGCGCCCGGCTGGCCGATCTCGAGTTCGTGCAGTTTCATCCCACCGCACTGAACCTGACCGACGCGCCGCGGTTTCTGATTTCCGAAGCGCTGCGCGGCGAGGGCGCGCGGCTGGTCGACGAACGCGGTGAGCCGTTCATGGCGCGCTATCATCCGGACGGCGACCTTGCGCCGCGTGACGTCGTCGCGCGCGGCATCGTCCGGGAAGTCGAGCGGACCGGAGGCGCCGTGTTCCTCACCCTCGCGCATCTCGATGCCGCGTATGTGCGGCGCCGGTTTCCGACAATCGCGGACATGTGCCGGCGCGTGGGTCTGGATCTCGCGTCCGATCCGATTCCGGTGGGTCCGGCCGCGCACTACATCATGGGCGGCGTCGACACGGACCAATGGGCGCGGACGTCGCTGGCCGGCTTGTTTGCGGCCGGCGAGGTCGCGTGCACCGGCGTACACGGCGCCAATCGGCTGGCCAGCAATTCGCTGCTCGAAGGGCTGGTGTTCGGAGCCCGGGCGGCCGCGGCGATGCAGCAGCCGCCAACCGCGGCCCCGCTGAAGGCCGATCGCAAGGAGGCTGCCGGGCCTTCCAGCTCCCAGCCAGCCTCCAGCCGCTATCCCGACGACCGCTCCATGACCGCGATGACCACGGCGGTCGTTCGGGACGTGATGTGGCGCTCGGCCGGTTTGTTCCGCACCCGCGACGGGCTACAGGACGCGTTCGCGCGGCTGGATGAGGCGTATCTCGCTGAACGGGCGCGCCTGGGTTCGACCCAGCCGGACACTGATGGGTGGCGCCATTTCAATCTGCTGACTGTCGCACGGCTGATCGTCCGGGCCGCGCTTCGTCGCGAGGAGAGCCGCGGAGCCCACTATCGAGCCGATTTTCCAGAGCGAAACGATCGCGACTGGAAATTCCACGCAGTCGATGTGCGCGCGCCAGGTTCGCCGCGCTGATCGTGTACCTTTGTGTCGTTTGTGTTGAACAGGCGTTCGAGATAAGGCTATCGCTACATGGCAAAGAAACCCGACGGTGACGCCTTCGTCACGGAAATCACCCCGCGATCGCAGGATTTTTCGCGCTGGTACCTCGACGTCGTGCGCAAGGCGGAGCTCGCCGATTATTCGCCGGTCAAGGGCTGCATGGTCATCCGGCCGTATGGCTATGCCATCTGGGAGCTAATCCAGCAGGCGCTCGACTCGCGCATCAAGGCGACCGGACACGTGAACGCGTACTTTCCGTTGTTCATTCCCGAGAGCCTGTTGACGAAGGAAGCCGAGCACGTCGAAGGTTTCGCGCCGCAGGTCGCGTATGTCACCCATGGCGGTGGCGAAGAACTGGAAGAGAGGCTGGTCGTTCGTCCCACGTCAGAGGCCATCATCGGCACGATGTACGCGAAGTGGATCCAGTCCTGGCGGGATCTGCCGGTCCTCATCAATCAGTGGGCGAACATCGTCCGCTGGGAAAAGGTCACCCGTCCGTTCCTGCGCACGACGGAGTTTCTGTGGCAGGAAGGTCACACCGCGCACGAGACCGAGGAGGAAGCCGAAGAAGAGACGCTGAAGATTCTCGAGCTCTACAAGGAGATGGTTGAAACGGAGTTGGCCATGCCGGTCATCACCGGCCGGAAAAGCGACAGCGAGAAGTTCGCCGGCGCCCTCCGCACCTATTCCATCGAGGCGCTGATGGGCGACGGCCGCGCGCTGCAGGCGGGCACGTCTCACAATCTCGGCCAGAACTTCGCCAAGGCCTTCGACATCACCTTTCAGGCGCGCGACAAGTCGGTCCAACACGTGTGGGGCACGTCCTGGGGCATGACGACGCGCCTCATCGGCGCCGCGATCATGGTGCACGGCGACGACAGCGGCCTGGTCCTGCCGCCGCGCATTGCGCCGTTCCAGGTGGTCATCGTGCCGATCGGCCGGGACAACTGGCGCGAGACGGTGCTGCCGCGCGCGAAGGAGATTCAGGACACGCTTGTCGCGGCCGGCTTCCGCGTGACGCTCGACGCACGCGACGAACGGCCCGGCTGGAAGTTTTCCGAGTGGGAGATGCGCGGTGTGCCGCTCCGAATCGAGATCGGGCCGAAGGACATCGAAAAATCACAGGTGCTCACCGCCCGGCGCGACACGCGTGAAAAGGCCGGCGTGCCGATGGAGGGGCTCGCCGCGCGCGTCCGCGAGATTCTGGACGATGTGCAGCGGAACCTGTTCGAGCGGGCAGTCACATTCCGTGACGAGCACACGCAGCGCGTCGAGACGTACGACCAGTTCAAGGCCGTGCTCGAAGGTCGGCCCGGGTTCGTCATCGCGCCCTGGTGCGGCTCGGCGGCGTGTGAGGCGCAGATCAAGACCGACACGCAGGCGACCATCCGCAACATTCCGCTGTCGGGGACACCACCGACCGGCAGCTGCATCCGCTGCGACAGCCCGGCGCAGTCGGACGCCTGGTTCGCGAAATCATACTAGATGAGCCCATGGCACCCCTGATTGAAGCCATCGAGATCAAGCGGAAGATGTTCTTCGAATACGACAACGCGCCCTATCACTGTCTCGACGTCGAGGTGTCCAAGCCGACGGCGCGGGGCGGCCAGACTCTGGTGCGGGTGAAGATGCGGAATCTCCTCACGCGCGCGGTCTTCGACAAAACCTTCAAGGCCGGCGAGAAATTCAAGGAGCCGGATCTCGTCCAGGTATCAGCTTCGTACCAGTACTCCGGCAGCGACGGCTACCACTTCATGGACCAGGAGACCTATGAAACCATCACGCTCGGACCTGATCTGGTGGGAGACGATCGGCAGCTGCTCGTCGACAACGTGATGGTCCAGATCCACAAATACAACGACAACCCCATCGGGCTCCAGTTCCCGCCCCACGTGGAATTAGTGGTGACGTACACGGAGCCAACGACCCGTGGCGACACGGCCAGCGGCAGTGTGACCAAGCTCGCCACGCTCGAAACGGGCATGCAGATCCGCGTGCCGCTTTTTATCAAGGAAGGCGAGCGGGTGAAGGTCCACACGGAAACCCGCGAATTTGCGGGACGGGCCTAAGAAGTCGGCAGTCGAATTGTCCGAGCGATGTCCGACCTTCGCGCGTTCGCAGTCGTGCTTCGCTGAAGCAGGAGGTTACCGGACTAGGTCTTTCACGACTGCTCCCCACCGTTTCTGAACCCTCTTCAGGACCGCGTGCCGGCGCGTCAGCCGTTCGCGCTTGACGATGGTGTGAAACGCGGTCGCCAGATGCTGCCGCCACCAGTCGGTGTGCACACGGCTCGAAGCCGCAGCTTGGGCGTACGCCGCCCCGATCGGCTCCAGGCACGAGGCATCGCCGACCAGCGAGAGGGCCGCCAGAAATTCCACCGGGAGCGGATCCGCGGCGCGCTCCAACGACTCCCGCAGATCGTAGACCGCCAGCCGGCTGCCTCGGTTGGCGAGCGCCAGGTGCGCCGCTGCGCGCGTATTCGTCCACGCCCCGCGGCGGCCCGGTGGCTCGGCCGTTTCCCGCTCGGCTACGCGTTCGACCACACGGTGCAGCAGCGGAAGCGCGATGGTTCCCCCCGCTTCGGCGATCGCGTGCGCGAGCGCGACGGGATCGTCGGGCAGCGTTCCTTCCGCCGCCGCGGTGACGGCCTGCACCGGATCGACGAGCAGGGTCGGACGGCCCGCGGCGGCCGATTGCGCTCGCGTCCGCACCCGTGCGTCCGAATCCTGCGAGAGGACCTTCCACAGCGGCTTCAGTGCTTCGGGTGTGAGATGCGCGAGCGTGTCAATCGCCGTGAGCCGGACGTCGGATGGACGGAGCGCGTCGAGTGCGGTCTGCGTGAGACGGTCCACCACATCAGCGCCGCGCGCGGACCGCAGAAATGGTTGCGTCGCCGAGACAGCCGCTGACGCGACGGCCGGATCCGGATCACTCACCGCGTCGAGCGTCCGATCGAGCGCCCGCAGGCTGGCAATGGATTCGAGCGTCTGCAATGCGCCCACACGCGCGGCAGGCGCGCGTGCCGATTCGACAGAGGCCACGAGCTTGTCGACGGCACGGTCGCCGATGATCGTCAGACGGGCGACCGCGGCTTCGCGTGTCACCGGACTGTCGGCTGAGAGATCGGCGATGAGCGCATCGATCTCCTTGCCGGAAGATCGCTTTATCGGCACGGCGGGTCTATCGTAAATGAAAAGGGCGGGCCCGAAGACCCGCCCTTGTTGGTGACCGACTGGCGACGAATAACGACTATTGCAGCCGCACCACCATGGCCGCGCGGCGGTTGAGGCGGCGCGTTTCTTCACGCGCGTTGTCGTACTTGGGCCGCTCCTCCCCGTAGCTGACGGTCTGCAGCCGGTCGGCGGCCACTCCGCGGCTGACCAGGTACTC
>JBGPKK010000047.1:0-28295 GCA_041485905.1 Vicinamibacteria bacterium
CGAGCAGGGTGTGGGATTTGTGCGCCTGCTCGCGGCGATCTCCTATGGCGACCTGCTGTTCGCAGCCGCTTTCTGGATCTGCGGGCGCGCTGCTCTGGCGTTGGCCGGCGATCGCGCGCTGCCCACGCGCATCGTCTCGTTCATCTTCGTCGCGTGTGGCGCGCTCGCGTGCTGGTACGCCGTCGCCAATGTGATCGTGTACGGCGTGCTCGGCGGGTTTCTGACGTATCAGCTTCTCGCGCTCGTCGGCAACGTCGGAATGCTCCGTTCGACGGTGACGGCCTATCTCACGCTGGGCGTCGTGGTCGGCCTTATCTCGCTGCCGCTGGCCTACGTGGCGTTGGTCCAGATCACGGTGCGGGCGGCGCGGCGGTGGAATGGCGCCAGGTGGGCCGGGTGGGATCGTCGGGCTCGTCGATCCGCGGCATTCGCTTTTCTCAGCGTCTGGATGATATTCGGGCGATACGCGTACGCCGAAGACTGGACGACGAGGCAGGAACGCGCCATCGCCGAGAATCCGCACTGGGTGCTGATGTCGTCGTGGTGGCACGCCGTCAACGGTTTGACCGTGCGCATAACCGATCCGTTTCCCCTTTCAGATTTGGCCGATTTCGAGCCGATCGGGCAGCGGACGGCGACGCGTCCTGCTGTCGTACTGATGGGCGCCTCCGGACCGCGCGCTGCGCGTGCGGCGGCCGAACAACGGCCGCCGAACGTGATCCTGGTCGTGCTCGAATCGGTGGCCGCGCGCTGGGCCAGCCTGAACGGCAATCTGTACAACGCGACGCCGAATCTCGCGGCAGAGGCGGCGCGGGGGCTTGTGTTCGACAACTTTTACGCGCACATCGGGCGCAGCTCGAGCTCGCTGGTCGCGTTGCTGCTCTCCGCGTATCCGAAGCTCGATTTTCGCGATATCACGGAGCAGTACCCGCGTCTGGCGGGCACGTCACTCGCGTCGGTGTTCAAAGGTCGCGAGTACCGTACGGCGTTCGTCACGCCGAGCAACCTGAACTGGGCCGGCTGGAACACGTTTCTGGAAGGCCGCGGCTTCGATGAAACACGCGACTCCGCCGACCTCTCATGCGGGGCGCCCGTGTCGTCCTGGGGCGTCGAAGATCGGTGCATGGTGGACGGGATGCTCGCCTTCATCAATCAGGCGCCGGCGCGCCCGTTCTTCGTGATGGGGTGGACCACCCAGACGCATCATCCCTATGAACCGACGCCGGGTGTTCCGCTGCTGAATCTCTTGCGTGAACCGGGCCCGGACGACTACGACCTCGGCCGCTATCTCAACGTGCTGCACGAAACCGATCGCCATCTCGAGCGGCTGTTCGACATGCTGCGGCGCACCGGCCTCGATCAGGACACGCTTGTTGTCGTCACCGGCGATCATGGGCAGGCATTTGGGTATCCGCACGACACCTACGCGCAGGGACACACGGTCTACGAAGAGGACGTGCACGTGCCGCTCATGTTCTGGCTTCCGCGCAGGTATGCGTCCGCCATGCATGCGAAGACGGTCGGTGGCCACATCGATCTCGCGCCGACGATCGCGGATCTCGCCGGAGTGCCCGCGGCGCCCGACTGGCAGGGGCGCAGTCTGTTCGACACGACACGTCCGCCCCGCACGTATTTTTACGTGGCGGAGGATCGCTTCGAGCTGGGCGTTCGCGAAGACAACTGGAAGTACATCCTCGACCTTCGGGAAGGCGTCGAGCAGTTGTACGACCTGGATCAGGATCCGAGCGAGCAAGAGAATGTCGCGGCCGCGCATCCCGACCGCTGCGCTCGACTGCGGCAGCGGCTGGCCGCATGGACCGATGCGAACCGACGGCAGTACGCGAAAACTTGAAGCTTAAGACTTAAAACGGAAAACTGAAAACGTTCACTCCGCCCATTCCCCTCGACGCATGAGCGGTTCGGTGCTTCCGTCGCTCAATACCCCGTCCACGTCGAGATCGCCCGATCCGATCATGAAGTCGACGTGCACGGCGCTGCGGTTGCCGCCGGCGCGCTCGAAGTCGTCGTCGTCCATCACGTCGCCGCCGGCGAGGGTGAACTTGTACGCGGATCCCAGCGCGACGTGGCTTGCGGCGTTCTCGTCGAAGAGCGTGTTGTAGAAGAGCAGACCGGATTGCGAGATCGGTGAGCTGTGCGGGACGAGCGCCACCTCGCCGAGCCGCCCGGCGCCATCGTCAGTCTCGACGAGCTGCCGCAGCACCGACTCTCCGCGTTCGGCGCTGACCTTCACCACCCGACCGTTCGCAAACTGAAGGCTGAATCCTTCGATCAGCGTTCCTCCGTGGCTCAGAGGCTTGGTGGAGGTCACGATGCCGTCGACGCGATCTTTGTGGGGGATCGTGAAGACCTCCTCGGTCGGCAGGTTGGCCGTGAATGCGATGCCGGATCGGGTGACCGAGCGTCCGCTGACCCAGAGATGCCCCGTCGGAAGTCCGATCGTCACGTTGGTGCCTCCGCCGGTATAGCGCAGCGCCCCGTAGTGCTTTCGGTTGAGGTAGTCGCTCCGCGCCGCCAGCCCTTGAAGGTGCGCCTCCCACGCCGCGACCGGATCGGATCGATCGAGACGACACAGGCGACCGATGACGTCCCACAGGTGCGGGATCTGCTGCTCGCCCGGCAGGTGCGGAAAAACCCGCGCCGCCCACCCGGAACCGGCGGCTGCGATCACCGCCCAGTTGGTCTCATTGCGTGAGATGAGCTCTCTGAACGGCCGGACGCTGTGCGAGACCGCTTGTTGAACAGCGCCGACCAATTCCGGAGCCGCGCCTTTGAGCAGGTCCGGGTCGTTGGCATAGACCGACAACACGGCATGCCCGGCCTTGACGTGCGCAACGAGCGCGTTGGGCAGCCAGGCCGAGAACTCGCCGAACGAATTCCGTGGGGCGCTCTGGAAGCGCGCCAGCATCAGCGCCTCGTCGCCCCAGATGGTTTCGACGAGCGAGGCGCCGGCGCGGTAGGCGCTCTCCGCGATGTGCCGAACGAGCGGGGCCGCTTCGAGCGAGGCGCCGCCGTTGGCGAGCGGTCCAATGATGAGCAGTCGTTGGCCCGGCTGAAGGTTGAGCGCCACCTTCACCGCGAGCTCGCTGTAGCGCTGAAGTGTCTGTTCGAATACGGGAGTCACGGTTTTTCGATGGTCACCGGATCGGCTTCGAGTTGTCGCTGCGCGTGCCGGGCCGCGTCGTGCAGCAGTTGCTCGCTCGTTGCCAGCGCCGCACGCGCGTCCTCGGGTATCTCCGGCGGCGCGCCGACGAGCCGATCGGCGATGACGATTCGATCTTCGATGCTCACTTCGTTGTCGATGAGCGGCAACAGTAAGGCACGCATGGGCGCCGGTAGCGTGTGCTCGAGGAACTCCACCGCGTTCGCGTGGACGGATGCGTTCGTGGAGCGCAGACCGACATACGCGCTGTGAAGGTCCTGAGCTGGAAACAGCAGCTTCATCAGGCGGAAGATGCGCTCGAGCTCACGCGCCATCGACTCCTTCACCTGTTCGACCGCCGATTGGTCTGCCGCTTCCTCCGCCCACAGCTTTCCAAGCATCTGATAGGACCGGTAGTGGCCGAAGATCTCGGCCGCCAGCACGGTCTCCACAAGCTCCCGCTCGAGCCTCCGATCCGGGTTGAGCTGGCGCACCTTGTTCAAGGCAGCGATCACCCGAAGGCGCAGGATCGGATCGGCGCTCAGCAGGTGGTCTGCCAATGTCTCTTCAGCGGCGGGCGTTCCGACTCGCTGCAGTACGTCGGGAATGGTCCGACGCCCTTCGGCGCCGGCCTGCTCCTCTCCCAGGGCCTCCCGAAGAACAGGGACGGCGTCGTTTCCAAACGCGACGAGTGCATCCGCCGCATCCATCGATAATCGGTCGTCGGAGAGCAGGCTCACCATGAGCGGGATCGCCGTGGTCTTGCCCAGCGCGGCAGCCGCGCGCATGGCGATGGCTACGACCTCCGGTGCCGGATCCCTCAACAACCGATTAAGCTGCTCGTCGAACCGGTCCGGCAAGGATCCGAGCAGGCGTGCGGCTTCCAAACGGGATGGCTCGCCGGCGGCGCCCTCGGCCGCAAGCGCGGCGTTGAGCAGCATGCGCACCGCGTCGATGTTCTGCGCAGGCCCGGGGCGCGCCAGAAAGTGCGCGATCGCCGGCGCGATCACGCTGGCATCGACATCATGCAGATCGTCCAACCGCGTGAGCGGGTCGACGTGGGTCAAGCGGGCCAGGTATATCAGCGCCTCGGCACGCACCTCCGCATCGTCGTCTTTCAGCAGGCGCTCCACCTGTGGCAGGACCGCGGCGTCGTCGGCGCCCGCGAGCACCGCGATCGCTTTCTTGCGAACCGCGGGCGACTGGTGATCGAGCAGCCGCCGCACCGCCTGGTGCGCCATCGGCGCGTGGCGATCGCCGAACAGCGTCAGCGCATACAGCACATCTGCCGGATTCTCGGCGCCGAGCGTGTTGACGAGGACCTCGGTCGTCGACCGGTCGGCCACGTGCTGGGATAATCGCTCCGCATCGAGGCGGTGCGCATAGATGCTGCTCTGCAGCGTCTCGACGTATTGGCGTTTGGCCATCACTGCCGCCGCCATCCATCCCATCAGCAGCATGATCGTGACCGTGCTGATCTGCGATGCCGTCACGCCAAAGAACACGACGGCGACCAACACCAGGAGCGCTCCTGCGGCGTCGCCCATGCGCCACACGACCGTGTCGATGAAGGCCTTCGCGCGGGCCATCAGTCGTTCAGGGACGGGGAGGTACAGCAGCTCCATCGACGATCGATCGATCGAGTACCGCAGGATGTGATCGCTGCCTTTGAGCATCACCGCGGCGACGAGACTGCTCGACATCAGGACGCCGAGCGAGCCGGCGGTCAGCGCCAGCGGCACGACGAGCAGGACGACGCCCAGGCCGAAGCGCCGCAACAGCCGGGACGTCAGAAAGAGCTGCGTGACGAGCGACAGGATGCCGGCGTAGACATTGAACGTACCGAAGAACGCGGTCAGGCCGTCGGTATCGGGAATGGACGCTTTCGCGATGGCTTTGAATTGCCACGCGACGATCGTCGTCACCAGCGACGACAGGATAATCAGGATGGCCACGGCGCGCAGGTGCGCCGATCGGCGAACCAGATCGAAGCTGTCACTCAGGCCGCGGCCCTCCTCGCGCCGCACGGCGCCGCTCGACTCATCGACGTGACGCTCGCGCCAGATAGTCAGGACGATCAGGGGACAGATGGCCAATGCGCCGCTCGTCAACAGCAGCAGGCTCTCGCTGCCCAGTCGCATCGCGGTCGCCCTGGTGAGCAGGCCGCCGACGATCCAGCCGCTGATGGCGCCGCTGCCGATCACGCCGAAGAGTCGTTTGGCCTCGCGGGTCGTGATGACGTAGTTGGCGAGCGTCCAGACCTGCGTCGGCAGCAGCACACCGAACACACCGGCCCAGACGTACATGACCGGCTGCAGCCACGGACGATCGCCGGAGCGGCCGAGCGCCCAGAACCCCAGGCTCATGGCCGCGAACAGCAGCAGCGTGCCCACGAGCAGCATCCGAATGCTGAGCCGGCGGCTGAGGCGGAGATAGGCCGCCATCACCGCGGCGACCGCAACCGCCGAGGCGATGTCGCCGTAGGGGAGCCGCGCCGCGCTGTACCGCTCGAGGAAGAGCGCGTCGCGCGCGGATTTGGTGACCACGTAGCTCGTGATAACCAGGAACAAATACGCGAAGAGCAGAACGGTTCGCGTCGCCTCGCCGCGGCGAACCTGCAGCCACGCTCCGAGCATCAGGGTCTCGAGATCGACGCGGCTTTCGGTGCGGTCGCCGGTGGGGACTCGAGCACCTCACGGCGATCCTCGTAGATCGCGGTGAACGTATCGCGGGAGATTTCGAGGGCCGATGCCCGTCCCTGTGGCACGTAGGCGGGCTGCATGCCGGTGTCGATCTGCACGATCCGGCCCTGGAACCGCGTGCGGATCAGGGCGTTCGTTGTGACCGTGTGCGCGATGACGATTGCGCGCGCTTTCTGCTGGGTCAGGATTTGGTCGATCTCAGGCGCGAACGTGTCGGGCTCCTGCGCGAGCCCGCGATACCAGAACGGGCCATCGTCGCGGGTCGCGAGGCTGGTCTCCGGCGCCGCGCGCGTCTTGTCGATATCGGCGGTCAACTCACGCTGGACCGTCGCGTTGATCGTGTCGCAGGACAGCGCGGCCACCGCCGGACTGATGCCGCCGTGGAGAAACACCACGCCGTTTATTTTCACAAGCGCGTTCAGCGTCCGCAGCCACTTGCCGTATTCGCCGTCCCGACCGAACGCGATGCGCATCTCGATCGATCCGGGCGGTAACTCTTTCAACAATTGGTCGCGGTCTTCGGCGCTCGATGTCTGAACGAACCGTTGTCGGATCTCCTCGGACTGCGCGGTCACGAACGACGCGTACTCGCCGGGTGTGACGTACCGGTGGTCGCCGAGCAGGCGCATGACTTCGTGGTTGCCGAGCAGCGCGTGCACCGCACCGCCTGCGCGGCTGGCCTCGCGTTCGAGGCGGATCAGCAAGTCGAGCGCCTTGCGGGAGTCCGGGCCCCGGTCCACGACATCGCCCAGCTGGACCAGATGTGTCTTGCCCGCCGACCATTTCAGCCCGGCATCGACGATGTTGGCCGCCCGCAGAATGGCCACCAGCCGATCGTAGGCGCCGTGCACATCGCCAACGGCGACGATGCGCTCGACGCCGTCGATGTCGCAGGGTGTCGGCTTGGCAGCGACGGCCGTGGCCACGAGCGGCGCCGACAATGTCGCCAGCGCGAGGATCGTCGTGGCGGCGAGGGCACAACGAATCGCCGGCCTGGTGATGGTCGGAACGCCCATGGGGCTCTTATGGCAGGAAGACCTGCGCTTCGCCTTTTTCCCTGGCCAGCTTCTCAAAGGCGGTGATGATCGCCTTCTGCCGCGCGAGCAGCGCGCCCATGGTCCCGCGCTCGAGCCAGGGGCCGAGCTCGCGGTTGAGCACCGCTTCGTCCAGCGCCTTCACGCGCTCGTAGAAAGGCCGGTCGATCCGTTTCAACTCGAACGGTCGCTTCATGGTATCGGTAAAACAGCGCGAACAATCGACCTTGATGAAGTTCCACACCGGATCGAACAGCAGATTGCCCGCGTTTTCGTCGATGTTGCCGATCAGATCGTCGAACACGGTCTGACGGTACGTCTGTCGGTTCCACGCTTCGCTGTCGGGAGCCGCGAGCTTCAGCTCCTGGACTTTCTTCAGGGTGCGCGTGTTCTCGACCCACAGCTGCGCCGACATCAGGTCGCCCTCCACGCGTCTTTCAATGGTCGGAGGCACCATGTCCAACTGGAGCACCCGGTCGAGTCTGTAGGCGGCGATCTCCGATTTGTAGCTTTCCCAGTAGCCCTCGCGGCGGGCCGGCGGGAGGTTCTTCACGATCGCTCCACCGGCGAGGCCTCCCGGCGTGAAGAGCGCATGCCGCGGCCGGGTGACTCCTGTGCTGACATTTTCAAACCGTTCGATCTTCGCCGACGCGAGGAACGCCTCGAACTCGGCGTACCGTCCGACCCAGACCTTGGAGCTCGCCGGCTGCGACGGGGCCGTGACCGCTGGAACGCGGGACGGCTCCTGTATGACCGGCAGCGAGAACAGCAGCGCGAAAATCAGCCACATATCGAAATGCTTTCGTCAAGGCTCAGTCGGTCCGGCCGTTGAGCGCGGCGGTCTTGACGCCGCCGTGCCGCAATCGGCCGGATGTGTACGCGCTCCGCAGTCTTCGGCTTATCGGGGCTTATCGCACCCGCACTTCGGTGGCCATCATGCTGGTGCCCGATTTCATGTATCGCACCGTGACCGAATCGCCGGAATGCACGACATCGGTGATGACCAGGCCCTTCGCGCCGGCCGCCTGCTTCTCTTTTGTCTTGGCGGTGGCGCCCTTCTTGAGAACTTTCGTCGATGAGTCCACGGTAAACGTCATCGCACTCTTGTCTTTGCCGGCGATGGCGAGCGATGCGCCTGAGACGGACGTCACCACGCCGGTCGCCGACATCGCCTTCTCGCTTGCCTTCTTCGCTGTGGTGCCCTGGGCTGAGGCGAGGCTCACGCCGACCAGCAATGCGGCCAGGGTTGCGTAGACTCTGAACTTCATAACATCCTCCATTTGCTGACAGTTGACTGTCGGGCCCCGCCTCTCACGGAAACGCTGCCAGATCGGCATTCGGCCATGCGTACCATACTCCCAAAACGGCAAAACCGGGGGCGAAAAACAGACAAAAACCGCGCACGAAATTGTATCGCGTCGGTTTACGGTGTGAACACTGCGGCGTCGCCCTTCGACGCGGCGAGCTTCTCGAAATGCGCCACGATGAGGTCGCGCCGCCTGAGGAGCGATTTCGACCCGTCGAGCACCAGCTTGCCGATCTTCGCGTCCAGCGTCGCCTTGTCGAGCGCCTGTACTCGCTCGAAGAACGGCCGGTCGATCATGGTCATGTCGAACACCATCTTGGTCGTGTTCGTGAACGCGCGCGAATGGTCGATCAGCACGAGCTGCCAGACCGGATCTCTGACCACCAGCTCGTTGCCCTGGTTCGGATCGATGTCCGCCACGAGATTATGGAAGGCGCGCCACCGCCGGATCTGGCGGTTCCAGCCCTCGGGGTCTGGCGACTGCTGGCCCTTGAGACTTTCCAGGTACACGCTGTTGTCGACCCAGAGCTGCGCCGAGCCCAATTTCCCTTCGTACGATCGTTCAACCGTCACCGGGACCATGTCGAGGCCCAGCAGCTTGTCCATCTCGTAGGCGGCGATTTCCGACTGGTAGCTTTCGAGATAGCCGGTATCCCGACTCGTCCTCAACGCCTTGAACGCGACGCTCCCGCACAGACCGCCCGGCGCGAAGAAGGCGCGCCTGGGTTTGGTGACGCCGATGGCCACGTCGGTCACGCGGACGATGGGCGCCGCCCTGATGAACGCCTCGAATTCCTGATTCCGGCCGACCCAGATTTTGCCGCCACGCTCTGGGGTGGCCTGCGCCGCTGCACGCTCGGGCCCCGCCGACAGCAGACAGATCAACGACACGGCGACGGTCAGAATCCGATGCATGGCAAATCTCCTTATAATGTCGCGCGATGCGTCGCGCTGCTCGAGCCGTCGGTCGTAACGTTCTTCGGAAAGAAGGCGCCGACAAGGTAACAGGTCGCGCGCGGTACATCGACGACCTCACGTTCCCCGGGCTGCTCCACGCGCGAACCATTCGATCCACGATCCCGGCCGGCGAGATTGCCGGCGTCCGCTGCAACTTCGGCACCGCCGGCTTCACCATCGTCGACGCCCGCGACATTGCCGGCCGCAACATCGTCGCGTTGATCGACGACGATCAGCCGTGCCTGGCCGAGCGCGCCGTTCGCCACGTCGCAGAGCCGATCCTGCTGCTGGCGCACGCCGATCGCGAGCGTCTGTTGTCGGCCGACGTGCAGATCGAGTATCGGCCCACGACGCCCAATTTCGACCCGCAGGTGTCGTCGACGTCGTTCAAGATCGTTCGTATCGACAAGGGAGACCTCGACGCGGGATTTGCGGCGGCCGATCTTGTCGTCGACGGCGAGTACCGCGTGGGGCATCAGGAGCAACTCTACATCGAGCCGAACGGCGTCATCGCGGTGCCGGAACAAGGTCGCGGACGCGGCATTACCGTGTACGGATCGATGCAGTGCCCGTACTACGTGCATCGGGCGCTGATGGTACTGCTCGATCTGCCGGCCGACAAGGTTCGCGTGATTCAGACGGAAACCGGCGGCGGCTTTGGCGGCAAGGAGGAGTACCCGTCGATGATTGCGGGCCACGCGGCGCTCCTCGCGCGCAAGGCGGGCCGGCCTGTGAAGCTCGTCTACGACCGCGTGGAGGACATGCTTGCGACGACAAAGCGGCACCCCGCCATCATCCGGCATCGCACGGGCGTCATGCGCGACGGCACGCTGACGGCGATGGAGATCGATGCGTTGTTCGACGGCGGCGCCTACGCGACGCTGAGCGCGGTCGTGCTGTCGCGCGGCATGATCCACGCGAGCGGTCCGTACCGGTGCGATCACGTCTGCATTCGCGGGAATGCGGTGATGACGAATACGCCGCCCAATGGCGCGTTTCGAGGATTCGGCGCGCCGCAGACCCAGTTTGCCGTGGAAGTGCACATGGATCGGATTGCGGAACGCCTCGGCATGGACCCGGTCCGCATCCGTGAGATCAACGCGCTCAGGCCGGGCGACACGACGGCCACCGGTCAGCGTCTGGGAAAGGATTGCAGCGCGATCGCGGTGCTGCGCGCAGCGGTCGCACGCACCGACTTCAACAGGCGGCGCCGAGCGGTCGTTCGCACGGCATCGCGACAGCAGCCGGCACTCCGAGGTATCGGTCTCTCGCTGTTCTTTCACGGCTCCGGTTTTACCGGCAGCGGGGAAGTGAAGCTGGCGTCGAAAGCGTCGCTCGCGCTGACCGAGCGCGGCGCTCGTATCCTTGTGGCCAGCACGGAAATCGGCCAGGGGACGAGGACGATGCACGCCCAGATCGTCGCCGATACGCTGGGATGGCCGTACGAGCGCATCGAGGTGAACGCCGCGGACACGGGCGAAGTGCCCGACAGCGGTCCGACCGTCGCGTCTCGCACCTGCATGGTGGTCGGTCGCATCCTGCAGCGCTGCGCAGAGGACATGCGCGCGCGACTCGGCGGGCTGTCGCCGCGCCAGTACTTGCGCAAGCACGGCCCGCTCGTGATAACGAAACAGTATGAGCAGCCGTCCGACATCACCTGGGACGACGACAGGTACCGCGGCGACGCGTACGGCAGCTACGGGTGGGCCTGCGCGGTGGTGGAGGTCGAAGTCGATCGCGACACCTGGCAGGCCTCGCCCGTCGCCTTCGCGACGGTTCACGACATCGGCAGGGTGATTCACCCCATTCTCGCGCAGGGGCAGATTGAAGGCGGCAGCGCGCAGGGACTCGGCTACGCGCTGCTCGAGCACGTCGTCATGCGCGACGGCGCGATGGCAAACAGTCAGCTCACGAACTATCTCATTCCGACGACGCGCGACACGCCGGCCATGGACGTCGTCATGCTCGAGAACCCCTACGCGCACGGTCCGTTCGGGGCGAAGGGCGTCGGCGAGATGCCGATCGACGGCCCCGCGCCGGCCGTCATCAACGCGCTGCGCCACGCGGGATTCGATCTGCGCGAGATCCCGGCGACGCCGGAAAAGATCATGAAGGCTCAGATTTCAAGTCTGAAGTCATCCGTCACACTTGAGACTTGAGACGTGAGACTCATGTATTTCACCCTCAACGGCAAACGGACGCGTATCGATGCGCATCCGATGAAGAGACTCCTCGACGTACTGCGCGAAGAATGCGGGCTGACCGGCACCAAGGAAGGCTGCGGGGAAGGCGAATGCGGCGCGTGTACGGTGCTGGTGAACGGTCTTCCCGTCAATGCGTGCCTCATCCCGCTGGCGCATGCCGCGCGGACGCGTGTGACGACGATCGAGGGGCTTGGCGGGCGGCATCCACTGCAGCGCGCGTTTGTCGAGCTCGGCGGCGCGCAATGCGGCATCTGCACGCCGGGGATGATCCTGGCGGCGGTGGCGCTGGGACCTCGGCCATCGCTCGATCGGATGCGAACCGGACTGGCAGGCAACCTGTGCCGATGCACGGGGTATTCGGCGATCTACAAATCAATTCGAAAGGCTTCGGGTTCAAAGGCGATGAGAAAAGCCTGATGCAGGGATTGATCTCGAACCGCACGCTTCTCGAACCGAAGTCGCTCGCCGACGCGCTGCGCATGTTGCGCGACGAGGGACCGCTCGTGCCCGTCGCCGGCTGCACGGACCTGTACGTGTCGTTGAACTTCGGCACGCTGGACGCGACGCGGTTCGTCAACCTGTGGGGACTCGACGAGCTGCGCGGCATCCGGGTGCGGGGGAACGTCCTGTCGATCGGAGCGCTGGCGACCTACACCGACATCATCCGATCGCCGATCGTCCGCACGCGGCTCCCGATGCTCGTCGCGGCGGCCCGGGAGGTCGGCGCCGTCCAGATCCAGAACCGCGGAACGATTGGCGGCAACATCGCGAATGGATCGCCAGCCGGCGATACGCTTCCAGTCTTTGCCGCCGCGGACGCGACGGTCGTCCTGCGCAGCGCGGACACTGTGCGTCGCGTGCTGTTTTCCGCGCTCTATACCGGCTATCGGCGGTCGGTCGTACGCGCCGATGAGCTGATCGCCGCGATCGAGGTTCCAGAAGTACGGGGCCGGCAGTGGTTCCGGAAGGTCGGTACTCGCGCGGCGCAGGCGATTTCCAAGGTTGTGATGGCGGCGGTCGCCGCCGACCAGCCTCGCATCGCGCTTGGCAGCGTCGCGCCCACCGTCGTGCGGCTCCCCAGCACGGAAGCGGCGCTGGCGGCCGGCGCGTCGATCGCCGACGCTCAGCGGATTCTGCTCGACGAGATTGCGCCGATCGACGACATGCGCTCGACCGCGGAGTACCGGCGGCGGGTTGCCGCCAACCTTCTCGCGCGTTTCTGGAACGAGCGCAAACGCGGCTAAGATATGTGGAACACCCCCACGATTTCCCCCGATGAGAGCCGCCGTTGTCGCACTCGGAGACCTGGGACGAAGCGCCCGCATGCAGTACCACGCGCGAGCGCTGGCGGCGAACGCCGTCGACGTCGATCTGGTCGGCCTTGAAGGGACCGCGCTGCCGCGCGCCATTGCCGATGAGCCGCGCATCCGCGTCCATCGCATCGCCCCGTCAACGCTCAGACAGCGCAAAGGGCTGTCCGCGTTCGGTTACTCGCTGGCCGCGACGATAGACGCCGGACGTTTGAGTGTCCGGCTCTGGCGGGCGCTCCAGGCGTTGCAGTCTCCGGACCTGGTGCTCATCCAGAATCCTCCGCAGTTTCCGACGCTCGCGGTCGCGTGGTTTGCGCTTCGTCGCCGCGGCGTCCGATTCGTCATCGATTGGCACAACCTGGGATACACGTTGTTGCGGTTGCGGCTCGGCGAATGGCATCCGGCCGTGCGGCTCGCGCGCTGGTTCGAGCGGCGCGATGCCCGACGGGTCGAAGGGAATCTCTGCGTGTCGCGCGGGCTCGCCGCGTTTCTCGCCAGCCGTTTCGGCGTGCAGGGCGCGCAGGTGCTCTACGACCGGCCGGCCGCAGTGTTTTCACCGGTCGACCGGCACGAGCGCGAGCAGTTCCGCCAGGCGCTGTTCGCCAGATTGGGCATCCGCGGCGCCGTCGGTTTCATCGTGTGCCCGACGAGTTGGACCGAAGACGAGGACTTCGACGTCGCCATCGAGGCGGTCTGGCGGCTGGAAGAGCGGATTCGCGGATGGGAGGCGGCGGAGCCTTCGCGACGCTTTCCCGACCTGGTCATCCTCGTGACCGGCGACGGCGCGAGACGCGCCGAGTTCGAGCGGCGATTCGCGGGATTGCCCGCGCGGCGTATTCAGTTGCGCGCCCGGTGGCTCGAGCCCGAAGACTACCCGCGCGTGGTCGGCAGCGCCGATCTGGGTTTGTGCCTCCATCGGTCCTCCTCGGGTCTCGACATCCCGATGAAAGTCGCCGATCTGTTCGGCGCGGGCGTGCCGGTGTGCGCACTCGATTACGGCGCGTGTCTGGCCGAGCGCGTGCGCCACGGCGATAACGGCCTGCTGTTCTCCACCGCGCGCCAACTCGCCGACGTGCTGTTCGATCTCTTCGAGACGTTTCCCGCCAATCAGGAGCTGCTCGATCGGCTGCGCGCCGGCGCCCGCAAATCGGCGCGGCCGACGTGGGAGGAAGGGTGGACGCGGGAAGCGCGGTCTCTTCTGCTTCCATGAAATTGCAGATTGATTGAACAATTTAATCTGCAATCTGCAATCTGCAATCTACAATCTCACGACTATGAAGACGCTGATCAAAGGTGGCACCATCGTCACGGCATCGGACCAGTACCGGGGCGATATCCTCGTCGAGGACGAAACGATCGCCCTCATCGGCACGACACTCGATCTGCACGCCGACAAGACGATCGACGCGTCGGGCAAGTACGTGTTGCCCGGCGGGATCGACGTCCACACGCATCTGGACATGCCGTTTGGCGGCACCACATCGGCCGACGACTTCGAAAGCGGAACGCGGGCGGCGGCATTCGGCGGGACGACGTCCATCGTGGACTTCGCGATTCAGTACCGCGGCCAGACGCTGCACCATGCGCTCGAAACCTGGGCGAGGAAGGCGGAAGGCAAGGCCGTGATCGACTACGGCTTCCACATGATCATCACGGAGCTCAACGATCAGGTGGAACTCGAGATGGACGCGCTCGTCCGGCAGGGCGTGACGTCGTTCAAGCTGTTCATGGCGTACCCGGGCGTCTTCATGCTCGACGATGCGAGCATTTTCAAGGCGCTGCTGCGGACCGGGACCAACGGCGGCAGCGTGTGCATGCACGCCGAGAACGGCGGGGTGATCGACGTGCTCGTGCAGCGGGCGCTGGCGGCCGGGAAGACGGCGCCGAAGTATCATGCGCTCACCCGCCCGGCGCGCGCCGAGGCCGAAGCCACCCATCGCGCGATCGCGCTCGCCGAAATCGCCGACGTGCCGATCTACATCGTGCACCTGTCGGCGGTTGAGGCGCTCGAGATGGTGACCGAAGCGCGCGACCGCGGTCTGCCGGCGCACGCGGAAACCTGCCCGCAATATCTGTTTCTGTCCTACGACAACTACGAAGAGCCCGGCTTCGAGGGCGCCAAGTACGTGATGAGCCCGCCCCTTCGGGAGAAAGCCACGCAGGATCAGTTGTGGCGCGGCCTGGCGGGGAACGATTTGCAGGTGATCTCGACCGACCATTGCCCGTTCTGCATGAAGGAGCAGAAGGAGCTCGGCACGAACGACTTCTCGAAGATTCCGAACGGGGCGCCGGGCATCGAGACGCGCATGAGCCTGGTCTACGATGGAGGTGTTCGGGCCGGACGCATCTCGCTCAACCGGTTCGTTGAGCTCACGTCGACGTCGCCGGCAAAAATCTTCGGGCTCTTCCCGCGCAAAGGGACCATCGCGCCGGGCTCCGACGCGGACATCGTCGTGTTCGATCCGATGCGCACCATCACGCTGGCGGCCAGGACGCTCCACATGAACGTGGATTACAACCCGTACGAAGGCCGGCAGGTCACCGGGGCGACCGACACGGTCCTGTCCCGCGGACGTCTCGTGATCGAGGACGGAAAATTCGTCGGGCGGGCGGGCGCGGGGTCGTTTCTCAAACGCGCGGCAAGGAGCTAGCTCGAAGGGTGATGCCCGTACCGTTTCTCGATCTGATCGATCTTGCCTCCGAGCGCCTCGGCGCCAGCGTGGTGGCGGCCAACGACGAGTTCTTCGCGCCGAAAGACGCGCTCATCCGGGCCGAGGCGCCCGCGTGGCGCGAGGGCGAGTACACCGACCGCGGCAAGTGGATGGACGGATGGGAGACGCGCCGGCGCCGCGATCCAGGCGACGACTGGTGCATCATCCGACTCGGCGTCGCCGGTATCGTGCGGGGCGTCGACGTCGAGACGACCCATTTCAAGGGGAACTACCCGGACGCATGCGCGATCGACGCGTGCTCGGTCGATCCGCTATCCGGCGAGTGGACGGAGCTCGTTCCGCGAGCGCCGCTGAAGGGCGACACGCACAACCTGTTCGCGATCGAGCGAGCAGTCAACGCGACCCACATCCGGTTGCGAATCTTCCCGGACGGCGGTGTGGCGCGGCTGCGCGTCTACGGCGACGTTGTCCCGGATTGGCCTCGATTGCGGCGGCGAGGCGACGTCGATCTCGCGGCAGTCGAGCATGGCGGGACGGTCGTCGGCTGCAGCGACATGTTCTTCGGGTCGCGTCACAATCTGATCATGCCCGGCGAGCCGCGGAACATGGGTGATGGATGGGAAACCAGGCGCCGGCGCGGACCCGGCCACGACTGGACGATCGTCAAGCTTGGCGCGCCGGGGACGATCCGGCGGGTTGAAATCGACACACGCCACTTCAAAGGGAACGCGCCAGGCGCCTGCAGCCTCGAGGCCTGCGCGGCGAATCCCTCGGCCCTCGATGGCGCCATAAGCGGTCCCGGAGAATGGCGCGAGCTCGTGCCGCGGGTTGCGCTGCAGCCGCACGCCCGACAGATGCTCGACGATGAGGTCCGCGAGATCGGCGACGTCTGTTACGTGCGATTCAATATCTATCCGGACGGCGGCATCGGACGGCTGCGGCTGTTCGGAAAGCCTCGATGATCAGATGTAGGGCGGGCCGTTTAAGGCCCGCCGCCGAGCCATGCGGCTTGACGAGCTGAACGCGCTCGATCCGACAGGGGCCGAAACCGGGCTCCTGCCCTGTTGCGGCTCCTCCCGCTGGGCGCGCGAGATGGCGGCGCGCCGCCCCTTCGCGAATCTTGAGGCGCTGGGTGAGGAAGCCGATAAGATTTGGCGCAGTCTGGGCCCCGCGGACTGGCTCGAGGCGTTTGCAGCGCACCCCCGCATCGGCGAGCGCTCGTCGGCGGCGTGGTCCGCCGAGGAGCAACGCGGGGCCCTGTCGGCGCCGCCCGCGATACGTGCCAGGCTCGACGACGCCAATCGCGAATACGAGGCCCGCTTCGGCTTCATTTTCATCGTGTGCGCAACAGGCATGGGCGCCGCGGAGATGCTCGGACGCATCGAGGACCGATTGACGCACTCGCGCGGCGAGGAGCTGCCCGTCGCAGCCGAGGAGCAGCGGAAGATCACGCGATTGCGGTTGAACAAGCTCGTCACATGATTACCACCCACGTGCTCGATATGGCGAAGGGACGGCCGGCCGCCGGAGTCACGGTCATCCTGGAACTGCGGCAGGCGAGCGAATGGAGTCCGATCTCCCGCGGCACTACGGACGAGAACGGCCGCCTCGCGACCCTGACCCAGGGACGCGCGATCTCGCCTGGCACCTACCGCCTGACATTCGATATCGGCGCGTACCACCGCGACCAGGGGATCAGCGTGCCGTTTTTTCCGGAGGCGAAGATCACGTTCAACGTCCGTGACGTGTCCGATCATTTTCACGTGCCGTTGTTGCTGAGTCCGTACGGGTACAGCACGTACAAAGGTTCATGAAGCTCGGCACTAGCACATGCCAACCCTGACCTGGAATCGGTACGGCAAATCGCAAATCCGGCTCGTGCAGGTACGCCGATCCCCGAGCCCCGGCGGTCCAGACGAGATCGTCGATGTGACCATCGATATCCAGCTCGAGGGCGCCTTCGAGCCTGTGTACGTCGACGGCGATAATCGTGGCTGTCTCCCGACCGACACGATGAAGAACACGGTGTACGCCTTCGCGCGCCGCGATCCGATCGATCGCATCGAGACGTTCGGTCTGCGCCTCGCGGAACATTTTGTCGGCAAACCGCAGGTGTCGCGGGTCCGTGTGGTCGCGAGTGAGAGGCGTTGGGAGCATCTGTCGGTCGGTGGTCGTCCCCGTCCCCACGCCTTCGTGCAGCCTGGCGGCGAGCAGTGGACGGCCACGGTGACGCGCGACCGAAACGGCTGCGGTGTGACGTCCGGATTGACGAACCTCCTCCTGATGAAGACGAGCGACTCGGCGTTTGCCGGATTCCCGCGCGACGAACTGACCACGCTGCCAGAGACCGGCGATCGCCTGCTGGTGACATCGGTGACGGCCGAGTGGTCGTATCGGCCTGGCACATCCGATTTTTCGGCCCGCGACGGTATTCGCGACGCGCTCGTCGGGACGTTCGCTGCCCACGCGAGTCAATCGGTGCAGCACACGCTCTACGCGATGGGTGAAGCGGCGCTGGCTCGGTGCGGCGATCTGGTCGAGATCACGCTCACGCTGCCGAACCGGCATCATCTTCTCGTCGACCTGACTCCGTTCGGCCTCGACAACCCGAACGAAGTGTTCGTCGCCACCGACCAGCCGTTTGGTGTGATTGAAGCCACCGTACGGAGATAATCCAAGTCTCAGGTCCCAAGTCTGCCGGAGCCGGCGCACTTGAGACTTCAGACTTGAGACTTCCGCAGGAGACACGATGGCCCCCGATCTTTCGACGATGTTCACGGGCATTCGATTCGAGAACCCGTTTCTCCTGTCGTCGGCGCCGCCGACCGAATCCGAATCGAACATCCTCCGCGCGTTCGACGTCGGCTGGGCCGGCGTGGTGACAAAAACCATCGGTCTGCATCCGGTGGTCAACGTCACCGGACCAAAGACCAAGTTCCTGCGCGCGGACGCCGATTCTCCCCACCTGTCGATGAAGAAACGCCCCGGCGCCGCGCTGCATTCCTCCTGGAACTGGGAGCTGATTTCCGACAAGACGCTGGACTGGTGGGTGCCGCGGCTGGGGCGCGTCAAGCAGGCATTTCCGCACCGGGTCCTCGTGGCGTCGATCATGGCGGGATCCGGCAACGACACCGAGCTGCGCCACTGGCAGACGCTGGCGAAGGCGTGCCAGGACGAGGGATGCGATGCGCTGGAGCTGAATTTGTCCTGCCCGCACATGGATCGGGAGGACATGGGTTCGAATCTCGGGAAGGACCAGGAGCTGGTGTCGATCGTGACCAAGGTCGTCAAGGAAGTAGCGCGCGTGCCGGTGTGGGCCAAGCTCACCCCATCCACCACCGACATCGTCGTCGAGGCGCGCGGCGCATTCCTAGGCGGCGCGGACGCGATCTCCTCGTCGAATACCTTTACGTCGCTGCCGCTCTTCGATGCCGACACGCTGGAGTTCGAGATCCATGTCGACGGGCTGGTGTCGACCGGCGGCCTCGGCGGCCCGGCAATCCTGCCGCTGTCGCTCGCGAAGATGGCGCAGCTCACGCAGGCGTTTCCCGACAAGAGCTTCTCGGGGATCGGCGGCATCTCGACATTCGAGCACGCGCTGAATTACTTCCTGCTCGGATGTGGGACCGTCCAGGTCTGCACGGCGGCCATGCTCGACCACGCCGTCGGCCCGAACGTGATTCGCCAGCTGAACGAAGGACTGACGCGCTTTCTGGAGCGCCAGGCCGACAACGGCTGGACGCGCGTTGACGATTTCATCGGCATCCGCCGCGACCGCGTTGTCGCGCAGTCGCAGATCCGGCGGCCGGATGAAAAGGAGTATCACGGCGGCCACGACGCCACTGAGGGGTATGCGGCGCCCGAGGACGTGGCGGCCACAACCGCGGCGGTTAAAAACCGGTGAATGATGGAGGATGTTCGATGAGGCTCAAGGGGTTCGTGTATGCCGCCTGTGTCGGAATGGTTCTGATGACGGTCCCTACGCTCGCGCATCACTCGACGGCGATGTACAACATGGCCAATCCCGTCACCGTGACCGGAGCGGTCAAGCGTTTCGAGTGGACCAATCCCCACGCGTTTATTTATCTCGACGTCAAGAACGAGAAGGGCGAGGCGGTGGAGTGGGAGATCGAGATGATGAGCCTGAACCATCTGCGTTCGTACGGCTGGATGCGGTCGACGGTGAAAGCCGGCGACACGATCAGCTGCACGGGTGGAGCAGCCAAGAGCGGAAAGCCCGCGATGCTCTCGTCTTTGATCGATTTGCCCGACGGCAGGAAAATCAAATCCTAGCGGAGGCCGTGATGACCCACCACGTACGAACGATCCGGGCCGCGGCGTTGGCTGCGGCGCTGTTGTCATTCATTCCGCCGGCATTCGGTCAGACGCCGGCCGCGCCGCCGGCACAGGGCGCGCCCCCGCCGGGGCCGTCGGGAGCGATCCAGCGGCGGGCCGCGCCGCCCGCTCGCATTCTCGATTTCAAGGCCGAGCCGAGCTCCATCCGTCCCGGCGAATCGGCGACCTTGATCTGGGCCACCGAGAACCCGAACGCGATCACGATCGAGCCGGATTTGGGCCGCGCCGCGCCCAGAGGCAGCCGCCGCGTCACACCGGCGGCGACCACAACCTACACGCTGTCAGTCACCGGTCCGAACGGCACTGAAACGCGATCGGTCACTGTCACGGTTGTCGGGACGAGCCCCGCGGTCGCGAAAGCCGCAGGGAGTGCGGCGAGCGTGAAGAAGGACATCCCGCGGACGGCCGACGGCAAGCCGGATTTGAGCGGCGTCTACGGATACGGCGCCGGCGGTCGCGGCGCCCCACCGCCTGGCGCCAGCGGATTGCCGACGACGCCGACGCTGAAGCCAGGCGCGGAGAACTACAAGGTTGTCCGCGCGGCGGACGACACCGGTCAATACGCCGGCTGCTTGCCGCCCGGCATCCCGCAAACGTTTTTCGTGCCCTACTACATGCAGATCGTCCAGGCGCCCACACACGTCGTGATCGCGCACGAGTATCTGAATCTGTTCCGCATCATCCCGACCGATGGGCGTCCCCACCCGCTGGATCCCGATCCGTCGTGGATGGGCAACCCGGTCGCGCGCTGGGAGGGGGACACGCTGGTCGTCGATTCGATCGGGTTCAACGACAAGACCGAGATCAGCGGCTACCGGCACACCGAGGCGCTGCACGTGGTCGAGCGTTTTCAGCGCATCGACTACGGCACGCTGCAATACGACGTGACGATTGAAGACCCCAACGTCTTTGCCGGTCCGTGGGCGATCCGCAGGACCTTTCCGCTGCTGCCGGAATACGACCGAATCGAAGAATTCGTCTGCGAGAACAACCGCGAGTACAAGGACCTGTTCGACAAGAAATAGGGTTTGGCCGGCCGAACCGCCCCCAGCGGTGTCTAAAGTTCGGACCCAGGGTTTCCCAGGAGGCAGGCTGATGCGAGCGTTCCGATTCGCTGTGGCCCTTTTTGCGTTTGTTGCGGGTATTGCCCTCGGGGCCATCGCCTTTCCCACCGCACAAACTCCCGCGCCAGACGCGGCGTCTGTGCTCGCTTCGGCGCGAGAGGCGCTCGGCGGCGAGAAGCGAATCGCCGCCGTCAAGACCATCGTCGCGACCGGACGCACGCGTCAGGTTCGTGGCGACAATCTGGTGCCGATCGAATTCGAGATCGCCAGCGAACTGCCGGACAAGTACGTCCGCAAGGACGAAATCCCCGCACAGGAAAGCGGACCGACGACGGTCGGCTTCAGCGGCGACGCGCTCATTCAGTTGCCGGCCCCACCGACCGGTGGCATCCCCGGGAGGCCGGGCGGACCGCCGCCGCCCACGCCGGAGCAGCAGCAGGCCGCGAGTCGCGCGCGCGCCAACGGCGTCAAGCAGGACTTCGCGCGGCTGATGCTCGGCTTCTTCGCCGGCTCGTTCAGCAGTTATCCGCTCAGCCTCACGTACGCCGGACAGGCCGAAGCGCCGCAGGGCATGGCCGACGTTCTCGACGTTAAAGTTCCCGGGGGCCCAGCAAACCTGGCCATGCGCTTCTTCGTCTATAGGGACACGCACCTGCCGGTGATGGTCACATGGCAGGGCGCTCCTGCCGGTCCGGGCCGCGGACCCGGCGCGGGGCCGGCACGTGGTCCCGTCCCTGGACCGGCGGCAGGTCCCGGACCGGCACCCAATCCGGGCGCGGCACCAGGTCCAGGACCGGCACCAGGTCCGGCAACCGGCGCGGGACCAGTCCCGGGTCCGGCTGCGGGAGCAGCACCCGGTTCGGGCGCGGGACCGGCGGGACGCGGAGCAGCGCCGGGTCCGGAAAACCGTCTCTACTTCGCCGACTATCGCGATGTGAATGGTTTGAAGTTGCCCTTCCGATTGCGGCGCGCCGTCGGTCCCGACACCATCGAAGAGACCACGTTCGATGGCTTCCGGATCAACGCGAAGATCGATCCGAAGAAATTCGAGGTTTCAAAATGAAGGTGGGACTCGTCGTTCTCCTCGGCGTCCTCATCGCGTGTGCATCCCCGGCGGCCGCGCAAGCGCGGCGCGACGGCCGGCTGCTCGTGACTGTCGTCGATCAGACCGGTGCGGTCATTCCGGCGGCGACCGTGAGCGTGGTGGGGCAGGATGCCGCCACTCGCACGGCGCTCGCTCCGGCGAAGACCTCCGATCAGGGCATCGCGGCCATCGCGGGTCTCGCGCCTGGCCGCTACGCCGTCCAGGCGGAGTTCCCCGGCTTCGAGGTCGGTTCCATCAAAGACGTCAGGGTGCGCACCGGCGACAACAAAGAGACGATTGTCCTGACGATCGCCAGGCTGACCGACGAAGTCACCGTCGGACGGGATGCGCAGACGGCCGCGACCGATCCGCGGGGTCTCACGTTTGGGTCGGCGCTCACGCGCGAGCAGATCGACGCCCTCTCCGATGACCCGAACGTGGTGCGGCAGCAACTGGCGGACATGGCCGGCCCTGGCGCGGTCATCCGGGTCGACAGCTTCGAGGGCGGCGATCTTCCGCCCAAGTCGCAGATCAAGTCGATACACATCACGCGCGACGCCTTCGCCGCCGAGAACCACAACGCCGGCGCGATCTTCATCGACATCATCACGCAGCCTGGCATCGGCGCACTGCGCGGCGGCGGACAATTCAGTTTTCGTGACGGGTCGATGAGCGGCCGAAGTCCGTTCACGCCGACCAAGGGGCCGGAACGGACGGAGAACTACGGCTTCAACTTCGGCGGTTCGATCGTGCCGCAGAAGAGCTCGTTTTCGGTCTCGGTCTCGGGGATGACGTCGTACGACACGTCGAACCTGAACGTCGTGCTGCCCGGCGGCACGAAGCAGTCGGAGGCGTTGACGCTGCGGACTCCCCGCGATCGCGTCAACCTTTCCGTGCAGTTCGACGATGCGATCACCCGCGATCAGACGCTGCGGATGGCGTTCTATCAGAACAAGAATACCGCGAGCAATCTCGGCGTCGGCGGGTACGTTTTACCTGAGGGCGCATATTCCAGCGAAGACGCGTCCTACACGTTCCGCATTCAGGAAGCCGGACCGCTCGGCCGCCGCTTTTTCACGAACACCCGCCTGAACATCAATGTGTCGCACTCCGAGCAGCACGCCGCGCTCGAAGCGCCGACCATCCGCATCAACGAAGCATCCACCAGGGGCGGCGCTCAAGTGGCCGGCGGCCGCGATTCGAAGATCTTCAATCTCGCGTCCGATCTCGACTACGTTCGCGGGATCCATTCGGTGCGGGCGGGTATTACGTTCGACGCCGGATCGTGGCGCTCCGACACCACGTCGAATTATCTCGGGACCTACACCTTCGAAAGCAACGACGCGTTCCTTGCCGGCACGCCTCGCAGCTACACGCGGCGGATCGGCGATCCGCTCATCAATTACTTCGATGTGCGCGGCGGGCTCTACGTGCAGGACGACATCCGCGTCAGGCGGAACCTCACCCTCAGCCCGGGCGTGCGGTACGAGCTTCAGACGCACGTGAACGACTTCGGGAGCGTCGGACCCCGGTTTGCCGTCACGTGGGCGCCGTTCAAGAGCGGCAAGACGACGCTGCGGTTGAGCACGGGTGTGTTTTACGACTGGCTCGACCAGGGCACGTACGAGCAGACACTCCGGGTCGACGGGTTCCGCCAGCAGGAGCTGGACATCATCAATCCGTCGTATCCCGATCCTGGGAATCTCGGTGTGATTCCGCCGGTGAACCGGTATCTCCTGAGCCGCGATTGGCAGATGCCGCGGAGCGCGCGTCTGACCGCGGCGGCCGATCAAGCGATCACGCCGAAGCTTCGTCTGGGCGTCGTATACACCTACCTGCGCCGCGAGGACATCGGACGCGGGCTGAACCTGAACGCCCCTGTCGACGGCATTCGCCCGGATCCGCTGTTCGGTAATATCGTGATGGCCGTCTCGGACGCGAGCGCGCGTCAGCACACGCTGGGCTTCAACTATCAGATCGGCGGTCTCCCGCCGCCGGTTCTTCCGACAAATGCGCCGAGAATCGACTTCAAGCGGGTCTTCCTGATTGGCCAGTACACGTTCGGCGTGTTGGACAACAATTTCGAGGGCCCGTTCAGTCCTCCGCCGAGCGGCACGCTGGCGACCGAATGGGGTCCGAACCCCGGCGACACCAGGCATCGCGTGAATCTCACCATGGTGTCCCAGACGCTCAAGAATCTTCAGGCGCAGGTGGGCCTGAATGCCGCGACGGGGACGCCGTACACGATTCTCACCGGCCGCGACGACAACGGCGATCTGATCTTCAACGATCGGCCCGCCGGCGTGGGCCGTAACACATTGCGCGGTGATGCGCAGTGGACGGTGAACGCGAGCTTCAGCTACTCGTTTCAGTTCGGGAAACGCGGTGGCGCGCTGCCGCCGGGCGTCCGCATCATTGTTCTGAACGGCGCGCCGCAGGTGGATACGGTCGCCATCAACAACCAGCCGCGTTTCCGTGTGGGGTTCTACGTCCAGGCTCAGAACCTGACGAACCATTACAACTACGGCAACCCGATCGGCACCATGACGTCGCCCTTTTTCGGCGTGCCGACGCAGGTCGTCAACCCGCGCAAGGTCGACATGGGGCTGCAGTTCCAGTTCTAGCGGAGCGTCGTCGCTGATTGGGGGATGTACGCCGTGGCGCGGCGCTTGAGCGCTGCGAAACGCCCGCGCAGCGCTTTAGTGTGTTTTCCTGATCCGTGTAGCGGACGGTCTTCAGACCGTCCTTCGTACGTGGTGTCCGGCTTGAGCCGGACCGGCGCTGTGCCGGACGAGCGACCTCGCGCCGCGCCGCCCGAACGTCGCGCGGAAAAACGCATCCTCCGGCCCCACCTGTCGATGCCCCGCGTCGATTCAGCGGATTCCAACGCCGGCGTTATGAACAATCACCGTCCGGGCTGGTTCGCAGGCATTCGGGAGTCAATCCGGATCGACGCGGCTGGCAGGCCTGCGGACGCGTTTTGTCCACTGGCGCGTGTCACGCGAGTTCGACGCGTCGCCGCACGAGGCCGCTCGTCCGGACGATATAGGTGGAGTCTTGCGGCCGTGGACAAGTGACGAGCGAGCATCATTCACGCTCGCCTGTTCGCCAGGATCTGCAGAAACAATCGGCCCGCTCTTAGAACACCGGTTTAAGCGAAGATAAGGGGGCCAAGTGCGTACATTTGTGTTCACGATCCACGGCAATTGAGCTGATGAGGATTGTCGCCGAGGGCGGATGAATGGCTGGCTCGCGGTCACACGTAATACGCATTCGACGGTGGGGGGTGGGATTGATCTTGGCGCTGTCAAGCTGCTTGGCCTGCAGTTCACCCTCCGGACCCTCTGGTTCGTCCTCTCTGGCGGTTCAGCTTCTCGATGAGCTGACTGGTCAACCGATCACGGACGCCGGCTTTGGTATTGTGGTGCAGATCGCCGGCCCCGGCATATCAACTCAACAACCAGTCAATGGGACTGCCGTTTTTTCTGGCATTGCGTCAGGTACCTACCGAGTCACGACGGACGTCGGCTATGGCTATCGTCAACTCGACATCGTCACGGTGAATGTAGACGGGACGAATTCGCTGCCACTGAAGCTCAAACCGATTGATGACCTCATGGTCACTGGGATATTTGTGGACGGGCAGGGCAGCATTCCAGACGGAGGCACAATCGACATCCCGTTTGAGGGAGTGACGCTTCGCTTCCGCGGCAAGTACCGACCGCTCAAATATCCCTGGCCCAGCGAATATGTTTTTCAGGTGTACTTCAATTCGGCCCAAGATCTGCGGTCCGTTCAAAGTGAACCCACTAATTCAAGTGATTGGCAATCGACTCAGACCGGTTGGGTCCCGTGCACTCGAGATGCGCAAAGGAATCAGAGATGTGATACCAGTGGTGATCTACTCAACCTGTATTTCGCGAAGTACTTCGGCTCGCAGGCGCAAGAAGCTCTCATGGTCAAGACTCAGCAGTGGTTGGTCCATTTCCGGCTAACGCCCGGTTGCTGCCGGGGTAGTGTCTCACTTCGCTTGAGCGGCCGGGACTAACATCTCGGACTCTTCGATCATCGCGACGACGTCTGCCATATCCCACACGCGATCCGTCAGTCCAGCCTGCATCGCGGGCGTCACCTTCAGTGTCTTGTGAATCTTCGTCCAATTATAGAACACCGCGTAGAGCGCCATCGTGTGAACGACGTTCTCGAATTTCTTGCTGAACGCGTTGGTCAACCGCGTGAAACGGCGCATGTGCATCCGCATGGTGAGATTTTGCCGTTCGACGTAGCTGGTCGAGATGTGCTTCGGGTCGGGCTCGCCGCAGACTTCGTGCGGGATAGCGCCAAGGCATTTCGCCGGGCTGGAGCGCGTCTCGTTCTCTCCGGACGCGCCGTAGATCTTCACCAGCATCGCGTAGTCGATGTCCCCGCCAAAGGCTTCCTCGACCGCGTCGATGTAGAGCTTAAGCCCGTCTGACGTGAGCTGAATGCGATTCTCGAGACGACTCGCCAGGTCGTTCACGAACGCGGACGCGTCGACCGCGTCACGGTTGCCGACCAGCCAGGAGATGATCAGCTTCGAGTCTGCGTCCAATCCAGTCCACGTCCACGTATCGCCCGCGCCTTCGGGTGCCTTCTTCGCCTTCTCGACATTCTTTTTCTTCGCGTAGGTGAAGCTCCAAATTTCATCGACCTGAACCCGGCGCGACTTCACGCCGCGCACCTTCTCATCGTGGAATGTGGCGCAGACGCGGCCCGCATCGACCAGCAGCTTCGAGACGGTGTTGATTGACACGTCGCACAAGCGCGAGATGGAACGCATCGAAGAACCCTCGCAGAGCAGCGAGAGGATTTGGACGCGCTTGGCAACGGGCAGCTTGTTCATGTCCTGAATCATACTGAACTTATTGCTTAACGTCAAGCACAATATTGCAGTCGTTACCCCGCTGGGGGATGTCGTATATCGACGCCAGAGACCGAACCGTGGGCACCATGCGCCGCCCACGAAGAGCCACCCCTAACGATGGCCTTCCCTTTAAACACACCCATTAAACCACACATTATGGGTGTAATCTACGCATTTATTATCAAAATGTGCTAACATACACCTAATGAAAGCACGTAGACGGGTGTCGGCGAGGCCAGATAGGGGCGGAATTGAGATCGTCGAGGTTAGCGGGCCTGAACGGGACCGCCTTCTAACGCTCGACGAAGATCACTTCTGCGACCTCAAAGCGATAGAGATCTCGCCTGCGAAGCTCACCAGAACCATCTCCGCGTTAGCCAATGCAAGCGGAGGAGACCTCTACGTCGGAATTGCGGAAGAAGAATTCTTTGGAACGAAAAACAGACTTTGGAGTGGCTTTAAGAATCCCGAGGCCGCGAACGCACATCTTCAAGTCCTCGCCACGATGTTCCCGCTTAGCAGTGAATACTCGTACGAGTTTCTGAGATCTGCCGGGTCCATTGGGCTTGTTCTCCATGTTGCTGTGCAGAAGTCCACCGATATTGCTTTCGCCAATGATGGACTCGCCTACATCCGTCATGGAGCACAGAACCTTGCCGCGAAAACAGAGGCTGAGCGCGAACGCCTTCGGCTGGACAAAGGTGTCCAGAGCTATGAGCGCAATACCGTCGATGTAGACATTGACTTTGTTTCAGAATCGAATGTCCTTGAGAAGTTCGTGCGCGAGGTTGTCCCCGCATCAAAGCCAATGAAGTTCTTGCGGTCACAAAGTCTGATCAGATCCGGCAAGCCGTTAGTCGCAGCCGTCCTGCTGTTTTCGGACGAACCACAGGCAGTCCTACCGAAACGTTCGGCAGTGAAGTTGTATCGCTATGGGACGATCGATGATGTAGGAACACGAGAGACCTTAAGAGGCGACCCTGAAACGATTGAGGGACCGCTTTACGACTTGATCTATTCCGCAGTGGCGCGCACAGTCTCAATGGTTGAGGGTATCAAAAAACTCGGTCCGAAAGGACTTGAGCTGGTGCAATATCCGCGAGAAACACTACACGAAATCGTAACCAATGCTGTGCTGCATCGCGATTACAGCATCGCCGCCGATATTCAAATCGGCGTATTCGACAATCGAGTTGAGGTTGAAAGCCCTGGCGTATTTCCAGGTCACATCACGGTCAAAAACATGTTGGATGAGCAGTTCGCCCGCAACGGTGCGCTTGTCCGGCTGGTCAACAAGTTTCCCAACCCTCCAAACAAGGATGTGGGCGAGGGGCTAAACACAGCTTTCGATGCCATGAAGCGGCTACGTCTTAAACCGCCCGTTGTCGAACAAACAGCAAGTTCAGTGATTGTCAAAATCAAGCATGATCCACTTGCGACTCCTGAGCAGTCAATCATGGACTACTTGGAAAACCATTCCGAGATCACAAATCGTATTGCCCGTGAACTAACAGGAATTCGTTCCGAGAACTCAATGAAGGAA
>JBGPKK010000048.1:0-28148 GCA_041485905.1 Vicinamibacteria bacterium
CTGCGGCCGATCCAGCCGTAGGTGATGCGCGCCCACGCGGCAATCGCATCGCGGCAGCCGACCAGCTCCTCGGCGGTGCGGGGCGCCTTGAAGAACTTGTGCGTGTAGCCGCCGCTGCCGGTGTCGGTCTCGGTCGTCAGGATGGGTTTGGTCGCCGGATCGTGCAGCGCGTCATAGAGTCGCGCGATCATCCGCACCGTGTTGCGGAACGCCGGATGCGTCGTTACATCCTTGACCCGCTCGCCGTAAATCCAGATCTCCCGGCCGTCGCGGACGCTTTCCAGATACTCTGCACCGGTAAAGGGTCGTGTCCGTCCCATGGTTCGCTCCTCCCGCGCGCAGAAAATAGCACAGACGGCCCGCAGCCCGTTACTCGACGGCGGTCTCGACAGACCGCGCGCATACGCGTATCGTTTGCCCATGCGACAGTACCTGATCCTCGCGATGCTGCTGACCGCGGCCGGCTGTGCGTCGGCGCCCACCACCTCGTCGATCAACGCCGAGAGCGACCGCCTGTTGACGATTGACCATTACGTGCGCGTTCGCTCGACGGTCCCGTCCATGAACGGCCAGATCGCGCAGCTGTACGTGCGGGAGCGCGTCTCGGGCCGGGTCGTCACGCGCGGCGGGTCGGGCGTCGTGCTCTTCGTGCACGGCGCCGGAACACCGGCTGAAGTGGCGTTCGACGTGCCGCTCGGTGATTTCAGCTGGATGGGATATCTGGCGGACGCCGGGTTCGACGTGTTCTCGATGGACATGACTGGGTACGGGCGCTCGACGCGTCCGACCGTCATGAACGATCCGTGCAATCTCGCGCGCAATCAGCAGAGCGCCTTCGTTCCGAGCCTGATTCCTGCGCCGTGCGCGCCGACGTACCCGAGCGCGGCGACGACGCTTGGCTCGGACTGGAACGACCTTGGCGCCGTGGTGGATTACGTGCGCGCCCTCCGTCACGTCGATCGCGTCAGCATGGTGGCCTGGTCGCTCGGCGGTCCGCGCGCCGGCGGGTACGCGGCGCAGCACCCCGACCAGGTCCAGAAACTGGTGCTGCTCGCGCCTGCTTACAACCGCACCACCGCGGACAATCCGCCCGCGCAGCCTGCCGCAGGCGCCGCCTTCAACACGCAATCACACCAGGAGTTCGTGGCGAACTGGGACCGGCAGGTGGGCTGCCCCGATCAGTTCGATCAGGCCACGAGCGACGTCGTCTGGTCGCAGATGCTCGCATCCGATCCGGTCGGCGCGACGTGGGGCCCCGGCGTGCGGCGCGCGCCGCAGACGACGACGTGGGGCTGGAACCTGGCGGCGGTGGGGAAGACGCAGACGCCGACGCTGATGGTCACCGGCGTGCACGACAAGCAGGTGCCGCCCGCGCGCGTCCGGGAGTTGTACGCTGACCTCGGCGCGCGCGAGAAGATCTTCGTCGATCTCGGTTGCGCCTCACACAACGCGATGTGGGAAGCGAACCACACGGTGCTGTTCCGCGCGTCGCTCGAGTGGCTCACGCAGGGCACTGTCAACGGAGCGAAGGAAGGGATGCTGCGACTGGGTTACGCTGGGAAAACTGAAAACTGAAAACTTAGAACTTAGAACTTAGAAGGACTACGAAGGTTTACTTTGAAGGCAGTCGTGCTTTCAGCTCCTCGAACCAGGGTCGAAAATCATCTCCACTCATGCTGGACTGCCCGATTGAGCCGGGACGAGCTCGACACGATAGCCAAGGGTTCGGAGTTCCCGGATCATCTTGGCGGCGCGCCGCTGCGCTCGCTGTGTGGTCACGGCCGGTCCGCACTCCTCGTACGCGAGGCCTTGGTGCAGAGTCTTCCAGATCAGGCGACACAGACGATGCGCGACCGCCCCGATGGCTTGCGCGTGTCCCAAGCGAGGGACCAGCCGCCGATAGACGACCTCGAAGATGCTACCTTTGGTCTTGACCGCGGCGTTGGCCGCTTGATTGAGCAGCCGCCGCATCTGCCGATTGCCCTTGGGCGAGCGATGGCTGTGGTTCACACCGGCGCTTTCCTCATCGCCGGGGCACGCGCCGACCCAGGACGAGAGGTGCTTGGCCGAGGGAAAGGTCGCAGCGGCCGCCCCCACTTCCGCGATGATCTGCTGCGCGGAGTCCACGCCTAACCCGGGCACCGCGGCGAGCCGCTGCACGCCCTCCTGGTGGGCGCGGAGCAGCCGCGCTAATTCCTGATCCAGTTGGTCGATGTGATCCTCGAGCACGCGCAATTCCTCGAGGGTCAGGGCGAGCAGCCGCCGGTAGACTGGGTGGAGGGTCGTGCACGCGCCAAGGGCATCGCTCAACTGCTCGGGCGTCGCTCGTAAGCGCTGACTGGCCAGCGCGGCCAACCGCGCGGGACTGGTTTCGCCATCGGCGACCGCCTGGAGGATGCGCCGCGCACTGGCGCCCAGCAGATCCGAGACGAGACTGGACAGTTTAAGATGCGCCTCCTCCAACAGCCCCCGCAATTCACTGGGGCTGGTCCCCACCCGCCGGCGGACAAACTGATAGTCCCCCTCGACCGCGACGTCTGCGAGGTCGAGCTGTCCTGGATTCATCAGTTCCCGTATTTCACGCGCCAGATTTTTCCACCGCCATCGTCGGCCACCAGCAGTGCGCCATCCCGCGCGAGGGTGACGCCCACGGGCCGTCCCCAGGCGGTATTGGGCGTGTCAGTGAGGTGCCAGCCGGTGACGAAATCCTCAGGCGCGCCGGACGGCTTGCCGTTCGAGAAGGGCACAAAGACCACCTTGTAGCCCGTGGGCTTCGAGCGATTCCACGAGCCGTGCAGTCCGACGAACGCGCCGTTGCGGTAGCGCTGCGGAAACTGTGACCCGGCGTAGAACGCGATGCCGAGCGCGGCGGAGTGCGCCGGGATGAGCACGTCCGGGACGATCGCCCGCTTCACGAGCTCCGGCTCCTTGCCCACGTGCTCGGGATCGGGATGACTGCCGGTGTACGAGTACGGCCATCCGTAGAAACCGCCGTCCTTCACCGACGTGATGTAGTCGGGCACCAGATCGTCGCCGAGCGTATCCCGCTCGTTGACCGCGGTCCACAGCGTGTCGGTGCCCGGCTGCCATGCAAGGCCGACTGGATTCCGAATCCCTGATGCGAAGATGCGATGGCCGGTGCCGTCCGGGTTGTATTCATTGATCGCGGCGCGCACCGGATCCTCGCCCGCGCTCTTGTTCGACATGGAACCGACGGCGACGTACATCTTCTTGCCGTCGCGGCTGAAGGTCACGTTGCGCGTGGAGTGGCCGCCGCCCGGGAAATCGGCGAGCTTTTCGGGCATGCCGGAGGCTTTCGTGTCGCCAGGCTGATACTTGAAGCGGACGAGCCTCGTCGTCTCGCCGACGTAGAGATAGCCGTCGTGGAACGCCATGCCGAAGGGATTCTGCAGCCCGGTCGCGTAATCGCTGCGCATGTCGGGCACGCCGCCGCGCATGACACTGATGATGCCGGCGCGCGACTGGGCCACGAAGAGGTCGCCGTTAGGCGCCCACACCATCATCCGCGCCTGGGGCATGTTGTCCGCGAACACGCTGATGCTGAATCCGGCAGGGACTATCAGAGTTGTGCCGTCGGGTTTGGGCACGATACTCGACTGGTTGCGTGTGGACGGCGTCGCAAACGGATCCGGCAGCGCCAGCTGCTGCTGCGCCCCCATCACCGTGTAGAGAGACGCGGCCGCGGCCGCGACGACGAACGCGCGAGTAGTGGTCAGTTTCATGGTCAAAGAGTGCCTCTTAACTTTTGCTCTTGCCTTTTGCCTTCAAACTTCTAATGTGTCATCCCGTACATGATGTAGTTCACGCCGAGCTTGTACGCCTCATTCGTTTGATCGATCGGCCGGAGTCCCACGCTCGACCACTCCCAGAACTGGGAGATGTCGGTGTTGTAGTTCACGATCATCTCCAGCCGTTTTCCCGGGTCGTTGTCTTCGAACAACCCGCGGAAGATCGGCCGGCCGGCGTTGTAGGCCTGCGGCACGATGTCGAGCGAGGGGACTTCGAAGAACGAGTGGAAGATCGGCTGCGACCCGTCCATCTCGAAGAAATGGCTTTCCGGCAGGACGCGCTTCATGTTCGCCTCGAAGTGCTCCCAGCAGTTGCAGCCGTTGAATCCTGTCGGCTTGAAATCGTCGACGATGACGAACCCGCCTTTCTCGATGTACGCGCGTAAGGCCGCCGCCTCACGGTCGGTCATCGCCCACCAGCCCGGCTCAATCAAGTAGGCCACCGGATACTTGGTGAATTCCGGATCGTCCAGCGACAGCGTGTTGATGTCCTGGATGTGCGGGTTGAGGTAGCTGACCTCATTCATGATGTTCATGAGGTTCTGCTCGGCCAACGGGTAGCCGTGGCCCCACGCGGGCCAGCCGCTATACCAGAAGCCGCCCGGCGCCGTGGTGTACTTCACGCGGACGAAAGTGAAGCGGCCATCGTACGGAATGTTGGGGCGGATGGAGAATCGTCCGCGGCCGCCGCCGAATTGCGCGAGCGCGGTGACCGCAATCAGCAGCACGACCGCGCCGATCGCGATCACGCGCCTCGTCATTGTCCGCCTCATCCTTATCGGGCCAGGGGCGAGAGGGGAGAATGACGCGAGCGGAGGACAAGGTGTCTCCGCTCGCGCCGAGAGGTCTGCCTACTGGCAGGCGCCGAACATCGAGCGCGCGTTGGTCACGTTGAAGCCGCCCGTCGCGCCGGTGCCGGTGACTTCCGCGCGTCCGCCGGCCCACGGCGTCATGTTGATGCCGTTCAACTTGAAGTTCTGCGGAACCGGAGGTGGTGGAGGGGGACCAGCTGGCGCGCCGCCGCCGCGACCGCCGCCCGCTCCGCCACGACCGCCGCCCGCTCCGCCACGCCCGCCGCCTCCGCCCGCTGCTGGCGGTCCGCCGGCCGGGGCTGCGCCTGCTGCCGGAGGTCCGCCCGCCGGAGGTCCGCCGCCAGCCGGCGGTCCGCCTCCCGCTGCGGGTGGGCCGCCAGTTCCCGGCGCGCCGCCGCCACGACGGCCACCGCCGCCGCCGCCTGCCGCCGGTGGTGCGCCGCCCGCTGCGGGTGGGCCGCCCGCTCCGGGTGCCCCCCCAGCGCCGGGTGCCCCGCCGCCCCGCCCACCGCCGCCACGCCCGCCACCTCCACCGCCCGGCGCGACCGCCGGCGGGGGCGGCGGGATGATGACACCGGTGAGCATCCACGGATTCGCATCCGTGCCGTCGCCCTTGACGCATCCCATGATCGTCTGTTCCGCGTTGGGGCCTTGTGCCGCCAGACCGGCCGTAACCGCGGCGACGAAGACAACACTCCCGAGAACCGTAAGCTTCATGACTCCTCCCCTTATTGTCATGCGGCTAGCGTGAAGAGCAACTCTGCCAGTCCGAAGCGCGCCCCATTATACGGAAATCGAGCCCAGCCCTCACGAGGATCGTCCCAAGGAGCGATTTGCGCGCCGTGGACCTGCGGCCGCAGCAAAAAAAACGGCCACGCGCGCCGAGGCGCCATGGGCCGGACAGCTGTAAACTGGCGCGGCCTACGTGACAACACGATACCGTGCCGAACAGGTGGGAAGCTTGCTGCGTCCGCCGGAGCTGCTCGACGCACGCCGTTCTCACGAGGCAGGCCGACTGCCGGCGGACGCCCTGCGAGCCGCCGAAGATCGCGCCATCGCAGAGGCGCTCCGCCAGCAGCGCGACATCGGCCTCGACATTCTGAGCGACGGCGAAATGCGTCGCGGCTCATGGTTGACGGACATGGCCGAGGCCGTCGAAGGCTTCGTGCCGGACCGCGTGCAGCTGGAGTGGAAGGGGCCTGGCGGCGGCATGGAAGCCAGTACGGCCCACGCCGCCGGCGTCCGCCTTCGCAAGATGCGAAAGCTCACGGCTCTCGAGACGCCGTTCCTGAAACAGACCGCCGATGGCCCGTTCAAGGTCACCTTGCCAGCGCCGTCCAACTTCATGGTGTCCAGCTACAAGCCTGGCATCACCGACCGGGTGTACGCGGATCGTGCCGCGCTCCTCGCCGATGTCGTCGGCATTATCCGCGATGAGATTGCCTGGCTCGTTCAGGAAGGCGTGACGTACATCCAGCTCGATGCCCCGTTCTATTCTCACTATCTCGATCCACTCCAGCGTGAACGGTTGCGGCAGGAAGGGCTCGATCCGGATGAGGAACTGCAGCGCGGAATCGAAGGCGACAACGCGGCGTTTCGCAGCATGCCCCGCGGCACGGTCACGTACGCGCTTCACGTTTGCCGCGGCAACAGCCGCAGCCGCTGGTACATCGAAGGCGCGTACGACGCGATTGCGGAGAAGCTCTTTGGATCGCTCGACGTCGACACGTTTCTCCTCGAGTACGACGATGAGCGATCGGGCGGATTTGGGCCGCTTCAGGCGGTGCCGGCGGGGAAGAACGTGGTGTTGGGATTGATCACCAGCAAGAATCCTGCGCTCGAAGCCGTTGACGACCTGCGCGCGCGCATCGACGAGGCCGCCAGATACGTGCCGCTGGAGAATCTCGCCCTGAGCACGCAGTGCGGTTTTGCCTCGGTCGCGCGCGGCAATCTCCTGACCATCGACGATCAGTGGCGCAAGCTGGAGTTGGTCGTGGAGGCGGCGCGCCGCGTGTGGAGCGGCGGATGAGCTTTCGAGGCGTCAGCGGGTGTTGAAGGTGAAGTGTTGTGACGATAATAGAGGCAGGAGGACCACCGTGCGTACACTTCAGTCTCTTGCTCTGGCCGTCGCGCTACTCACCGTCGCGGCCGCACCGGCCCGGGCCGACGGGTTCGTGACGCCTTTTTACGGGTTCAATTACGGCGGCGATTCGTCGAACTGCCCCGCGCTCACCTCGTGCGAGGACAAACGCACGAACTTCGGCATCTCGTTCGGCCGGATGGGCTCGGTGTTCGGGTTCGAGGAAGACATCGCCTGGGCTCGGGACTTCTTCGGAAAGGCACCCAACGTCGATAATTCGGTGTTCACGCTGATGAGCAATCTGCTGATCGGCGTCGGCGCGGGCCCGGTCCAGCCCTACGTGCTCGTAGGTACCGGCCTGATTCGGCCCCACGCGTCATTCGATCTGACGAAATTCAACACCGAGCAGAATGCGCTCGGTTACGACATTGGCGGCGGGGTGAACGCGTACTTCAGCCAGCACGTCGGGATCCGCGGCGACGTGCGCCATCTGCACACGCTGCAGGATGTGAACATCCCGGGTCTGGGTAATATCTCCAGTAGTTTCTCGCAGCAGAAGCTCGATTTCTGGCGCGCGAGTATCGGGCTGTCGCTGAAGTACTAATCAGCCGCTGATTTGGATCGAGCTGACGACCCGACGGAACGTGCTGTCGTAGTCGTTATAGACATCGCGCGGGGCGACGCCGATCACGTAAAACAGACTCCCGTCCCGAAGCAGCGCCGTGAACAGCGCAATTGTTTCCGGCCGTCCCGTGGCCTCCGACGTGTTCGACAGCAGCGTTCGCAGGCCGTTGCGGTTGCCGATACTGGTCCGAGCGGAGTTCGACGACCGTCTAAGGTCCGGATTTCCGCGCGACAGCGAGCCGATGAGCTCGTCTGTCGCAGTCTGCAGGTCGTGCGTCTCGTTGCGCGTCATCCCGATCTCGACGCCGTGCGTGAACACGCTCTGACCGTTGATCGCGCCGTATGCGCCCTGGGGCGCGAACGTGACGGCGTTGTTCCCGGGAAGCTCCCGCCAGTTCGACGGCACGCTCACCTGAAACAGATCCCCTTCCGTGTAGGACATGTAGCGCGACGAGGGTGGCTCGATGTTGCCGGCCGGAGGTTGGCCGTCGCGCGGCGTCCGTCTGTTGCCGGCCGATCGCGTCGATTCCTCGGTGGTGGGCGCCCGCGGGAGCTGCTTCAGATGCGCCTGCACCTGATCGAAGTCTCTCGTATCGCGCACCGAGTTCTCGATGCGGAGCGTCCGGGCCTCCTGCAAAATGTAGTTGTATCGATCGCCGGGATTCGGGTGATCGCTCAGCCACTGGGGTCCGCCGGGCCCGCCCTGTTTCTCGATCGTCTTGAACATGTTCGCCATGTCGCGCGGATCGTACCCCGCGCGCGCCATGATGTGCGAGCCTTCGATATCGGCCTGCCGCTCGAATTCGCGGCCGAATCGGAGAAACGCCGTGCCCAGACCGAACCGCGTGCCTTCGGCCACGATGGTGCCGATGTTGCCGCCGATGATGGCGCCGAGGATCGAGCCCGCGACGGCGCCGATCTCGTACTTGGTCGCCTTGCTCGCCTGCGCCGTGCCGTGCCGGAGCACGACGTGGCTGAGCTCGTGTGCCATGACGCCGACGATCTCGCCTTCGGTGTGCGCCGCCTCGATCATCCCGCGGTTCACGTACATCGGGCCGCCGGGAAGAGCGAATGCGTTGATTTCCCGCACGTTGACCGCCTTGAACGTGTAGCGGAACTCGGAGTGCCGAGATTCAGGGGGAATCGCGGCGACCAGGCGCCTGCCGATACTATCGACGTACGACGCCACTCGGTCGTCGCGCATAATGGGCAGCTGCTGTTCTGCTTCGGCGGCCGCCTGCTGGCCGAGCTTGACGTCTTCGGAGGGCGAGTAATTGTTGTCCGGCGGCGTGATGACGGTCTGGGCCGCGAGGAGAGCGACGAGAAGCATGCGAGTCATGGCGCCACCGTTTTTGCCAAGATGAACTCCGTACTGTTCCCAGTGCCGAGCTGGGTCTCTTTTACGCTGTCACACGAACGGAGGGACACGATGACCGAATCGACCATCACACGCGAGCAACTGATCGATCGCCTCAACGAAGACTTGTCGCGCGAGTACCAGGCCATTATCGCGTATGTGATCTACTCGCAGGTGCTCAAAGGAGCACAGTACATGAACATCGCGAAGGAGCTGGAAAAGCACGCCTCGGAGGAACTGCAGCATGCGCTCAAGGTGTCGAAGCACATCGACTACCTGGGAGGCATGCCGACAGCGACGGTGCCGTCCGTCGTCTTGTCGGAGGATGCCGTGAAGATGCTGCGCGCCGATCTTGAAAACGAGAACGACACCATCCGCGCGTATCGGCAGCGCGTGCGCGAGTGCGAAGCGATCGGCGAGTACGCGATCGCCGAGGACATCCGCGAGATCCTGCGTGAGGAACAGGAGCACCAGAGCGATCTGGCGATGGCGCTCGGCGAGGACGTGCCCGACGTCTCGAGCAGCAAGAAGAAGGGGAAATGAACGCTGTGAAGCCGGCGCTGCAGCCTGACGGCCCTCGAGTCGAAACAATAGTGTCAACATGTGCCAATAATTCGTAAAGCGCGGGGATTTGCGCTGATCGATCTGATCTTCGTGTGCGGCATCATCGGCGTGCTGGCCAGCATCGCCCTGCCGCGGCTGACGCTGGCGAAGGCGGCGGCCGGCACCGCGTCGGCCATCGGCTCGATGCGCGCGATCAACAGCGCCGAACTGACGTTCGCGCTGACGTGCGGCGCCGGGTTCTACGCACCGAATCTCTCGACGCTTGGCACGGCGCCGCCCGGCAGCCGCGAACCTTTCATCGGCGGGGGATTGGGCGCCGCAGACACCGTCACGAAATCCAGTTATCGCGTTCAGGTCCAGGCAACCCCGTTCGCGCAGGCGCCGCTGACCTGCAACGGCCTGGCAGATGGGGAGGCGGGCCAGGGCTACAAGGCCGCGGCCGATCCCCTCGATCCACGAAACCCACGGTATTTCGCGACGAACGCAAACGGCACGATCTTCGAGGATACCTCGTCGCTCTTCATGACGATGCCGGAAGCGGGCGAGCCGGCCGCCGGGCATCCGCTTCGCTAAGCGATCCAACTGATATAATCCCCACTCATGTGGACCAAGATGATGGGCGGGCCGCGCAAGAAGGCTCCGAAAACAATTGCGGTGATCGATCCCGATCGCTGCTTCGGCGCGTTTGCATGCTCGATCTGCCAGGCTGCGTGCCCGGTCGCCGGCTGCATCGTCGAGGAACCGGATCGCGACGGGCGCATGGTCTGCGCCGTACGCGCGGACCTGTGCATTGGGTGCGGCCTCTGCGTCACGCTCGGCAATCCGACCGCTCCGCAGCAACGGGAGTTCGGCTGCCCGCCGGACTACGACGCTATCAACATGGCGCCGTTTGAAGAGGTCGTGAAGATCCTGCAGGAAAGTGAAAACTTACAGTTCTAAGTTCCGTCGCCTGGCGACGGCCTGAGCATATCGCGACGGGAGCGGGTGATCCAGGTGCGCGGCGATGAAGGCCGACGCGTCTGAGAGCGCCGCGAGCGACACGCCGGTATCCGCGCCCAATCCATCCAGCATGTAAACAAGGTCTTCGGTGGCGAGGTTGCCGGCCGCGCCGGGCGCGTACGGACAGCCACCCACCCCGCCCGCCGACGCATCGAAGGTCGACACCCCATAGGACAGCGCCGTTAATACGTTCGCGAGCGCGGTGCCGCGCGTGTCGTGAAAATGCAGCGCGACCTGCCGGAGCCCCACGCGGGCGAGCACCGCATCGAGCACCAGGCGTACCTGTCCCGGATGCGCGACCCCGATCGTGTCGCTGATCGCCACCTCGAAGACGCCGAGGCCAATCAGTCGCTCGGCGACGTCGGCGGTCTTTTCCGGCGCGACCTCGCCCTCGTACGGACACCCGAACGCCGTCGACACGTATCCGCGCACCCGAATGCCGAGCGCGACGGCCCGTTCGCAGACCTGCGTGTAGGTCGCGATCGACTCCTCGATCGACTGGTTGATGTTCTTCCGGCTGAATGTCTCGGTCGCCGCCGCAAACACCGCGATCTCGTGCAGGCCCGCGCCGGACGCTCGCTCGAGGCCGGCGATGTTGGGCACGAGCGCGGTGTAGCGCGTCCCGGGTGTTCGTGTGATGCCGGCGAACACCTCGGTCGCATCGGCCATTTGCGGAACCCATTTCGGGCTTACGAACGCCGACACCTCGATGACCGGCAGATTCGCGCGGCTGAGAAGATCGACGAACGCGATCTTGTCGGCCGTGGAGATCGACGCGCGCTCGTTCTGCAGACCATCGCGCGGACCGACCTCGACGATGGTGATGCGGCGGCCACGGACATTCGCGAGATCCATAACGGTCGTTTATCCCAGCTCGACAAGCACCTGGTCCGCCTGTACGAGCTCGCCTGCGTGGCAACGGACCGCCGTAATGGTGCCATCCGACAGCGACCGCACCGCCAGTTCCATCTTCATCGCCTCGAGCAGGACGACGGCGTCGCCTTTTTTCACGCGTGCGCCTGGCGCGACGAGGACGCGAATCACGGTTGCGGGCATCGGCGCCGACAAGGCATGCGCGATTGGCGTGCGCGGACCAACCTCGCGCCTGGCCGTCGGCTCCGCGTCGCCAGCGGAGTGGAAGATGTGTCCGTTCCAAAAGGCCCAGCGATCGTTGGGCGGTCCGGCGACATACACAATCTCGCGCCTGCCTCCAACGTCAACGGAGAACGTGCCAGGCGCGATCCGTGTGAGGACGGGTTCTCCGGGCATCAGTTCCGCCAGTCACGCGATTGCTGCCAGGGGTCCCAACCGAGTCGCGCGTCGACTCCGCCGGCTTCGGGCGCGGCGGCCATCGCCGCGATCACGAAGGCCGGTGCCTCGAGGTGGGCGGGTTCCGCGAGCGACGAGACCTCGTCGTCCAGAAACGCCGTATCGACGTCGCCGGCGCGGAAGCGCGGATGATCGAGGATGCGAAGGAGAAACGGAATGTTCGTGCGGACGCCGAGAATCGGAAAGTGCCGCAGCGCCGCGATCAGACGGAGACGTGCGAGCTCGCGCGATTCCGCCGACGCGATGACCTTCGCGAGCAGCGGATCGTAATGGACCGACACCTCGGCGCCTTCGGCGATCCCGGAATCGATCCGCACGCCGGGCGCCCGGGGCTCGCGGTACAGCAGCACGCGGCCGGCTTGCGGCAGAAATCCACGAGCCGGGTCTTCGGCGTAGACGCGCGCCTCGATCGCGCAGCCGCGTTGAGTGGGCTGATGCGTGTCCCACCCTAACGGTTCGCCGGACGCGACCATCAATTGCGCTCGCACGAGGTCGAGTCCGGTGACCGCTTCGGTGACCGGATGTTCGACCTGCAGCCGGGTGTTCATCTCCAGGAAATAAAACGACGCGTCCTTCACATCCAGCAGGAACTCAATCGTGCCCGCGTTGCGATAGCCGACCGCGTCCGCCGCCCGCACGGCCGCGTCGGTGATGCGTCGAACGAGCTCCGGCGTGAGCCCCGGCGACGGGCTCTCTTCGATCACCTTCTGGTGCCGACGCTGAACCGAGCAGTCGCGCTCGAACAGATGGACGACGTGTCCCTGATGGTCGGCCAGAATCTGCACCTCGACGTGGCGGGACCGCTCGATCAGCCGCTCGACGTAGAGCGTGCCGTCACCGAACGCGGACAGCGCCTCTCGCCGCGCACTCTGCACCGCGTCCGCGATGTCGCTCGCGGCGACGACACGGCGCATGCCCTTGCCGCCACCGCCGGCAGACGCCTTGATGAGCGCGGGGAGACCGACTCGATCGACCGCGCGGCGGATGCCGTCATCGGACTGATCGTCTGGCGTTTCGCCAGGGACGACGGCAACGCCGGCCGACTGCATCAGGCGGCGCGCCTCGATTTTCGAGCCCATCGAGGCAATGACATGCGACGGCGGACCCACGAAGATCAGACCCGCGCGTTCGCATGCGTCCGCAAACGCGGCATTTTCCGACAGGAAGCCGTAGCCCGGGTGCACCGCGTCTGCTTCTGTCGTCTGAGCGGCGCGCACGAGCTGAGGGATGGACAGATAGCTGTCTCGAGGGGCGGCGGGCCCAATCGCAATCGCGCGATCGGCAGCCGCCACATGCGGTGCGCGCTCGTCCGCCTCCGAGTACACCGCGACGCTCTCAATGCCAAGCTCGCCGCACGCACGCGCGATACGGATCGCGATCTCGCCGCGGTTGGCAATCAGGAGGCGTTTGATCATTCGTGGCGCTGAATCAACACAATGGGCACAAAGGACACCAGGGTCAAATCGTGAGCTGACCGGTTTCTTCCTTGCTGTCCTTTGTGTTCATTCACATCCTGAATACGCCGAACTTCGGCTCAGGGATCGGCGCATTGAACGCCGCCGACAGTCCCAGCGCGAGCGCCTGCCGCGTATCGACGGGATCGAGAATCCCATCGTCCCACAGGCGAGCGGTCGAGTAGTAGGGCGACCCTTCGAGCTCGTACTTGTCGACGATTGGCCGGCGAATCGCCTCCTCGTCCTCGGCGGTCAAGGGCTTGCCCTCGCGAGCCAGTTGCTCGCGCTTGACCGACGTCAGCACGCCGGATGCCTGTTCGCCTCCCATGACGGAGATGCGCGCGTTGGGCCACATCCACAGCAGCCGCGGCTCGTACGCGCGCCCGCACATGCCATAGTTCCCCGCGCCAAACGATCCGCCGATGATCACCGTGAACTTGGGCACGACCGAATTCGCCACCGCATGCACCAACTTCGCGCCGTCCTTCGCAATCCCGGCGCGCTCGTACTGGCGGCCGACGATGAAGCCTGTGATGTTCTGTAGAAAAATGAGCGGCACGCTCCGCAGGTTGCACAGCTCGATGAAGTGTGTGGCCTTCAACGCCGACTCGGAGAAGAGCACGCCGTTGTTGGCGACGATGCCGACCAGAAAGCCCTGCAGCCGCGCGAAGCCGGTGACCAGCGTCGTGCCATATCGTTCCTTGAACTCGTCGAACCGCGAACCGTCGACAAGGCGCGCGACCACGTCGTGCACGTCGTACGGCTTGCGAGGGTCCGCGTTGACAATGCCGTACATCTCCGACGGGTCGTACCGCGGATCCTCCGGCGCAACCATGTCGGGCGGCAGCTGCTTGGCGGTGTTAAGCGTCGAGACGACGGTCCGACACAGTTCGAGCGCGTGCGCATCGTCTTCGGCAAAGTAGTCGGCGACACCGGAGAATCGCGTGTGCACGTCGGCGCCGCCCAGCTCCTCGGCGGTGACCTCTTCGCCCGTCGCGGCTTTCACCAGCGGAGGACCGCCGAGAAAAATCGTCCCGGTCCCGCTGACGATGATCGTCTCATCCGACATCGCGGGGACGTACGCGCCGCCCGCCGTGCACGACCCCATGACGACGGCAATCTGCGGGATGCGCGCGGCGGACATCCGCGCCTGGTTGAAGAAGATACGCCCGAAGTGCTCGCGATCGGGAAAGACGTCGGCCTGCAGCGGAAGGAACGCGCCGCCGGAATCCACCAGGTACACGCACGGCAGCCGGTTGTCGAGCGCGATCTGCTGGGCGCGCACGTGCTTCTTAACCGTCATCGGGTAGTAGGCGCCGCCCTTCACCGTAGCGTCGTTGGCGACGATGAGCACCTCGCGGCCCGACACACGGCCGATCCCCGTCACGATGCCGCCGGCCGGGGCGTCGTTGTCGTACATGTCGAACGCTGCGAGCGCCGAGAGCTCGAGAAACGGCGATCCGTTATCCAGCAGGCGATCGATGCGCTCACGGACCGGGAGCTTGCCCTGCGCGCGGTGGCGCTCGACGTACTGGGGGCCGCCGCCCTGGCGGACCACCGTCACGCGCTCGCGCAGCTCGGTGACGAGCTGCCGCATGCGATCGCGATTCGTTCTGAACGTGGCGTCGTGCGGGTCGACGTTGGAAAGAAGGACGTGCATCTGGTCATTTGATTGGGTCATTGAATGACCAGATGACTAGATGACCAGACGACCAAGTTCATGCTTGGACGCTCACCAGCCGCAGCAGTCGGTCTTGAACCCGCAGTCGGGGCAGCGCCAGACGGCGTGCATGCGGTACATGTCCGCGCCGCAGCGGTCGCACAGCATTCTGTCGACCTTCGGCGGGCTCAGGTTGACCCTGAGCCGAGTCGAAGGGTCGTCGGCTGGCGGGGTGACCTCGAGCGGGGAAAGGGGCCGTGGAGGCTGTGGGGTCGGTGGCTCAGCCATCGCGGAATTATCGCACGTCGTCATTTGACGGAGATGGACCTAAGTTCATCCGTATGATTTGTATGCATTATGTAAAGAAAGCAAACGATATGTTCGAGCGTGTATTGACCTGTTGCGCGAATTGACTACACTACCAGAACTATGGTTGCAAAACGCAAGAAGCGCGTGCTGGCCATCGACGATGAGCCGGCGATGACAGAGTGGCTGAGGATCCTGCTCGAGCATGCCGACTACGAGGTAAAGACGGCGCTCATCGGTACACGCGGCGAAGAGATCTTCAAGACCTGGCGGCCCGACGCCGTCATCACTGACATGTTGCTGCCCGACATCGACGGCATCGAGCTGGTCCGCAAATTCAAGCAGCTCGACCCCGAGTCGGAAGTCATCGTGATTACCGGTCAGGGCAACATCCCGCGGTCGGTCGAAGCGGTCAAGGCCGGCGCCTTCGACTTTCTCGAGAAGCCGGTTGACGCCGAGCGCCTCCTCGACAAGCTGGAAAAGGCGATCAAGCAGAAATCGCTCATGGACGAGAACGAACAGCTCAAGGCGAAGCTGCAGGATCGCTACAAGTTCCAGAACGTGGTCGGCAAGAGCAAGAAGATGCAGGAGCTCTTCGAGCTGGTCGAAAGCGTCGCGGCGAGCGAGGCCAACATCCTCATTCAAGGCGAGAACGGCACCGGCAAGGAGCTCATCGCCAACGCGCTCCACTACAACAGCAAGCGGTCGAAGGGGCCGTTCATCAAAATCAACTGCGCGGCGATTCCGAAGGACCTGATCGAATCGGAGCTCTTCGGCTACAAGAAAGGCGCCTTCACGGGCGCGACGATGGACAAGGAAGGCCTCTTCGAGATGGCCGAGGGCGGATCGCTGCTGCTCGACGAGATCGGCGAGATGCCGCCGTACCTGCAGACGAAGCTGCTCCGCGTGCTCCAGGAGCGCGAATACCGTCCCATCGGCAGCGACCGGATCGTCCACGTCGACTTCCGGCTGATCTGCGCCACCAACATCGACCTGGACACGGCGCTCCGCGAAGGCCGGCTGCGCGAGGATCTCTACTTCCGCATCAACACGATTACGCTGCGGGTGCCTCCGCTGCGCGAGCGGCCGGAGGACATCCCGTTGCTCTGCGATTTTTTCCTCGATAAGTTCCGGCATCGCTACGAGAAGCACGTCAAGACGCTGGCGCCGTCGGTGTATCACCTGCTCATCCGCAACCGGTGGCCGGGCAACGTCCGCGAGCTGGAAAACGCGATCGAGCGCGCGGTGCTGGTCGCCAAGGGGACCGAGATCACGGTGGCCGATCTGCCCGAATCGATTCGCGAAGAGTCGACCAACCCGGCGGAGTTCGTCATTCCGCCTCACCGCACGCTGGCGGAAATCGAGAAGATGGCCATCCTGCAGACGCTGCAGCGCACGAACTGGAACAAACAGGAGGCGGCGCAAATTCTCGGCCTGTACCGCCCGACGCTGTACAGCAAGATGAAGAAGCACGACATCCGCGATGGAGGCAAGTCGGCGCGCACTGGCAGATCCTCGGCGTCGCCGGCTGCTTCCTGAAGGGCCGGGTCCCAAAAGACCCTCCATGCCAGAGCGCTGATCGCCTGCCTGATCGCGATGCCGCTGCTCACGATCATGATGCCGCTCGGCGCGAAGTCGTCCGCCAGCCCTAAGGATGTCCCCTGGGACGGCATCGCGGTCGCTGTCTTCCTCGATAGAGATCTGCTCGCCAAAGCGAAGTCGCTTCACGATCTCGACATTTGCGCATCATTTACGTGGCACATAACTTGTAACTTTGGGCACGGGCGGGAGTCCGACTGAGGGCTCCTGTGTGTTCATAAGGGGTCACCATGAACGGAAATCTCGGAACGACCAATTTACTCCTCGGCATCATGGCCGCCGTGAGCCTGCTCGAAGGGCTGCTCGTGGTCGGCGTCGGCATTGCGGCGTTCGCGATCTACCGCCGCGTCATGGATCTCGTCAACGGCATCGAGGCGCGGCAGATCGCGCCCGCGATGGCGCGCGTGAACGCGATCCTCGACGACGTCAAGGGGGTGAGCGCGAAGGTGAAGGAAGAGACCGATCGCGTTGACCACGCCATCCGCACGACGATGGACCTGGTGGACGACACCGCCGATCGCGTGCGATCGAACGTGAGAGCGAAGGCAAGCTGGATCGTCGGGGTCATCCGTGGGGTGCGGGTCGCCATCGAAGGAGTGCTGCGCTGATAGCCGATAATGGAGGCGTGACCTCTCTTCGCGCACTCGGCCGGAGCGCGAGCGACATCGCGCGGCTGACCGGGCTCTCTGCGTGGCGCGGATTCCTCGGTTTCTACAACAGCGACAACCTCACCTACGCGGCATCGATCGCGTATTACGCGTTGCTGTCCCTGTTTCCCTTTTTCCTCCTCGCCTTCGCGCTCCTGGGACGCGCGACCGCCGACGCCGCCGACCGGGCCGCCGTGTTCGAGTTCGTCCTCCAGTATTTTCCGACCGAGTTCGATTTCATCACCAAACAGCTGGATGCGCTGCGGGCGAGCACCGTCAGCTTCGGCGTGGCCGGGTCGCTTGCGCTGGTCTGGGGCGCGGTCGGGGTCTTCGGCGCGATCAGCACGGCCGTCAACTACGCGTGGGGCGTCGAGACGCGCGGCTTCTGGAAGCACAAGCTCTTTTCGTTCGTGATGCTGGGTGTGGCCGGGCTGATTCTGCTCGCGACGTTGCTGCTGGTCAGCGCGACCGCCATGGTGAGCGCGTCGTGGTTCGCGGTTCTCCTGCCGGAATTTCCCGGTCTCATGGTGTTGCGAAGCCTCACCGTTCGGTACGCCACGACGCTTCTCTTCATCCTCGTGGTGGGGCTCGTGTACTACTTCGTGCCGAACGCGAAGGTGCGGTTTCGCGACGTGTGGATCGGCGCGTTGGTGACGGGACTCCTGTGGAAGGGGACGCTCGAAGCCTTCTCGTGGTACGTCCGCGACATGTCGCGGTTCACGCGCGTCAACGGCTCTATCGGCGTCGTCGTTGTGTTTCTCGTATGGGTGTACGTGCAGGCGGTGATTCTGCTGTACGGCGCCGAGTTCACGGCCGCCTACGCCAGGCTGCGGCGAGGCCGGCCCGAGGAAGGGCCGGCGGCTCCAGTTCCTCGAACCTGACAATGCACTATCGAACCTGAGAGTGCACTATGAAAATGTCGAATGCATTGTGCATTCTGCATCGTGCATTACGGAACGTGTACCCGGGAGAGCGCTCGGATGATGGCGTCACTGAACATCGGCACATCATCCGGCTTGCGGGACGTAATGAGGTTGCCGTCTTCGACGACCGGCTTGTCGACGTAGAGGCCGCCGGCGTTCTTGACGTCGATGGCGATCGACGGCCAGCAGGTGAGCGTGCGTCCGCGCAGCACGTTCGCTGAAATGAGGAGCTGCGGGCCGTGGCAAATCGCCGCGACCGGCTTGCCGGCTTCCATCGCGTCGCGCGCCAGATCGACCATCGCGTGACGCAGCCGCATCTTGTCCGGCGCGTAGCCGCCGGGAATGACCAGCGCGTCGAAATCGCGCATGTGCGCCTCGCCCGCGGCCATGTCCGACGTCACCGTGGCGTCGCCCCGTTTGCCGCAAAACGACGCGCCTTTGGCCGGGCCGACGATTCGCACGTCGGCGCCTGCGGCGCGCAACGCGTCGAGCGGTCCTGTCAGCTCGCGGTCTTCGAATCCTTCCTCCACGAGAACCGCAACCCGCTTGCCCGCCAGCGCCGCCCGCTCGGCCATATGAATCCTCCGCCGCGATTCTACACCTGAAGTGCCGGTAGATCGCTCGGTGCCGATCGACGATGATGGGTTGATGAATCGTCTGGCCCGCGAGCGCAGCCCGTACCTTTTGCAGCATGCGCACAATCCCGTGGAGTGGTTTGCGTGGGGCGACGAGGCGTTCGCGAAGGCGACGTCTGAGAACAAGCCGATCTTTCTTTCGATCGGGTACTCGACGTGCCACTGGTGCCACGTCATGGAGCACGAGTCGTTCGAAAACGACGCCGTGGCCGCCGTCCTCAACGAGCACTACGTATCGATCAAGGTCGATCGCGAAGAGCGTCCGGACGTCGATCGCGTGTACATGACGTTCGTGCAGGCGACGACCGGATCGGGCGGCTGGCCGATGAGTGTCTGGTTGACGCCCGAGCTCAAGCCGTTCTACGGCGGCACGTACTATCCACCATCGTCACGATGGGGTCGGCCGGGGTTCATCGATATCCTGCAGGAGATCGCCCGCGTCTGGCGCGCAGATCCCGACAAGGTGCTGACCTCGGCCGAGGCGATGACGACGCAGTTGAAGCAGGTGGAGCGAACGGTCGCGGCCCCGAGCGTGCCCGGCACCGACGCGCTGGCGCGGACCGTCACGCAGTTCTGGGAGGCGTTCGACTGGCGCAACAGCGGCTTCGGCGACGCCCCCAAGTTTCCGCGGCCCTGCGAACTGCTGTTCCTGCTCCGCGAATACGCGCGCGCCGGCACCATCGACGCGCGCGACATGGTGCTCCGCACTTTGCGGTCCATGGCGCTGGGCGGCATGCGCGACCACATCGGCGGCGGGTTTCATCGGTACTCGGTCGACGCCCAGTGGCGCGTGCCGCACTTCGAAAAGATGCTGTACGACCAGGCCCAGCTCACGCTCGCGTATATCGAGGGTGCGCAGGCCTCGGGCGATCGTTTCTATCTGGACGTGGCCGAAGACACGCTGCAGTACGTCATGCGGCAGATGACCGACGAGGGCGGCGGCTTCTATTCCGCCGAGGATGCCGACAGCGTGCCGCCAGAGGACGCGCACGATCCCGCTGCACGGAAGTCCGAGGGTGCGTGCTATCTGTGGCGCGCAGAGGAAGTCGACGCGCTCCTCGGCGCCGACGCCGACATCGTCAAATCGCGCTTCGGCATCGAGCTGCACGGCAATGCGCCGCAGGATCCGCAGCAGGAATTCACCGGTAAGAACCTCCTGTACATCGCGCAATCGGTCGACGACATCGCGCAGCGGACGAACCGGCCGGCCGAGGACATCGCGGCCGTCCTGCAGACGGCACGCGTGCAGATGTTTCGCGGGCGCCTGGACCGGCCGCGCCCGTATCTTGACGACAAGGTGCTGACGTCGTGGAACGGGCTGATGATTGCGGCGTGTTCGAAGATGGCGCGTGTCCTTCCGGGCTTCGCGGAGAACGGTGACGCGGCTGCCGGTCCGTACTTGAAGGCGGCACAACGCGCCGCCGGCTTCATTCACACACACTTGTGGCGCGCAGACAGCGAAACCCTGCTCCGCCGGTTCAGAGAGGGCCACGCCGAGATTGACGCGTACGCCGAGGATTACGCGTATCTCATTTTCGGTCTGCTCGAGTTGTTGCAGGCTGACGGCGACCCCGCGTGGCTCGAGTGGGCCGTGTCGCTGCAGCGGCGCCAGGACGAATTGTTCTGGGACGAGGCCGATGGCGGATGGTTCAGCACGACCGGCCGCGACAAGACCGTCCTGCTTCGGATGAAAGAGGATTACGACGGCGCGGAGCCGACCGCCAGCTCCGTGTCGGTGCTGAACCTCCTGGTGCTGTCGCACCTGATGGAGAACCCGGCATGGAGCGACCGCATCGAGCGGACGCTGCGGCTGTTCGGCGCCCGCCTCGAGCAAATCGGCCGTGCCGTGCCGATGATGGCCGCGGCCTTGTCGACCTGGGTCGCCGGCGTCCAGCAGATTGTGCTCGTCGGAGACGACGTCGAGCGCCGGCGCCTTGCGCGCACCGCCGGACGTCGATATCTGCCGTTCGCGGTGACGGTTGACGTGCGCGGCGAGCACCGCGATCGGTTGGCCGCCATGATGCCCTTCATCGCGTCCATGCAGTCATCCCAGGGCGCCGCCGCCTACGTCTGCCGAAATTTCACGTGCCAGGCGCCGGTCGGCGACGCTGACACGTTGGAGGGGATCCTCGCATGAGCGCTCATGTGGACGTGTGGCTTCGAGGCACCGACGTCGCGACGACCGCCACGCTCGAACGGGTCACCAGGTCGCCCGAGTCGTGGAACGACGACGATGTGAAGCTCGTCCTCGAAGAGATGCTGCGGACGATGCATCGGCTCAAGCACCCGGCGGAATCGGAATTTCCGATCTCGTTGCGCGGTTTGAGCTGGATCGTCAACCCCTTCGACGAGGGAGGGGTCGTCATCGCGATCGAGATCACGCTGGGCGCCGCGATCGCCGGCCCGTTCAATATCGACAAAACGGCGCTCGAGACGATGATCGCGCGCGTGCTCGCGCACCATCCAGCCGGGTCGTCGATGATCCACTAGAGACGCCATGTTCCGAACGATCGCGCTGTCCGTGGGACTGCTGGTCTCGGCCTGGCCGACGGACGCGTTCGCTTGGGGGTGTGACGGTCACCGCGCGATCGCGATGGTCGCCGAGAGGCTGCTCGCCACGCCGCCGCTCGACAGGGCGAGAGCCGTCCTGGCCGCCTCGCCCTCCGATCCCAACCTGAAGCGATTGTGCGATCCGGTCCCGTCCGATCCCGTCGCCGACGTCGCGTCGTGGGCCGACGATTACCGCGACGCCAACCCGGCAACCTTCGGCTGGCATTTCATCAATTTTCCGCGGTCCATCGGCGCGGCCACCTCCGCCTACGCGCCATATTGCCCGCATGGCGACTGCATCATCGACGCGATCGTCGCCGAGTTCCAGACGTTGAAGTCGTCGACCGATCCGAGGCTGAAGGCGGATGCTTTGCGATTCATCATCCATTTCCTCGGCGACATCCACCAGCCGCTTCACGCGATCACGAATGGCGATCGCGGCGCGAACTGCCTGCCGGTGACCTACTTCTCGCAAGCGCCGCAGGAGAGTGACAACGGGAACTTCACACCGAATCTGCATCGCGTCTGGGACGTCGACCTCATTCGTACGCTGATGCGGGAGCACAATCTAGCCGACGCCCGCGCGCTTGCGGCCTATCTGGTCCCGCGCGGGTCGACGAGCAGCGTGGCGGCGCAGGCGGCGACCACCTCGCGCGTGAAATCCTGGGCGCGAGGCTCGAACGCGCTGGCCCGCACGGTCGCGTACGGACGGTTGCCAGTCGCGGCGCCGATCGAGCCGGCTGCTGCGATCACCTTGACGTCATGTGACGACAACAACCATGTCGGCCGGCGCATGGCCGACCTTCACGAGCGCCTCGCGGACGCGTATGTGCAGGCCAGCTCGCCGGTGGTGTTCGGTCAACTGCGGCTCGCGGGCGAGCGGCTGGCGGCGGTGTTGAAGGCTGCGTTTCCCGGTCCGTGAGCCCGGGGGAGCGCAGTCTCGGGCTATCTGATGTTGAAGATCCCCAGCCCCAGCAGCCCGGAGAGGATCAAATAGCCGGCGACCAGATAACTCAGGAGACGCGGAAACGCGAGGATGAGCACGCCAAAGAGAATGGCGAGAATCGGACTGAGATGCGCGGCGGTAATGACCATAAAAACTCCCCGTTCGGTGGAACACCGAGACGTTCGCAGTATAACAGTGACGATCGTGAGCGTTCGGGATGTGGCCGGGTGGCGGAACTGGTAGACGCTGCGGGCTTAAAACTCGCTGACCCGAAACGGTCGTCTGGGTTCGACTCCCAGCCCGGCCACCATACTAGAGAGCGGACCGTACATCTACTTCTTCAGCGCCGCGGTCCAGTTGAGCACCACCGTAAACGGGATCGTGCGGGCGCCACCGGGCGCCGCAACAAAGAGGAAACGCTTGCCGTCGGGCGTGAGGTCCCAGCCGACGTCATTCACAGGCGGCGGCGCCGCGAACAATCGGCGCGGCGTCCCGGCCTGGAACCCCTTGCTGGTATCGATGTCGACCGCCATCTGCTGCAGGTTGGACGCGGTGTAGAACAATTCCTGGCCGTCGGCCCGCCATCGCGGATAGGTGCCCGTGTCCTTGGAGACTATCCACTTGGCCCCGGTCGCACCGGCACCGGACTCGGGCGAGAACGGCCGGACGTAGAGCTCATACATCCCGGATTCCAGGGACGTGTAGGCGATCCAGCGGCCGTCGGGTGAGAGATGCCCCATCGATTCAGCGAACGGCGTCTGGAGAACGGAAATGGGTCTGGCTTCACCCTGCATCGGCAGTGCCCATATATCCGCGTCGGTCTTCGGACCGAAGCTGGTAAACAGCAGGAAGCGCCCGTCTTTGGACCAACTGGTGGGAGTCTTGTATTCGTCGGACTTGAAGAGCAGTCGTTCCTCCCCCGAGCCATCGGCGGGCTTGATGTACAGGTTCATTCGTCCCGAGCGATCCGAGCTGAAGACAATGGACTTTCCGTCCGGCGACCACACGGGATGATCGTCTCGAGCTGGATCGAAGGTGAACCGTGTGGCGGTGCCTCGCCCCACGTCCAGAATCCAGATGTCCCGGCTTGATATCGGGCCGAGAGCAACGGCCACGCGGGCTCCGTCTGGCGATACGGCCGGATTCGCGTACTCGCCCGGCTCGCCCAGGGTGCCTCCCGGATTACCCTGGCGATCGAACCAGGTGAGGGCCATCCGCGATACCGCACTGCCGCGGTACACGAGCGTGCCCGTGTCCGAGACGGAGAACAGACCGTAGGTGGCTCGGCCGAACGAATCGACGCCCTCTGCAATCGCGGTTGGCTCTCCGCTCAATTCCATCTTGACGGGATCGAACGGCTGCGCCATCAATGTGCCTTCGCGCAGGAACACCAGGTGCCCAGGGCCTCCATTTGGCGAGGCCGCATAGTACGCCTGCCGGTCGCTCGCCAGGAGGCGCTTCAGGCTTTGCTCTTCCGGCTTGGCGTCGATCGAGCCGATGTACACGCCCATCTTGTTCGGGTCGGCGGAGACTCGCTGGTAGAGGAAATGCCGGCCGTCCGGCAGGAACTGCGGCCAGCGGTGGCCGGTCTCGCCCTTGTCGAGAGCGGTCGCGGGAGCCGCCACGCCTCCGGAAGCCGGCACCCGGAGCAGAGGGCCGCCAGCGCCAGGGACGATCCCGATCAGAATCACGCCGTCGCGGTTCCATGCGGCGCCGTTCTGGTTACCGGGCACGTCCGCCAGCGTCTGTGGCGGCCCGCCTTGAATGTCGATTTTCTTGAGTTTGTTGTTGGCGGTGAAGATCACGTAACGGCTGTCCCACGACCAGGACGCGGGAGGCGGTTGGGCGATGGTTTCCGTGCCCGGCAGCGCCCGGGCCTCGACGGTATCAAGGGAGCGCAGCCAGAAACGCGTCACGCCGTCCTCACCGCTGGCGGGGAACACCATCCAGTGGCCATCGGGAGACACCGCCATCGCGCCGCCGGTGGTGAAGGTCATCTTCCCGGTGGGTCCGACCTCAAAGCGCACGGCCTGCCCCGCGCCCGTCTGCGATCGCCCCGGCAGCCAAACGGCAAGCGCCGCGACCCCGATGATGATGAGGAGGACGATGCCGGCTGCGACGGCGGGCCACAGCCAATTCTTTTTGGCGGGAGCGAGCGGCGCAATGACGCCGGACTGTGGGCCGGCAGGCGCTTCGTCCAGCAGCGACATCACATCGCCGATGTGACGAAGGCGCTGATGCGGGTCCTTCTCCAGGCACCTCTTCAGCAGGCGATGCGCTTGAGCGGGGATCTTGGCGAAATCCGGATCGTCCCTGAGTACGCTGGCGATGGTTTCCGGCGCTGAGTCGCCCTGGTGGAGCCGCGTGCCGCTGAGCATCTCGTAGAACACGACGCCGAAGGCCCAGATGTCGGCGCGCCTGTCCACTTCTCTGCCCTTGGCCTGCTCCGGCGACATGTAGGCGGCGGTGCCCAGAATCATGCCCGCCTCGGACTGGTGGGCGGTCATGGTTGGTGATTCGTCGGGCTGCGCCGCCGGAGCTCCGCCCGCCTTGGCCAGTCCGAAATCGAGCACCTTCACGACGCCGTCGGGTCGGATCTTGATGTTGCCGGGCTTGAGGTCGCGGTGCACGACGCCTTTTTCGTGGGCGCAGTCGAGCGCGTCGGCAATCTGTCTGGCAATGGCCGAAGCTTCGGCGAGCGGCAGCGGGCCTTGTTTGATGCGGTCGGCGAGCGTCGGGCCCTCGACGAGCTCCATGACGAGGTAGTCGGGGCCGACGTCGTATAGGGTGCTGATATTGGGGTGATTGAGCGACGCGATAATCTTCGCTTCGCGCGCGAACCGCTCGCTGAATTTCTCCGCCGACACTTTGATGGCCGCGTCGCGCGGCAGGCGCGTGTCCCTGGCGCGATACACCTCGCCCATGCCGCCCTTGCCGATCAACTCGACGATCTCGTAGTGATCGACTCGAGACCCAGGCGAGGTGTTCATGACGCACCTATTCTATTGATACGAGGGATGACTTCGCGCGCAGCGCGCGGAGTAGACGGTCGACATCGCTCTCATCCGCAAGATACTGTAATCCCGGAGCCTGCAGTGGACGCGTATCTGATCGACGGCACCTACGAGCTGTTCCGGCACTACTACGCTCTCCCGTCGGCGCGTGAGCGGGACGGCCGGGAGGTCGCTGCGGTACGCGGGGTGATCGCGTCCGTGCTGGGGATGATCAACGGGGGCGCCAAGTACGTGGGGGTCGCGACCGATCACGTCATCGAATCGTTCCGCAACCGTCTCTGGCCCGAGTACAAGACCGGCGCAGGGATCGACCCGGACCTCCTCGCCCAGTTTCCGCTGCTCGAAGAAGCGATGGCGGCACTTGGCGTCGCGACGTGGCCGATGATCGAGTTCGAGGCCGATGATGCGCTGGCCTCCGCCGCGGAGGCCGCGGCACGAGACCCGCGGGTCGAGCGTGTGATCATCTGCACGCCCGACAAGGATCTGGCGCAGTGCGTGCGCGGCACGCGCATCGTGCAGATGGACCGTCGACTGCGCACCATCCGGGACGAAGCGGGCATCGTCCTGAAGTTTGGTGTTCCACCGGTCTCGATCCCCGACTACCTGGCGCTCGTGGGCGACAGCTCCGATGGCTATCCGGGCTTGCGGGGCTGGGGCGCCAAGTCCACAGCGGCCGTGCTCGCGAAGTACGGCCATCTTGAATCGATTCCGGCGGATTGGCGCACGTGGGGTGTGAACGCCGCCAAGCCAAGCGCGCTGGCGCAGACGCTGGAGCGCGACCGCGACCGTGTGTACCTCTTCCGCGATCTCGCGACGCTCCGACGCGACGTCGCGCTGTTCGACTCTGTCGACGATCTGCGCTGGCGTGGGCCGACGGCCGCATTCAAACCGCTCGCCGCGCGATTTGACGCGGCGCCTAGCGACCCAGGCGGCGACCGGCTTCGATGAATGGGTCGAGCCGATGGCCGCGCAGGGCACGTGCGCCGTCATGAAGGCCTTGAAGAGGCGTCCATGATTGCGGATCCGAAGATGCAACAGCTCGTGCGCAATCACAAAGTTCTGGAACCCGACCTCTTCGTTCGCAAGATCGCTCGCCAACGTGATGGTGCCCCGCTTCGAGCAGGAGCCCCATTTCGTTCGCTATCGATGAGGGGCGTAATAGTCATATAAAATGACCATGTCGGATCAAGCTATGGCTCAATTCAATATCGCGGACGCCAAGGCACGTTTCTCTGAGCTCGTCGACCGGGCGCTGGCCGGCGACGAAGTGATCGTGGCGCGCGACAACAAACCGCTGCTGAAGCTCGTCCCGCTTGGGGAGACCAGCCGTCGACAGCCGGGGACCGCCAAAGGACAGATCCAAATGGCCCCGGATTTCGATGCGCCCCTGCCGGATTTCGACGACTACCAGTAAGCGTGGCGCTCCTCCTCGACACGCACGCCTTTCTGTGGTGGGTGGACGATGCGCGCCCCAATTGACGGAGAGTGCGCGCGCCGCCATCGGCCAGGCGGATCAGATCTGTTTCGTGAGCCTCGCCAGTTGTTGGGAGATCGCGATCAAGGTGAGCCTCGGGAAGTTGACCGTGGAATCGAGCCTCGAGCGGTTCCTCGCGGAGCAGATGGCAATCAACGGGTTCCAGCCGCTCGCGATCACGCTCAGCCACATCGCCCGCGTGGCCGCGCTCCCGTTTCATCATCGGGATCCGTTCGATCGACTGCTCGTCGCGCAGGCGATCGATGAGGACGTCGCCATCGTCTCAGCTGACCCCGTGTTCCACCAGTATGGCGTCCGTCGCATCTGGTAGGAAGGGTTACAGATCCGCGGCCCGCTTGCCGCGGTGTTCCGCGAACAGCTTTGCGACGCCGGTCGTTCAGGCGAGTCAAAGGCGGATGTACAGTTGCGCCGGTGTCCCGATTCACACGCGACGACATTCCGCCGGTCTTGCGGGGCTACATCCCATCAGGGCCCGAACTGACATTTCCGCCGCAGGGCATGACTGCAGAGGTCGCCTTCATCGGGGGCGACACGCCCTCGGTCGTCAAGCGGTGCCGGGATCCGATCTATCTACCGTGGCTATCCCGTGAGCTGAAGGTCCTGCGGGCGCTCGCCGACTCGCGTCTTCCAATCCCTCGCGTGCTCGACTATGCGGAAGTCGACTATCAAGGCGGACGTGAGGCGTGGCTGGTCATGACCCGGCTGGAAGGACACTCACTCTGGACTGAGATGCTGGGCGCGAATTCGCAGCGGCGATCTGACTTGCTGGGACGATTGGGAGAGTTACTCAAGCAAGTGCATGCGACACCGGTGCCTGGCGCCCTGGCGGCTGCTGTCCCGTGGCTCGATCGGCAACTCGCGCAGGCACGAGAGAATCTCACATGGTGTGACGGAACGGCCGCACTGCTCGCGGATCTTCATCGTCGCCGGCCGGAACCCGTTCCTGAAGTCCTCATCCACGGCGACCTCTCGCTCGACAATGCGCTGGTCACGGCCGACGGCGCCATGAGCCTCATCGATTGGTCCGGCGGCGACAGGGGCGATCCCCGCTGCGACGTCGCTCTCGCGTTGCAGACGGAGCCCGAATTCGTGCTCGGCGACATGGAGCTGGCGGCGTTCTTCGAGGGCTACGGCACCGCCAGCATCGACCGGGCGATACGGAAGTGGTTCGTGGACCTCTACGAGTTTTTTTAGTGTCGGGGCACTAGCCCGTATAACCACACACCCCCATTCGCGGCGAATTCACGACAGGCAGGAAGCCTTCATCTTCGCCGCACGCGTGCTTCCTTCGGTGCTTCTTGCACACGAACGGGTTCCCTTCGTCGTACCGGCAGTACGCACACAC
>JBGPKK010000049.1:0-27758 GCA_041485905.1 Vicinamibacteria bacterium
GCCAGAATCACGGAGCCTGCCGTTGGCGCATCGGTGTGCGCGTCGGGCAGCCACGTGTGAAACGGAAACATCGGGACCTTGATGGCGAAGCCGAGGAAGAACGCGAGGAACACCCACCACTGCAGGTCGTACGGCAACGTCATCTTGTGGAACTCGGTGACGTCGAAGGTGTACACACCGGTCGCGTTGTGGTGATAGAAGTAGATGGCCAGAATCCCGAGCAGCATGACGACGCTGCCGACCAGCGTGTACAGGAAGAACTTGATCGCCGAGTACAGCCGGTTGTCGCTGCCCCAGATGCCAATGAGGAAGTACATCGGAACCAGCATCACTTCCCAGAACAGGAAGAACAGCAGGAAGTCGAGCGACATGAACGCGCCGAGCATGCCCGTCTGCAGCACGAGGAGGAAGATGTAGTACTCCTTCACGCGCTCGGTGATGGCGGTCCAGGACGACAACACGGCGATCGATCCCATCATCGTCGTCAGCAGGATGAGCAGCGTGCTGAAGCCGTCGACGCCGAGGAAGTACTGGGCGCCCACGGAGGGAATCCAGGTCGCGCGCTCCTGGAACTGGAAGTCGGCGTTGGACGGGTTGTACCAGAACCAGAGCGGGACGGAGATCGCGAACCCCACGAACGCGACGATGTTCGCGATCCACCGGATGGCGTTCTCGTTCTGCCTGTCGACCAGCAGCAGGATCAACGCGCCGGCCAGCGGCGTGAAGAGGATCAGCGAAAGGTAGTGATTCACAGGCAGTCGGCCTCACCGTAAGAACAGATAAACGGTCACGAACGCGAAGATCCCGAACAGCATCAGCAGCGCGTAATTCTGCACGAGGCCGGTCTGGAGCTTACGGAACCAGAAGCTGCCTTCCTCGCAGATCCGGCCGACCAGATTCACCAGCCCGTCCACGACCGTCCGATCGGTCAGTCCCGAGAACCACGCGCTGATCACGGTGACCCAGCCCGTACCGTTGACCGCGCCGTCGACAACCCGGCGGTCGAAGCCCCAGAGACCGCGGCCGAGTCCGAACGTCCCGGACACGACGGTCGCGTTGTACACCTCGTCCACGTAGTACTTGTTCGACAGCGTACGGTGCGCTCCCGCCCATTTCATCGCGAGCCGTTCCGAGATCTCGGGACTCGTCACGTAGAACTTGCGCGCGACGAGGATGCCGATGACGGCGATGAGCACGGAAAAGAGCATCAGGCCAAGCTCGGTCGAGCGCGACGCGTGCGGTTCGGCTTCGTGTTCGGGCGACTCATTCCCTGCTGTGGCGCGGGGCTTGAGCCCCGCGGTCTGTTCGGCCCCGCCCGCAGGGCTCAAGCCCTGCGCCACATTTGAGCCCTGCGCCACATTCGCCGGTTCAACGCGCGCGGCCGTGAAGCTCGGTTCCAGGAACTTCTCGATCGCGTTATTGCCCCAGAGCGCCGCGGGAATACCGACGAGCCCGGCGACCAGCGCGCCGATGGCCAGCGCCATCAACGGAAACGTCATCGGCGTCGGCGACTCGTGCGGTCCGTGCCAGACGCCCGCGGCCCCGTGAGCGGGGCCGGGGCCCCGCGAACCGTGAGAATGACCGTGGCCGGTAGTACTGTCCGGCTCGGCCGGCCTGTGCGCGACCTCGTGATCCGGCTCGTGGGCGTGGCCGGCCGCTTCCCACGCGGGCCCGCGATAGGTGCCCAGAAAGGTCATCGACATGAGCCGGAACATGTAAAACGCCGTCATCAACGCGGTCGCGACCGCAAGGACCCAGATCGCCTTGTAGGTGAGGAAGGTGCGAAACAGGATTTCGTCCTTGCTGAAAAAACCTGACAGGGGCGGGATGCCCGCAATCGCGAGCGTCCCGATCATCATGGTGACGAAAGTGACCGGCAGGTACTTTTTCAGACCGCCCATACGCCGCATGTCCTGCTCGCCGGCCATCGCATGAATCACCGACCCGCTGCCGAGAAAGAGCAGCGCCTTGAAAAACGCGTGGGTCATGAGATGGAAGGCGCCCGCGGAAAACGCGCCCACGCCCATCGCGGTGAACATGTAGCCGAGCTGCGACACGGTCGAGTACGCCAGCACGCGCTTGATGTCGTACTGGACCAGGCCGATCGACGCCGCCATGAGCGCCGTCAGCACCCCGACAATCGCGACGATCTCCATCACCATGGGCGCGTGCGAGAACAGCACGGCGTTGCGGCCCACCATGTACACGCCGGCGGTCACCATCGTCGCCGCGTGGATGAGCGCGGAGACCGGCGTGGGGCCTTCCATGGCGTCGGGCAGCCAGACATACAGCGGGATCTGCGCGCTCTTGCCGATCGCGCCGACGAAGAGCAGCAGACAGATCACCGACAGCACGCCGAAGTGCGCGCTTTCGATCGGCATCGACGCGGCGGCGTTCTGCACGGCGCGGAAGTTGAGCGTGCCGAACGTCGAGTAGACGAGGAAGACGCCGAGCACGAATCCCCAGTCGCCGATGCGGTTGGTGATGAACGCTTTCTTGCCCGCGTCCGACGCGCTTTTCTTCTCGTACCAGTAGCCGATCAGCAGATACGAGCAGAGGCCGACGCCTTCCCAGCCCACGAACATCACCAGGAAGTTGCTGCCCAGGACGAGCATGAGCATGAAGAAGCAGAAGAGATTGAGGTAACAGAAGAAGCGCGCGACACCGCCCCGCGGCTCGTCGGCCATGTAGGCGGTCGAGTACACGTGGATCAGGGTCCCGATGCCGGTGACGACGAGCACCATCATTCCTGACAGAGGATCGAGCCGGAACCCCCACGGCACCTGGAACCCGCCGATGCTGCCGTTCGCCATCTGGAGCGGAATCGACGGAATCCACTGGGCGACGGTGACCTCGAAAGCGCGTTCTGCCGCCGGCAACCCGAGCAGCTGCCAGAACGCCACGAGCGAGACGCCCAGCGCCGCCGTCATCATCACGCAGGCCAGGATGCCGGCGATCTTGCGCGAGAACGAGCGGATCCCGACGAGGCCGTTGATGGCGGCCCCGATCCCGGGCAGAAGAGGTATCAGCCAGATATATTTCATGTCGTTGTCAGGTCTGGTGGGTCAGGTCGGCCCTACCACTTCATCAGATTCATCTCGTCGATGTTGACCGTCTCTTTGTTCCGGTAGAACGCGAGGATGATCCCGAGCCCGACGGCCGCTTCCGCCGCCGCCACGGCGACGACGAAAATCGCAAACACCTGACCGACCACGTTCTGCAGCTGGCTCGAGTACGCCACCAGGTTGATGTTGACCGCGTTCAGGATCAGCTCGATCGACATGAAAATGATGATGATGTTCCTGCGCATCATCACCCCAGCGACGCCGATGATGAACAGGGCCGACGACAGCAGCATGTAATGAGTCGGAGTGATCATGGTTCCCTGTATTTGGTCAGATTCATAACTCCCGCTTCGCGAGCACGATCGCGCCAATCATCGCCACGAGCAGCAGCATCGATGCGATTTCGAACGGAATCAGGTAGCTCGTGTACAGCAGCCAGCCCACCTGCTCCGTGTTTCCGGTGACCGGCATCGGCGGGCCCGGCACCGTCAGCGCCGGACGCGTCGTCTGATACACGGCGACGACGCCGAGCTCCAGAAGGACCGCGACGGCCATGAAGAATCCCAGCTTCGTCCGCCGGTGCGGATCCTGGTGCGCTTCGGGCGGCCGCTTCAAATTCACGAGCATCACGACGAACAGGTACAGCACCACGATGCCGCCCGCGTAGACGAGCACCTGGATGACCGCCAGGAACGGCGCGTCGAGCAGCACGTAGAGGGCGGCCACGAACAGAAAATCGAGCACCAGGAACAACACGCTGTGCACGGTGTCCTTCGTGGTGACGACGAGCACGGCGAATCCCAGGATGAACGCCGCCAGCGTGTAGAAGGCGATGGCCTGGCCCATCACGACAACAACACCTTGACGATCCCCGTGACAACCAGGTTGGCGATTGCCAGCGGAATCAGCACCTTCCACCCGAGCCGCATCAACTGGTCGTACCGGTACCGCGGCAGCGTGGCGCGCACCCAGATGAAGATGTAGAGGAACACGAACGACTTGATGAGGAACCAGGTCCAGCTCGGGATGTAGCCGAGGAACCCGAGCGCCGCGACGCTGGGGAACGGCCGCAGCCAGCCGCCGAAAAACAGCGTCGTCGCCACCGAAGAGACGACGATCATGTTCGCGTACTCGGCCAGGAAGAACAGCGCGAACCGCATCCCGCTGTACTCGGTGTGGAAGCCTCCCGTCAGCTCCTGCTCGGCTTCCGGCATGTCGAACGGCGCGCGGTTGGTCTCCGCCAGGCCCCCGATGAAGAAGAGCACAAAGGCCACCGGCTGGGCGAAGGCGAACCAGACCCGGCTGTTGTATTGCGCGTTGACGATGCCGACCATGCTGAGCGTGCCGGCCATCAGGATCACGCTGACGAGCGTCAGGGTGACGGCGACTTCGTAGCTGATCAGCTGCGCGGACGCGCGCAGGCTGGCGAGCAGCGGGTACTTGCTGTTCGAGGCGTACCCCGCGAGGATGATCCCGTAGACGCCGACCGATGCCACCGAGACGATGTACAGCAGGCCGACGTTCACGTCGGTGATGAACAGCGAGACCTCGTGGCCGAACACCATGACTTTCGGGCCGAAGGGGATCACCGCGTAGACGATGAGCGCGGGCACCATCGAGATGATGGGCGCCGCCGTGAACACCCATCTATCCGCGCGCACGGGCGTGATGTCTTCCTTGATCATGAGCTTCACGGCATCGGCCACCGGCTGCAGAATGCCGTACGGGCCCACGCGCATCGGCCCGAGCCGGGACTGCGCCCAGGCGATCACCTTGCGCTCGAGCAGCACCATGTAGGTCACCGCCACGAGCGTGGCGTTCAACACGATCACGATCTTGAGCAGCGGGATAATGAAAAGATCGGTCATCGATCAACTTCCCCGAGCACGACGTCGAGCGATCCGATCAGCGCGACCACATCCGCCACCAGGTGGCCTTTGATCAAGGTGCGCAGACCCTGGAGATTGCAGAACGACGGCGGCCGCACGCGGAACCGGTAGGGGTTGGTCGACTTGCCGTCGGCGACGATGAAGTAGCCGAGCTCGCCTTTGGGCGACTCGATCGCGTGGTAGGTCTCGCCGGCGGGCGGTTTGATCAGCCGCGGCACCTTCCCGACGATCGGCCCTTCGGGGATGCCTTCGGTCGCCTGCCGGATGATGCGAATGGACTGCCGAAATTCCTCGATGCGCACGAGGTAGCGGTCGTACGTGTCGCCGGCGAACCCGATCGGGACGTCGAACTGCATCTCCTCGTACGCGGCGTAGGGCTCGTCCTTCCGTACGTCGCGAGGGACGCCCGAGCCGCGCAGCGGCGGTCCGCTCAACCCGAGGGCGACCGCGTGGGGCCCGGAAATGATGCCGATGCCCTTTGTCCGCTCGAGCCAGATGCGGTTGTGCGTCAGCAGCTCCTCGTACTCGTCGATTTTCGAGTCCATGATCTTGCAGAACTCGAGGACCTTCTTGTCCCAGCCGGGTGGAATGTCGAGCGGCAGGCCGCCGATGCGCATCGAGTTGTAGGTGAGCCGCGCCCCGCAGAACTCCTCGAACAGATCCAGGATCAACTCCCGCTCGCGGAACGCGTACAGGAACACCGTCATCGCGCCGATGTCCATCGCGTGCGTGCCGATCCACAGACAATGGCTCGCGATCCGCTGCAGCTCGCAGAGGATCGTGCGCACGTAGCGCGCCCGCCGCGGCACCTCGAGCGACATCAGCTTCTCGACCGTCTCGCAGTAGCCGACGTTGCTGGTCGCCGCGGCGACGTAGTCCATCCGATCGGTCAGCAGGATGATCTGCGTCCAGTTGCGGTTCTCGCTCAGTTTTTCGATCCCGCGGTGCAGATATCCAATCACCACGTCGGCGTCGACCACCTTCTCGCCGTCGAGCCGCAGCACGACCCGCAGCACGCCGTGCGTGCTCGGATGCTGCGGGCCCATGTTGAGCACCAGCTCGTTGGTGTCGAACATCGCGCCGTGGTGAACTGTCGGTGTGGCCATTACTCGATATCTGCCTCTTCTCGTGCTTGGCGCAGTTTCAGCCAGTCGAGAGGGTTCTCCATCAGCAGCTCGCCCGGCCCTTCGAGCGGGTAATCCTTCCGCTGCGGAAAGCCCTGCCAATCCTCCGGCATCAGAATCCGCCGGCGATCGGGATGTCCGACGAGGTTCACGCCGAACATGTCGTACACCTCGCGCTCGAGCCAGTTGGCGCCCGGCCAGACGCCGGTCACCGACGCGACCGGTTCGAGCTCGCCGGCCTTCGCCTTCACGCGAACGCGGTGGCGATGACGCGTGGAGTACAGGCAGTAAATGATGTCGAAGCGCTCAGCGCGGGGCGGCCAGTCCGTCGCCGTCACATCCGAGCAGAGATCGAAGGACGCGTCCGGCGCATGGCGCAGGTACTGGGCCACTTCGAGGATGCGCGAGGCCGGAATGATGATCGTCCAGTCGCCCACCCAGAAACTGAGCTGCGACACGGCGCCGGGAAGAGCCGCTTGCAGCGAAGCGATGAAGGCCGGCACCGTCTTGTCAGCCGGCGGCGGTTGATCGGGCGGCCCGGTCGGCGCCGAGGCCTTCGGCGGGTGCTCCGCGGCCTTGGGCGCCGTAGCCGCTGGTGGCGTGGGAGCGGCGGAGGCGGCTGCCGCAACGGGAGGCGTCTGGAGTGGCTCAGGCGGCTTCGGGTCGTCAGCCATGAAGTGTCCGGGGCACTACACCCATTCCAACGCGCCTTTTTGCCAGGCGTAGTAGTAGCCGACCACGAGGATGAAAATGAAGACGATCATTTCGATCAGGCCAAAGAGCAGCAGCTTGTTGAAGATGACCGCCCACGGAAACATGAAGACCGTTTCCACGTCGAAAATGACGAACAGCATGGCCACGAGGTAATACCGGATGCTGTACCGATCGCGCGCGTCGGTGAGCGGCTCGATCCCGCACTCGTACGGCTCGAGCTTGACCTTGTTGTATTTCTCCGGGTGCAGCAAGCTCGAGAACACGAGCGTGAACAACGCGAATCCGGTCGCGACCACGACGAAAATGGCGATGGGAATGTAGGCTGAAAGCATGGGGACGATGCGGCCGGAAAGCGTGGGGTTTATAACACGCGACCCCAGGGGTGTCAAGAAACCGGGCATTCACGAGCGACAGCGGGGATCCGGCCGCAACTCACACATTTCAAACCAGTTTTGTCGCTGATTTCCTTGACGGTGCCAAAAACCGGGACCTATACTGATCGGGTGAAAACACGAGCCTCGCTCGGCGCACTCTTGCTGGCAGCCGTGGCTACTCTGTCCTCCGTTGCGCTCCATGCGCAGGCCACTCAGCGATCGATGTACGTCAGCGTACTGAACGGCGCTGGCGCTCCGGTCACCGATCTCGGTCCGTCCGATTTTGTCGTCCGCGAGGACAACGCCGCGCGCGAGGTCCTGCGCGTCGCTCCCGCTGACGAACCGATGCAGATAGCGGTCCTGGCCGACAACAGTCAGGCCGCGCGCAACAGTATCCGCGACATCCGTGTGGGCCTGGAGTCGTTCGTCACCGACATGACCAACGGCACGAAGCACGAGATATCGATCGTCGCGCTCGCCGAGCGGCCCACGATTCTGGCCGACCTCTCGTCCGACCCGGCCAGGATCATGAAAGGCGTCAATCTCATCTTCGAGCAGCGTCAGAGCGGCAATTACCTGCTCGACGCCATCATCGAGGTCTCCAGGGGATTCAAGAAGCGCGAAGCCACGCGACCCGTCATCGTGGCCATCACCACCGAAGGACCGGAATTCAGCTCGCGCCGCTACGAGGACGTGCTCAAGCCGCTGCGCGAAACGGGCGCCGCCCTCCATGTGATCGTGCTGGGGCTGCCTGCCAACGACATCAGCGAGGACGCGCGCAACCTTGCCGCGCTGCTCGACGAAGGGCCGCGCGCCACCGGCGGCCGCCGCACGGCGCTGCTCGCCAGTTCGGCGCTGCCCGGCGAGCTCAAACGGCTGGCGGCGGAGCTGAGGCACCAGTACCGCGTCACCTACTCGCGCCCGCCGTCGCTGATTCCGCCCGAGCACGTGACAGTCAACGCGACGCATCCCGGGATGACGATGCGCGGCACGCTCGTCATTGAGCCCAGGGAGCCCAGGGCGCCCAGGGAGCCCAGGGACCTGCGGGAAAAGGGCAAGCCATGACCCGTTCGCGCCGCTGGTCCCATTCGCTGGCCGTCGCCGCCGTCCTCGCGCTGTCGCTTGTGGCCCCGAAAGCGGCCCAGGAGACGCCGCGAGCCGCACCGCCGCCAGCGCCGCCGCAAACCGGACGGCAGGCGCCGGCCTTCCGCGCCGCCGTCGAATTGGTTTCCCTCAACGTGACGGTGATCGATCCCGCGGCGCGTTACGTCACCGACCTTACGCAGGAAGACTTCAATGTCTTCGAGGACGGCGTCAAGCAGGACGTGACGTTCTTCAACAAGACGAACCTCCCGATTGCGCTGGCGCTGATGCTCGACACGAGCGCGAGCATGGACACCAAGCTGCAGACCGCGCAGGAGGCGGCGATCGGTTTCGTGCGCCGGTTGCGGCCGCAGGACGTCGCCGAGGTGATGGACTTCGACAGCCGCGTCACGATCCTCGCGAATTTCACGAACAACGCCGCCGAACTGGAGCAGGCGATCCGCAAGACGTCGGCCGGAGGGTCCACGTCGCTGTACAACGCGGTCTACATCGCGCTCAAGGACCTCAAAAAGCTCGTCGCCAAGAACGTCGAGGAGATCAGGCGGCGCGCGATCGTGGTGCTCTCCGACGGCGAAGACACTTCCAGCCTCCTGCCGTTTGAAGAGGTCATGGATCTGGCCAAGCGATCCGAAACGGCGATCTACGCGATCGGCCTCCGCTCCACCGAAGGCTCTCCGGAGAGCAAGGGCTTCAAGGAAGCCGAGTTCGCGCTCCGTCAGCTCGCTCAGGAAACCGGCGGACGCGCGTTCTTCACCAGTCAGACTCTGGATCTCGGGAAAGTGTACGGTCAGATTTCCGACGAGCTCTCCAGCCAGTACACCGTCGGCTACACGTCGCGCAATCCTCGCCGCGACGGCGCGTGGCGGCGCATCGTCGTGCGCGTGAACGGCCAGCAGATGACGGCTCGCACCAAGCAGGGGTATTTCGCGCCGACTTCGCATTAGACTGTCGGGTAGGTTGGACCCACCTGACCCACCTGACCGAACATGAACTTTGTCCCGTTAGCGTTATACGCCGTCGCGCTCGTCGCCTACGTCTGGCACTTCGTCAACCGTGATGCCGCGGTCGGGCGCGGTGCGACGACGCTGCTGGTGTTCGCCGCGCTGGCGCATACCTTCGTGATCGGCATGCAGACCGTGCAGTACGGCCACGTCCCGGTGGCGGGCCCGACGTCGGCGATCTCGACGTTCGTCTGGCTGCTGGCGCTCGCTTATCTGTATACCGAGATGACGACCGACGAGCGGGCGATGGGGGTGTTCATCCTGCCGCTGCTCGTTGCGCTGCAGCTGATTCCAGCGCTTCATCCGGGCGTCGAGCCGCAGTTGCCGGTGCTGCAGAGCCCGCTCTTCGGCGTCCACGTCTCGGCGCTGCTGCTGGCGTACGCCAGCTTCGCGCTGGCATGCGTGATCGGCGTCACGTACGTCCTGCTGTTCAAGGAAATCAAAGCGAAGCACCTTGGGATCTTCTATGCGCGGCTCCCCTCGCTCCAGGTCCTCGATCGGATGAACCAGCAGGCGATCGTCATCGGCTGGCTTTTCCTGACTGTCGGCATGATCGTCGGGGCCGTGTGGACGCCTCAGGCGCGCGCGTACGCGCCGGGCATTCCCCAGCTCCAGGCCATGTCGCTGCGGGATCCCAAGATCTTCGTCGCCCTCGTGTGCTGGACCATCTATTCGTTCGAGCTGTTCGCGGCGCGGCGGATCGGCTGGGGCGGACGTCGCGCGGCTTATCTGTCCGCGGTCGGCTTCGCCATCGTGCTGCTGAACTTCGTGCCGATCAGCTATTTCGTGGACAACAGCCACAAGTTCTGAATCACGACATGCATCTGCTCCTGGTGGGAATCAGCCACAAGACCGCGCCGGTGGAACTGCGCGAGCGGCTCGATTTTCAAGTGCGCGGCGTCGACCGCGCGTTGCAGACGCTGGCCACCCGCGGCTCGACTCGGGAAGCGGTCGTGCTGTCGACGTGCAACCGCGCGGAGCTGTACGTCGCCTGTGATGACCTCCCGGCGACGCGGGCCGACATGGTGACCTTCCTCAGCGAGTTCAATGGCGTCGACCGATCGGTGGTCGCTCCGCACCTGTACGACGTGTCCGACCTCGACGCCGCGCGCCATCTGTTCCGCGTCGCCGCCGGCCTCGACTCGCTCGTGGTCGGCGAGCCGCAGGTGTTCGGCCAGGTCAAGGAGGCGCACACAATCGCCGGCGAGGCCCATACCGCGGGTCCGGTGCTCAATCGCCTCTTCCACGCATCGTTCGCCGTGGGCAAACGCGTGCGGACGGAGACCGGCCTCGGATCGGGCGCCGTGTCCATCAGCTACGCCGCGGTCGCGCTTGCCAGAAAGATCTTCGGTGATCTCGGCGGACGATCCGTCGTCGTCGTCGGTGCGGGCGAGATGGGCAAGCTGACCGCGCGGCACATGAAATCGCAGGGCGTGCAGCACGTGACGATTGTCAGCCGCACGATGGCACACGCGGCGCGGACGGCCGACGCGATCGGCGGCGCCGCCGCCTCGCCGTGGGAGGATCTCGACAGCGTGCTTGGCGCCAGCGACATCGTGATCACCGCCACCGGTGCGTCGGCGCCGATTCTCACGAAAGCCCGCATCGAAACGATCATGCGGCCGCGGCGCAACCGGCCACTTTTCATCATCGACATCGCGGTGCCGCGCGACGTCGAGCCGGCTGCCAGCGAGATCGAACAGGTGTTTCTGTACAACATCGACGATCTGCAGACGACCGTCCGCGAGAACCTGGCGCGGCGCGCGAGCGAGGTCGCGCGCGCCGAGGCCATCGTCGCCGAGGAGCTCGAGAGGTTTGGCGGATGGCTGCGCTCCCGCGGCGCGATCCCGACCGTCGTGGCGTTGCGGCAGCACTGCGAAAACATCCGGCGCGCGGAACTGAGCCGCCTCGACTACAAGCTCGCATCGGTGCCGCAGGCGCGCGCGCTCGTCGACGAGATCACCCACCTGATCATCGAGAAGCTGCTGCTGACCCCGACCGAGCGGCTCAAGTCGCTCGGTGACACCGAAACGGTCGGCGCCTACGCGGAAGCGTTGACGCGGCTGTTCGGCCTCGGCGAACGTGCCGACGACGACACGGACGCCCGCGCCCCGTCTTCCGAACGTCTCGACGGCCGGGTCGAACCATTCACGCGCATCAAACAGCGCGGCCCGCGTTGATCCGGGAACTTCGGCTCGGCACTCGAGGCAGCCAGCTGGCGTTGTGGCAGGCACAGGCCGTGGCAGCGCGGATCGCCGAAACGGGCGGTCCGCCCTGCCGCGTCGTCGTCATCAGGACGTCGGGCGATCGGCTGCAGGACGCGCCGCTGTCGGAGGTCGGAGGCAAACGGCTCTTCGTGAAGGAAATCGAAGACGCGCTCCTTCGGCGCGACATCGATCTCGCCGTGCACAGCAGCAAGGACATGCCGACGGTCCTCCCCGACGGGCTGACGATCGCCGGCGTGTTGCCGCGAGCAGACCCACTGGATGCCGTCGTATTGCCGGCCACGGTCCGCCTGAAGGCGGACACTACGTGCGAGCAGATCGAAGATCTCTTCCTCCACCTCGGTCAGTCGCCGCGGATCGGGACCGGCAGCGTCCGTCGTGTATCGCAGCTGACCCGACTCATGCCGGGTGCGAACTTCACGGGCATTCGCGGCAATCTCGACACACGCCTCCGCAAGGTGGACGAGGGCGAGTACGACGCGCTGGTGCTTGCCGCAGCGGGCCTGCGGCGGCTGGGGTTCGGATCCAGAATCTCGCTGACCCTCCCGTCGGACGCTTGCGTTCCGGCTCCCGGACAAGGCATCGTGGCCATCGAAATCCGCGAGGATAACGAGGCGGTGCGGCGCGCGGTGACGCAGATCGACGATCCAGCGGCGGCCGCGGCGCTGGCCGCGGAGCGGGCGCTCGTCGCGGCGCTGGGGGGCGGCTGCCAGACGCCGATCGGCGCGCTGGCGTCTCCTCTCGACGACGACGCGCTCGATCTGGTCGCGGCGGTGGTGTCGCTCGACGGCAGCCGCGCAGTCCGTGGTCATGCGCGCGGATTTCGGCGCGAGGCTGCCGCCATCGGCGCCGAGGTCGCCGCGAAGCTGCTGGCCGAGGGCGCCGACGAGATTCTGGCAGAGGCTCTCAGTCGACAGTCGACAGTCGACGGTCATCAGTCGGTAGTCGACGGTCAACGGTCAGCCGCGATGACGGATGACTGACGCTGGGTGACTGGCGACTTGACGACTGACGACTTCCAATGGCGAGCATTGTTTATCTGATCGGCGCCGGTCCGGGCGATCCCGGACTCATCACCGTGCGCGGCCTGCGTTGTCTCGCTGCCGCCGACGTCGTGCTGTACGACCATCTCGTGCACGCGCGACTCCTCCGTAACGCGCGGCCGGACGCCGAGAAGATTGACGTCGGCCTCGCCGCGCCGCAGCCGCTCGACCAGGAGGCCATCTGTTATCTGCTGGCCGAAAAGGCGCGCGAAGGAAAAACGGTGGCGCGCCTCAAGTGGGGCGATCCGTTCGTCTTCGACAGCGGTGGCGCCGAAGCGCTCTTCCTCCACGAACAGGGTCTGCAATTCGAGGTGGTCCCCGGCATTCCGGCGGGCATTGCCGTCCCGAGCTACGCCGGCATTCCCATTACCTATCCCGGCGGCGGCGACACGCTGACCTTCGTCCGCGGGCACGAAGACGATGGGAAAACGCGCGCGACGGTGGATTGGACGAGCCTCGCGCGTCTGGACGGCACGATCGTCTGCTACGCCGGTCCGCAGCGGCTGCCGCAGATCGTGCATGCGCTGCTGTCGCACGGCCGCTCACCGGAGGATTCCGCGGCGCTCGTCTACAGCGGCACCCTGCCGACTCAGGAGACCGTCGTCGGCACGCTCGACGAGATTGCGAAGGCGACGAAGCAGTCGACCGACCATCGGCCGGCCGTCCTGATCGTCGGCCGAGTCGCCGCGCTCCGCGAGCACTTGCGATGGTTCGATTCGCGGCCGCTCTTTGGCAAGCGCATCGTCGTGACACGGCCGCGCGAACAGGCGGCCGAGCTCATCGAGCAGATCGAGTCGATGGGCGCGGAGGCCATCGAGGCGCCGATGATTCGCATCGCACCGCCCGATGATTACGGTCCGCTGGACGCGGCCTGTCGGGATGTCGCGAACTTCGATTTCATCGTGTTTTCCAGCGCCAACGCGGTCGATGCCTTCATACAACGCCTGGTGGCCAGTCCGCTCGACCTGCGCGCCCTGAAAGGCGTGAAGCTGTGCGCCGTCGGCCCGGCGACCGCCGAGCGGCTGGCGCGCGCCGGCCTCAAGGTCGACCTGACCCCGACCGAGTACCGTGCGGAGGCGCTGGTTCGCGCCATCTCGGAAAGCGCCCCTGTGCGCGGCCTTCGCATCCTGCTGCCGCGCGCCGATGTGGGGCGGGAGGTCGTGGCCGAGGAGCTCCGCACACAGGGCGCTGAAGTCACCGAGGTCGTGGCCTATCGGACCATCGTCGCTGAACCGGAGCGCGAGGGCGAGCCGGACATCTATCGCATGCTGCTCGAACGCCGGATTGACGTGGTGACGTTTACGAGCGCGTCCGCGGTGCGAAATTTCGTGCACGCACTGGGCGCCGAGGAGGCGGCCGATCTCCTCCGCACGACGATCGTCGCGTCCATCGGCCCGGTGACCGCTGAGGCCGCCGCCCAATGCCACATTCACTCGACCGTCATGCCGGCGCACTACACGGTCCCTGCGCTCGTCGAGGCCATCGTGAATTATTTTGAGGCCCATCGGGCGGCGCCGGTGGGTAACATAGGCGAAGCACCATGACCCAGATTGACACACACACGACGCTGAAACTGACCAAACGGCTGCGCCGGCTCCGCACGTCGGCCGCGATGCGCGCGCTCGTCCAGGAAACGCGGTTGTCGCCTGAGATGTTCGTGCTGCCGCTGTTTGTGTGCGAAGGCGAGGGCGTCCGGCGTGAAGTGCCGTCGATGCCCGGCGTGCACAACCTGTCGGTCGATGAAGCCGTCCGCGAGGTCGAGGGCGCGAAGGGCGACGGCATCCGCAGCGTGCTGCTTTTCGGCATCCCCGATCGCAAGGACGACATCGGCTCGCTCGCCTACGATCCGGAAGCGCCGGTCCAGTCCGCCATCCGCGCGATCAAGCGCGAAGTCCCGGATGTGCTCGTGATCACCGACGTCTGCCTGTGCGAGTACACCGATCACGGGCACTGTGGCATCGTGATCGACGGTGAGATCGCGAACGACCCGAGCGTCGACCAACTGGTACGGGCGGCTGTTTCACACGCGGCCGCCGGCGCCGATATCGTCGCGCCTTCCGACATGATGGACGGACGCGTGGGCGCGATCCGCGAGGCGCTCGACGAGCGCGGGTTCGATCACACCGCGATCATGTCGTACGCAGCGAAGTACTGCTCCGCCTTCTACGGGCCGTTCCGCGATGCCGCCGGATCGACGCCGCAGTTCGGCGACCGCAAGACCCATCAGATGGACCCGGCCAACGTCCGCGAGGCGCTGCGCGAGGTCGAACAGGACATCGAGGAAGGCGCCGACATCGTCATGATCAAACCGGCGCTGCCGTATCTCGATGTGATCGCCCGCGTGAAAGATGCGTACGGCTACCCCACCGCCGCGTACCACGTGAGCGGAGAGTATTCGATGCTGAAGGCGGCGGTGAAAAACGGCTGGCTCGACGAGCGGCGGGCGATGCTCGAGTCGCTGACGGCGATTCGCCGCGCCGGTGCCGACATCATCATCACGTACTACGCGCGGGAAGCCGCTCGAGCCATCGGCTAGTCCTCCCGTCTTTTCTCTCGCGCGCAACGCATTCTGATCGCCTTCGCGCGTATCCAAGGCGGGAGGCGGCCGGATTCCCACCGTCGCGGCGGGCGCATGCAGGAAGACGGTGTTCGGGGTACCACGGAGAAGCGAAGGCCGAGGACCGTGACGCTCCCCTGTTTCATCGCCGGGACGAATTGGAAGGCAATGTCGTATTCTTGTGTCTTCAAGGTTGGTTAATTATGCCGACACCCGTCGAAGTCAAGGCGCTCGCGAACTACCGGATCTGGCTGCGATACGACGACGGTATCGAGGGGGAGATCGACCTCTCCGACTTGGCCGGACGCGGTGTCTTCAAGGCATGGAACGACTCGACGTTCTACGGATCGGTTCGGATCGGATCTCACGGGCCATCGAATGGGGAGCCGACATTGACCTGTGTCCAGACGCGATGTACATGCGATTGACGGGAAAGTCGCCGGAGGAGGTCTTCCCTGCTCTGCGGCCAGCGCACGTAGATGCCTGAGATTTGCCGCTTCTACGGGATCGTCATCAAGATGTACTTCGCAGATCACGCCCCGCCCCATTTTCACGCGGAGTACTCAGAACACGAAGCGAGGATCGCGATCAACGTGCCTTCGTGATAAACAGACCCGGCTGAAGCCCCGAGACTCATGCGAACCAAACGATCAGCCCAGTTGTTCGCGCGCGCCCAACTGATCCTGCCGGGGGGCGTCGACAGCCCGGTCCGCGCGTTCAAGGCCGTCGGCGCGTCGCCGCTCTTCATCAAGCGCGCATACGGCGCCCGCCTCGAGGATGTGGACGGCAACCGGTTCATCGACTACGTGATGTCATGGGGCCCGCTCATCCACGGCCATGCGCCGCGCGGGCTCGTGACGGTGCTGAAAAGGGCCGTCGCCCACGGCACGAGCTACGGCGCGCCGAGCCCGCTCGAAGTCGACCTAGGCGAACGCGTCAGGCGCCTCATGCCCTCGCTCGAGCGCGTGCGCTTCGTGAACTCGGGGACCGAGGCCGCCATGAGCGCGATCCGCGTCGCGCGCGCGGCGACGGCACGGGAGCGCATCATCAAGTTCGAAGGCTGCTACCACGGCCACGCCGATCCATTTCTCGTCCAGGCCGGCTCCGGCGCCCTGACCCTGGGGGTCCCCACGAGCCCGGGCGTCACGCGAGCGGCGGTCGCCGACACGCTCGTCGCGACCTACAACGATCTCGATTCCGTCCATCGGCTGTTCGACGCCAACCGCGACCGGATCGCGGCGCTCATCGTCGAGCCGATCGCCGGCAACATGGGCGTCGTCCCGCCAGCCGATGGATTTCTCCGCGCCCTGCGGGAGGTGTGCTCCGCGCACGGCGCGATCCTCATCTTCGACGAAGTCATTTCAGGATTTCGCGCGGCACGCGGCGGCGCTCAGGCCATCTACGGCGTGCGTCCGGATCTGACCTGTCTGGGCAAGATCATCGGCGGCGGTCTGCCGGTCGGCGCGTACGGCGGACGGGCGGATTTGATGGAGCTGGTCGCCCCGGCCGGACCCGTGTATCAGGCGGGAACGCTGTCGGGAAATCCGCTGGCGATGGCCGCGGGCATCTGGAGCCTGAGCCGGCTGACGCCGCGGCTGTATTCGTCGCTTCGGGAGCTCGGATCGCGTCTCGCCTCGGGCCTGGCCCTGGCGGCGCGCGACCGAGGTGTCGCGCTTCAGGTCAACGCGGCCGGGTCGCTGCTGACGCCGTTCTTCACCAACCGGCCGGTCCGGGATTTTCAATCGGCGACCAGCGCCGACACGAATCAATATGCCGCGTTTTTTCGGGGGATGCTTGCGCGAGGCGTCTATCCGCCGCCGTCACAGTTCGAGGCGTGGTTCCTCTCCGACGCGCACACGGTGAAGGATGTCGACAAGACGATCGAGGCCGCGCGTGGAGCGATGAAGGACGCGGCCCGGTAGAGCTCCTCCCGTCAGCGCCAGGGCATGAGGCGCTCGATCCAACTGATCCGGGTCAGATCGTTGTAGATGACCGTGACCATCAGCATCATCAGGACGACGAAGCCGGCCAGCAGCATCTTTTCTTTGACGCGGAGGCTGAAATCGCGGCCGGCGAGCCCCTCGAGCGCCATGATGAAGATGTGGCCGCCGTCGAGAATCGGGATCGGCAGGAGGTTGAGAAGGCCCAGGTTCAGGCTGATCATCGCCATCAGGCTGAGGAGCGCAATCAAGCCGAGCTGCGCCGATTCACCCGAGAGCTGCGCAATCGCCAGCGGTCCCATCAGTTGTTTCGGCGACGTTTCCCGCGTGACGAGACCCCAGACGGTCTGAACGATCAGTCCCGCATTCTGCACGTTCCTGCGCCAGCTCATACCGATGGCTTCGAGCGCCGTCGGGTTGATGCTCCTGGTATCGGGCACCGGTATGACGCCAAGCCATCCGTTCTTGCCTTTCTTGCCAGGCGTTACGGTGATGGTCTGCGGCGCCCCGCCACGCACAATCGAGACGGCCATCGGCTGTTCAGGATGCTTGGCGATGGCATCCCTGAACTGAAAATCGAAGGTGATCGGCTGTCCGTCGACGGCCACGATGACATCGCCTGCTTTGAGCCCGCTTCGCTCGCCCGGTTCACCCGGGTTCACCTGCAGCAGATGCGGGTGCACATTCGGCAGGACGCCAATCTCGCCGTACTCGATGCGGCTCTGCCCGGCCCATGCCGTCGCGGGGGTGACCCGGGGCGTCATGACGCGGCCATCGCGCAACAGTTCCATCGAGATCTCGCGATCCGGCCGCGAGCCGACGGTAATCAGGAAGGCTTCCCACGTCGCGACGGTGTGGCCGGCAACGGAGAGAATGCGATCGCCGGCCCGGATGTCGGCCTTCTCCGCCGGCGAACCCGCGGCGACGACGCCGACGACCGGCGGTTGATCCTCGTATGCGGGAACTTCGGCGCCTCGATACAGCACGACCGCCGTGAGCACGAATGCCAGGATCAGATTCATGGCCGGGCCCATGATCAGCACCTGGAAGCGCTGCCACTTCGTCTTCGACAGGAACTCATCGTCGCGGCCGGAGCGGGCTTCCTCCGGATTCTCGCCGGCCATCTTCACGTAGCCCCCCAGGGGCAGCGCGCCGATGCCGTACTCCGTATCGCCTCGACGGAAGCTGATGATGGTCGGGTTGAAGCCGAGCTGGAATTTCAGCACGCGGATGCCGACCCGCTTCGCCGCAAGGAAATGGCCGAGCTCGTGCACGAACACGAGCACCCCTAGAACGAACCCAAAGGCCAAAAGTGTTGTCACACCGGAATCCTCAGACCTTCAATTCTACCCCGCGCGCGATCTCTTGAGAATATTCGCGGGCCCATCGGTCAACCCTGCGGACGGCGGCCAGCGTGGGAACCTCAGCGGGCTGATGGGCGTCCATCGTGCGCTCGATCACCTCGGCGATGGATGTGAATCCGATGCGCCCGTCCAGGAATCTCTTGACCGCGACCTCGTTGGCCGCGTTGAGGACGACCGGAAGGCTGCGCGCCGCGTCGAGGGCGCGATACGCAAGGCGCAGGCACGGAAACGCCTGCGTATCGGGCACATCGAAATCGAGGCGGCCGGCGCGTGCGAGATCGAGCGACGGCAACAGGGCCGTCCAACGGTCCGGATACGAGAACGCGTACTGAATCGGCAGCCGCATATCCGTCACGCCCATCTGCGCGATGATCGAGCCGTCGGTGAGCTCGACCATCGAATGGACGATCGACTGTGGGTGCACGACCACGTCGATCTGATCGGCGCGGACGCCGAAGAGCCAGTGCGCCTCGATGACTTCGAGGCCCTTGTTCATCAGCGTCGCCGAATCGATGGTGATCTTGCGGCCCATCCGCCACGTCGGATGCTTCAGCGCGTCCTGGGCGGTGACCCCCGACAATTGAGCCGGCGAGCGGCCGCGAAACGGTCCGCCCGATGCGGTCAGGATCACGCGCCTGAGCTCCGACAGGTTCCGGCCGTGGAGACACTGATGGATGGCGTTGTGCTCGCTGTCCACCGGCAGCATCGCAACGTCGTTGCGCCGCGCCGCCTCGGTGACGAGGCCGCCGGCCATGACGAGGACTTCCTTGTTGGCAATCGCGACGCTCTTGCGGTGCTCGATGGCGGCGAGCACCGCTTCGAGACCGTCGGTGCCTGAGGAGGCGCACAGGACAAGATCGACGTCCGGGTGCGAAGCCACGGCGACCAGCCCGTCGCGGCCCACGCCGATCTCGCCGGGGGCGGCCGCGCCAGTGTGCGTCAATCGATCGATGGCGGCAGGCGAGGCCATGGCGGCGACGCGCGGGCGATAGCGCGCGATCTGCGCACCGAAAAGCTCGGCGTTCTCGCCCGCGGCGAGGCCGACCACCTGCAGCCGATCGGGATGCGCGTCGACAACCGCCAGCGCGCTCTGGCCGATGGAGCCGGTCGAACCGAGAATGGCGATTCGCTTCACGGCCTGCTCTACACCCTGATGAATCGGCCGACCAGATAGTAAAACGGCGCCGCAAAGAGCAGCGCGTCGATCCGATCGAGGACGCCGCCGTGGCCGGGAATAATCGTCGAGCTGTCTTTTACGCCGGCGCTTCGCTTGAGCATCGATTCGAACAGATCGCCGGCGATCCCGACCGCGACGATGGCCGCGCCCAGGGCAACGCGTGCGATCACCGGAACCGACGGCAACCACCACGCGCCGACGACGACGAACACGGCCGTGCCGAACACGACGCCTCCAATCGCCCCTTCGATCGTCTTCTTCGGACTGATCCTCGGCGCGAGAAGCCGGCGGCCGGCCAGCCGCCCCGTGTAGTACTGCGCCGTATCGCTCACAATCACCGTCAGCATGAGCAGAGACAGCGGCGCCGGGCCCGCGCTCTCGCGAATCGCCACGATCGCGCCGATGGGGATCGCCAGATAGATCGACGGAAACAGCGACCCCGACACGTATGTGAGCGCGTCGGACCCGCCGCGCCAGGTGCTCAGCGCGACGATCCCCGTGACGATCAGCACGGCCATCAGGATCACGTCGGCTGAATCGCGGGCGCTGATGATTTGAGAGAACGTCGCGAGCGTCAGCAGTGCGCTCGCGACGGTCGGCCAGTGCGGCACGCGGACGCCGCTCGTGGTGAAGAGTGCGATGAGCTCCTCCACCGCCGCAAACAGCACGGCAAACGCCACAGCCTCGACCACCACAAGCGGCGCGAGCCACACGACGGCGGCGGCGAGAACGATGAGCGCCGCGCCGCTCAGCACGCGTGTCATGGGCCCAGCCGTGTCACTTGTAGATGGCTGCCACCGGCGGCGTGTGGATGCCACCGTAACGGCGATCGCGCTTCTGGTAGGCCAGGATGGCTTCGAGCAGATGCCGGCGCCGAAAATCCGGCCAGAGCGTCTCGGTCACCCAGATTTCCGAGTACGCAATCTGCCACAGCAGGAAATTGCTGACGCGCATCTCGCCGCTGGTGCGAATCAGCAGATCGGGATCGGGTTGACCGGCGGTGTACAGAAAGTCACCGAACCGCTGCTCGTCCAGTTCGTCGGCGGCAACGCCCGCCGCAATCGCGCGCCGCGCGGCGTCGACGATCTCGGCGCGCCCGCCGTAGTTCAGCGCGATGTTGAATTGCATGCCGGTGTTGCCGGCGGTCTGGCGGATGCCGATGTCGAGCTCGTGCCGGACATCGGCCGACAGCTCCTCTGAGCGCCCGATCACGTGAAACCTGATGTTGTTCCGCAGCAGCGTGCTGAGCTCGAGCCGCAGGTAGCGCTTCAGCAGCGTCATCAGCGTGTTGACTTCGGTCCGCGGGCGCTTCCAGTTCTCGACCGAAAACGCATACAGCGTGAGCACGTCGATGCCCACACGCGCCGACGATTCGACGACGTCGCGGACTGAATCGATGCCGGCCCGGTGGCCTTCGACGCGCGGGAGGTGACGCTGGGCGGCCCAGCGCCCGTTGCCGTCCATGATGATCGCGACGTGGGCCGGCAGCCGGTCGAAATCGATTCGACGCGCCAGCGTTTCGTCGGGCGATCCTGGCGGAATCCAGGCCAGGAGCTGGTCAAGCGACATGCACCAGAACCTCTACAGTAAACGTTGATTGTAAAAGGTTTCAGCGCCCAGTCGCAAGCAAGCTCTCGTCGTATTCGACCGCGACGAGCACCAGTCCCTGCGCCGGCGCCGTTGGCCCGGCCCGCGTGCGATCCCCTCCATCGAGGACCTCGCGCATCCACTCGATCGGCCGGCGCCCGCGCCCGATCTCGACGAGGGTCCCGACGATATTGCGCACCATGTGGCGAAGGAATCCACTGCCCAGGATTTCGTAGATGACCAGCGCCCGATCGCAGGCCTGAAGGCCTGCGCCACATTCCCCGGCGACGCCGCATTCCACACGCGACGCGAACACCTCGCGCTCGGTCGAGCGCGTGGTGCCGCTGGCGGCTTTGAACGCCGCGAAGTCGTGACGCCCCTCAATCAGCCTGGCGCCCGCCGCCATCGCCGGTCGATCCAGCGGTTCGACCACGTGCCACGCGAAGGCGCGTTCGAACGGGCTGACGACGTTGGCATTCCAGATGCGATACCGATAGGTCTTCCTGCTCGCGACGAACCGCGCGTGGAAGCTGTCCCGCACCTGATCGGCAGCCACGACGCGGATGCTCTCGGGAAGCGTTGCATTGAGCGCGCGCACGAGCGCGTCAGGCTCGATCGCACGCGTGAGGGAGAAACTCGCCACTTGCCCGAGCGCGTGCACGCCCGCATCGGTCCGGCCGGCGCCGGCAACGCTGACCGCGGCCTGATCGATCTGGCCGAGCGCGTCTTCGATCAGACCTTGAATCGACACGCCCGCCGCCTGACGCTGCCAACCGACGAAATCGGTGCCGTCGTAGGCGAGGGTGATCTTGAAGGTACCCATCAGCTCAACACACAGGACAGGGTCTTACCTTCGTGTCCTTAGTGCCCATTGTGTTCGATCAGACAGCCGTCGATCGCGATCCCGGTTTCACCACCGGCAACCCCTGCGCGCACAGCGGACACGCGCCGGGCTCGTAGGTCGGCAGCGAGACGTCGACAAGCGCGTGGAACGGCACGTCGAAGCGCACGCCGCCGCCGCTGCGATCGACGATCGACGCGGCGCCGACGACCTGGGCGCCCGCCGATCGCGCGACGTCCATGGTTTCGCGCGTGGAACCGCCGGTGGTGAGGACATCTTCAATCACAAGCACGCGGTCGGTGTGGGCGAGCGAGAACCCCCGCCGCAGGGTGAGCGCGCCGTCCTGCCGTTCGGCGAAGATCGCGCGCACACCGAGCGCGCGGCCCACTTCGTGGCCGATCACCACGCCCCCCAGCGCCGGCGACAGCACGACCGTCGGCTTCAGATCGCGCGTCCGGTCAGCGATCGCCCGTCCCAGCGACCCCGCGGTGGCGGGATGCTGCAGGACGAGCGCGCACTGGAGGTAGCCGGAACTGTGCAGCCCGGAGGTCAGCCGAAAGTGCCCGTCGAGGAGCGCGCCCGATGTGCGAAAGAGGCCGAGCAGAGTCTCGTGATGCATGATTGGCGCGTAGTATACATTTCGCGCGGCCGCCGAACCGGACGCGGCCGGATGTCGTCTACTCATCAGAACGGGTCGCCCTTCCCTTTTCACGGAGTTGTCGCCCATGCACCGCCAGTCTCTTTTCGGTTTCCGGATGATTGTTGTCTCAATCGCGACGGTCGCGCTCACGGCGACGACCGCTTTCGCTCAAGCCGGGCAGCCCTCTGATGTCCGGCGGCTGTCCGTAGACGAAGCCGTGAGGCTCGCGCTCGAGCAGAACCTCGGCATTCAGATCGAGCGGTTGAATCCGCAGATTCAGGATGTCGCCGTCGCCCAGGCGCGAAGTTTATGGTCCCCGCATTTCACCACCGGCTTCTTCAACAACTCGACGAACAACCCGCCGACCAACGCCCTCTCGGGCGGCCTCTCGAAGATCACCGATTCGAGCGTCTCGACGACCGTCGGCCTCAATCAGGTGCTGGCCACGGGGGCCAGCTATTCGTTCGGATGGAACAGCTCGCGGGCGACATCGACCAACATCTTCAACAACTTCGACCCGCTGCTGCGGTCGAGCGTGTCGCTGAACGTCACCCAGCCGCTGCTGCGCGACTTCAAGATCGACAACATCCGGCAGCAGATCGAGATCAGCAGGAAGGCGCGGGAGAGCGCGGACGTCGAGCTGCATGCCACCATCGTGCAAACGACCCGCAATGTGAAGAACGCGTACTGGGATCTCGCGTTTCAGGTCAACAATCTGGCGGCGCAGCGGCAGTCGCTCGAGCTCGCCCAGCGGCTGCTCAGGGACAACGAGCGGCGCGTGCAGGTCGGCACCATGGCTCCGATCGACATCGTCGAAGCGCAGTCGGAGGTGGCGCGCAACGACGAGTCGGTCATCGTGGCGGAGGCGGCGATCAAGAGCGCCGAGGACCGGCTGCGGGCGCTGATCTTCGATCCCGCGATACCCAACTTCTGGGGCATCTCCATCGAACCGGCCGAGACCGCGCCGTTCCGGGCGCAGGCGGTTGACCTCGAGGCGGCGGTGCGCAACGCGCTCGACAAACGGACCGACCTTCTACAGGCGAAGAACAGCCTCGCGCAGAGCGACGTCAACATCCGCTATTTCAGAAATCAGATCCTCCCCGACATCAACGCCACCGCCACTTACAGCACCGCCGCGGTCGGCGGGGTCTCGCTGCAGCCGTTGACGTCGATTCCGCTCGGTCCGGTCGATCGGACCATCCTGTCGCAACGCGGCTTCGGATCGGTGCTGGGCGACGTTGTGACCAGCGCGTTCCCCACGTGGACGATCGGCATCCAGGTCGGCTATCCGATTGGCACGAGCACGCAGCAGACCAACCTGGCGCGCGCGAAGCTGCAGTACGAGCAGGCCCAGACCCAGCTCAAGAACCTCGAGCTGCAGATCGTGACGCAGGTGCGGGACTCGGCGCGCACCGTCCAGACCAATCAGAAACGTGTGGAATCGGCTCGCGCCGCGCGCCAGCACGCCGAGAAGCGGCTCGACGCCGAGGAGAAGAAGTTCGCCGCCGGCATTCAGACCACGTTTTTCGTGTTCCAGGCCCAGCGCGACCTGGCGCAGGCGCGCACCAACGAGGTCCGCGCGATCTCCGACTACAACAAGTCGATCGTCGACCTGGAGGCCGTGCAGGAAGTCTCGATGGGCGGCGGTGGTGGCGGCGTGACCAACGCCGGCGCAGGCGCCATCCAGACCGGCAACGCGATCGTGCGACAGTAGTACACTCCCCCGCGTGCCGAAGCTTTCGGTCACGGTCATCACCAGAAACGAAGCGGCGGACATCGGCGACGCCCTGACGTCTGTCGCCTGGGCCGACGAGATCATCGTCGTCGACTCGATGAGCACCGACGACACGGTGGCGATCGCCAGGCAGCACACCGATCGCGTGATCGTGCGCGAGTGGCCCGGCTATGTCGCGCAGAAGAACTGCGCGGCATCGCTCGCCAGCCACGACTGGATCCTGCCGCTCGACGCCGACGAGCGTGTCACGCCGGAACTGGCCGACGAGATCAAGTCGACACTGGCGGCCGAGCCTCCCCACCGTGCGTATCTCGTGCCGCGCGTGACATGGCACCTGGGCCGCTGGATTCGGACCACCGACTGGTACCCCGACCATCAGTTTCGGCTCTACGATCGGCGCGCGGCGGAGTGGACCGGCGGCTACGTGCACGAGTCGATGTCGGTGCGGGGATCCATCGGCCGGCTTCGCGGCGAGCTTCAGCACTTCGCCTACCGTGACATCGCGGACCACCTCGAGACGATCGATCGCTACACCACCTACGCCGCGCGGCAGATGCAGGAGAACGGGCGGAGGGCCGGCTTCGCGGATCTCGCCGTCCATCCGCCGCTCGCGTTTCTCAGAAATTACGCGCTTCGCGGCGGAATCGCGGACGGCGTCCCGGGCCTGATCATCTCGGCGATGAACGCGTATTACGTGTTTTTGAAGTTCGCCAAGCTCTGGGAACTCCGCAACAGAAAACAATGACGGTCCATTCAGCGCCCGCACATAGCACCAAGCATCGAGCACCAGGCACGTAGCACGACGATGTTCTCGTTGCACATCGATACAGCGCGGACCTGGCGTGGCGGCCAGAATCAGGTGCTGCTGACCGTCAACGGTCTGCGCGCGATCGGCCAGCGTGCGGCACTGGTCGCGCACCCAGATGGTGTGCTGCTCAAGCGCGCGTCCGAAGGGCTCGAGCTCATCCCGATCGCATCGCGCACGGAAGTGGATCTGGCCGCCGCCTGGCGGCTCTCGCGCGTTGTCAAGCGTCTGCGGCCCGACGTCGTGCACGCGCACGACGCACACGCAAGCGCGATGGCCTCCCTCGCCCTGTCGCTCGGATCGCCGACCCCCGCGCCCGCGCTCGTCGTCTCGAGGCGCGTGGATTTCCACCTGAGACAGAATTCGTTTTCTCGATGGAAGCACCGGCAGGTCGACAGCTTCATCGCCGCGTCGGAAGCCATTCGGCGGATGCTCCTGGCAGACGGCGTCCCGGCGGACCGGACCGTGACGGTTCACGAAGGCATCGACGTGGAGCACGTGCTCGCCGCGCCGCCGGTCAACGTCCACGAGGCGTTCTGGCTCCCCCATCACGCGCCGGTCGTGGGCAACGTCGCCGCGCTCGTTCCCCACAAGGGTCAGCGCCATCTCATTGAAGCCGCTCATCTCGTCGTCCAGGAGGTGCCCGACGCACGGTTCGTCATCCTGGGTGAAGGCGAGCTGCGCGAGCCGCTCGAGCGGCAGATCCGCGACTACCACCTCGAGAAACACGTCCTGCTGCCGGGGTTCAGGACCGACGTCCTCGGGTGCATGAAGGGGTTCGACATCTTCGCGATGAGCTCGGTGACCGAGGGGCTCGGCACCTCCCTGCTCGATGCGATGGCCTGCTCGCGGGCGATCGTGGCGACGCGGGCCGGCGGCATCCCCGAGATCGTGGAGGATGAGCACACCGGCGTGCTCGTGGAGCCGCGAGATCACGGCGCGATGGCGCGTGAGATCGTGCGGCTGCTCAAGAACGACGAGTTGCGGCGGCGGATGGGCGCGGCAGGACTGGCTCGCGTCACCGAGCGATTTACCGTCGAGCGGATGGTCGCCGGGACCGCGGCCGTTTACGCGCGCGTGGCCGGCACACCCCACGCAGCGGACATTGCGCGTCAGCCTGCGCACGATTGAAGCCGCAGGCGTTCATCATCCCGAGATGGCAGAGCGAGAAGTCGTACTTCACCGGATCCTCCGGATCGATCCGGCGGAGTGTCGAGGTGATGTCGCGCGCCATCGCCCAACCCGGACTGCTGTAGCGCGTGAGTCGCAGGCAGCGACCCACCCGGATGACATGTGTGTCCAGCGGCACGATGAGCTTCGCGGGGGCGACACGCCGCCACACGCCCAGGTCGAGCGCGTCCTGGCGCACCATCCACCGCAGGAATAGGTTCAACCGCTTGCATGCGCTGCCGGCCGACGGCCGCGGAAAGAAGTAACGGACGGGCTGTCGTACGTCGTGTCCGCCTTTAGACGGACCTTCAGGCGGACCGTACGCCGCCGTCAGATCGAGCGCGAGCGCACGGATCGAAAAACTGTCGATCGCTTCGGTGATGTCCGGCGCCCACGGATCGTACCCTTCGAGAAAGAACCCTTCGATCGACCCGGATTGGTCGAGCATCTGCTTGATGATCCACAACAGCGCGACGAGGTCGGATCCCTTGATCCAGCGGTGCACGAGATTCGCGAAGGCGTGCTTCTGTCGAGGCGGATCGAATCCGCGAACGTATGCGGCCGGTTCGCCGCCGATGATCGTGAGCAGCCGCTCGATCGACTGCAGCACACTCGCGACACGACCGAAGGCCAGCGACGCGGCGCAGAAGGCGACCACCTCGCGATCGTCCGCCCGTTCGTAGCGCCGCACGATCTGAATCGGATCGGTCGCCGAGTCGGGATAGTTGAAGTCGCCGTACAGGCGATCGAGCGTGACTTTCAGTGAGTCCTGCAATGGATATGATTCTAATGGCATGTCTGCTCTGAAACAGGACCGTTTCGTCCTCAGAGCCATCGGGCTCGTCGTCGCGCTTCTCGCGATCGCGCTGGCAACGGCGTACTTCTATGCCAGAGGCTCGTTGCCGGATGTAGACGGCACGATCGCCGTCGGCGGGTTGTCAGGACCTGTCGACATCGTGCGCGATGCCGACGCCATCCCGCACATCTTCGCGTCGACCAGGCGCGACGGGTTGTTCGGCCTCGGGTACGTCCATGCGCAGGATCGGCTGTGGCAGATGGAATTCCAGCGCCGGATCGGATTCGGACGCCTGTCGGAGATCTTCGGCGGCGCGACCGTCGCCCAGGATCGTCTGTTGCGGACGATCGGCTTCGGACGCGCCGCGCGGACCGCGTGGGCCGGGGTGTCGCCGGCGATCAGGGGCGACATCGACGCGTACGTCTCTGGCATCAACGCATTTCTCGCCGCGCACCACGGCCGCGCACTTCCACCAGAGTTCACGCTGCTTCGTTTCGAACCGGCTCCATGGGACGGCGCCGACGTGATGGTGTGGCAAAAGATGATGGCGTGGGACCTGAGCGCGAACTACTCGTTCGAGCTGCTGCGCCACGATCTCGTCGCACGA
>JBGPKK010000050.1:0-27320 GCA_041485905.1 Vicinamibacteria bacterium
GCCCGGACGACGTTTGATTTAGCGGACGGCAGCACGGTGGCAGCCGATCTCGGCGGGGCACAGTTCGGGGCCGGTTTGCGCGTGCGGTTCTGATCAATCGCCGGCAGCGCGCTCGAAACCGACCACGGCTTACCCGCGAATGCGCGTGCTGAACGCGTCGTGCGCCCCGGGCGCCTGCTTGTTCCACCATTGGATGAACGCGCCCGCGGCCTGCTCGAGATTCCTGTATTGGAGCGGATTCTTGTTGGCCTGCCGTAACTGCGGTACCAGGTCGCGCATGCGCTCCCAGACGAAGAGCAGCTCGCCCCCGCTCTGAAAGAACAGCTCCTGGTTGGCGACGCCGCTCGTCAGGAACGACGCGACCATGTCCCAGTAGGTGACGACCATCCGGTACGACTCGTTCGGTTCGCTGCCGGGCGGGCACAGGGATTGGAATTCGTCCAGCGTCTTGACCTTGAACGAGGCGGCAAACCACCGGCGCGCTTCGCGCAGCCGGTGATCCCGCCGCAGCTCATACAGCTTGAGCACAAGGCTCACATCGTCGTAGGTAGCTCTGGCGGCACCGATTGTCATAGCAGCCGTCCTGTCTGAGTGGTGTCGTGATGACCCGTCGCGGGTGCCCGCAACTTTACAACGTTTCCAGCACATGAATATAGTTGGCGGTTCGATGAAAACCTACCAGCTCTACGTCAACGGCGAATTCGTCGCGCCTTCGTCGTCGGCCAGCCTCGACGTCATCGACCCGTCGACGTGCGAGGTCATCGCGCGTGTGCCGGACGCCGGCCGGGCCGACGTGGACCGGGCGGTCGCCGCGGCGCGCCGAGCGTTCGACCACGGGCCCTGGAAGAGGGTCACCGCCCAGGATCGCGGTCGAATCCTGTTCAAGCTGGCCGGCATCGTGCGCGATCGCGCCGACGAGCTCGCCGAGATCGAGACCAGAAACAGCGGGAAGCCGATCGTCGAGTCCGAATACGACATCGCCGACGTCGCGACCTGTTTCGAGTATTACGGCGGCCTCGCGACCAAGATTCGGGGCGATGTCTTGTCCGTGCCCGACAACGCGATGAGCCTCGCGCTGCGCGAGCCGATCGGGGTCGCGGGCCAGATCATCCCGTGGAACTACCCGTTGACGATGGCCGCCTGGAAGCTGGCTCCGGCGATCTGCGCAGGCTGCACGACCGTGCTCAAGCCGGCCGAGCAGACGCCGCTGACGATTCTGGAGCTGGCATCGAGCTTTTCGGACGCGGGACTGCCGCCAGGAGTCGTCAACATCGTCACCGGCGTCGGGGAAACGTCGGGCGCCGCCATCGTCGAGCACACCGACGTCGACAAGATTGCCTTCACGGGTAGCGTCGAGGTCGGGAAGACCATCATGCGGGCCGCTGCCGCGACGCTGAAGAAGATCTCGCTCGAGCTGGGCGGCAAGTCGCCGAACATCTTCTTCGCGGATGCCGATTTCGAGGCGGCCATCGACGGCGCCCTCTTCGGTGTGTTCCTCAACCAGGGCGAAATGTGCTCGGCGGGCAGCCGCATTCTCGTCGAGCGGCCCCTCTATAAAAAATTCATCGACGCGATGGTCGAAAAGACCCGGGCGATCACGATCGGACCGCCCATGGATCGCGCGACGAAGATGGGCGCGCTGGTCGGCCGCGAGCAATTCGACCGGGTCCGGCACTATCAGGAAATCGGCAAGACGGAGGCCAAGATCGCCGTGGGCGGCGGCCGCGCCACCGGCGCCGCACTCGATCGCGGGTACTTCGTCGAGCCGACGATCTTCTACGACGTCGACAACAGCGCGCGCATCGCACGCGAAGAGATCTTCGGGCCGGTCGCCTGCGTCATTCCCTTCGACACGGAAGCCGACGCGCTCAGAATCGCCAACGACACCTACTACGGATTGGCGGCGGCCGTGTGGACCCGGGACATCTTCCGCGCCATGCGCGTCGTCAAGGATCTGCGCGCCGGGATCGTGTGGGTCAACCACATGCAGCCCACCTACGTCGAGGCGCCGTGGGGCGGCTACAAGCAGAGCGGCATCGGCCGCGAGCTGGGAACATTTGGCGTCGAGGAGTACCTCAACGTCAAACAGGTCTACATCAACTTGTCGGAAGAACCCATTGGCTGGTACTAGGAGGCACGATCGATGACTTATTACGGTGGACGGGAGATGGCGGACGCGTTCAGGACCGTCCGGAAGAACACGGTTCGCATCGCCGAGGATATCCCCGAGGACAAATACGAGTTCAAAGCGGCTGCGGACGCGCGCAGCATCCGCGAGACGCTGGTCCATATCGCGTTCGGGCCGACGTTTGCGACCCACGTGCACGTGAACAAGATCGACGACATGAAGAAGGTGAATTTCCAGGAGCTGATGCAGAAGGTCAACGCCGACCAGGCCAAGCCGCGCAACAAAGCGGAAATCGTCGCGCTGCTCGAAGTCGAAGGCGAGAAGTTTGCGTCGTATCTGGCAGGCCTGTCGGAGTCGTTCCTCAGCGAGACTGTCGCGATGATGCCCGGCGCTCAGCCGCCGACCAAGAGCCGTTTCGAGCTGCTGCTCGGCGCGAAAGAGCACGAGATGCACCATCGCGCTCAGCTGATGGTGCTGGAGCGAATGATCGGCATCGTGCCGCATCTGACGCGCGAGTTCCAGGAGCGGCTGGCGCGCATGCAGGCGGCGCCGCGGTGACCGGCGCTCCGCGGTTCACCCCGGACGCCATCGCGTTTCTCCGCGCGTTGAAGCGCAACAACGACCGCGAGTGGTTCAGGGCCCGCAAAGATCGATACGAGGCACAGTTGCGCGCGCCGATGGTCGCGCTCATCGACCGGCTCGCCGACGATTTCCGGGCCTTCGCCCCGGAGCTCGTCGCGAGCCCCAGGACCTCGCTCTATCGGATCTATCGCGATACCCGATTCTCCGAGAACAAGACGCCGCTCAAAACGCACATCGCGGCGGTCTTTCCGTGCCGCGGGCTCGCGAAACACCAAGGGGCGGGGCTGTATCTCGAAGTCGCGCCGGCATGGGTCTGGGTTGGTGGAGGCATGTACGCGCCCGACACCTCACAACTGCACGCGGTGCGGGAGCACATCGTCGCCAACCTCCGGCGGTTGCGCGCCATCGTTGAATCGCCGACGTTTCGCCGCTCGGTCGGCCCGCTCGACGGCGAGCGCCTGCAACGCGTGCCGCGCGGGTTTCCAAAGGACCATGAGGCGGCGGAGTATCTGAAATTCCGGCAGGTTCTCGCAGGCCGCGAGTTTCCCGCGACCTTCGCCTCAAGTCCGACGTTCTATCGGGGTGTGCTCAACGTCTTCCGTCACGTGGCGCCGTTGATTCGGTTTCTGAACGAGCCGCTGCTCGCCGTGGGACGGTCTGAAGACCGTCTCCTACAGTAGCCGGATGTAGGGAACGGTCTTTAGACCGTTCCTCGAAAGGCGCCGCGCCATGGCCGACCCCGACGATCTCGACGCGCTCGTGACCGAGCTCAACGCCGGCGCGCCGCGACGTGTGGCCAACGAACAGATCGCGAGGCTGCGCGCCTGGCTGGAGCTGGTCGTCGCGCAATCGGCGAGCGATCTGCTGCTCGTCGCGGGAGCGCCGCCGTCGCTTCGGATCGCCGGCGCGGTCGTGCCGATCGCCGAAGGACCGCTCGACGGAGAGGAGATCGCCGACGCCGTCGTGCCGGCGCTCCCACCTCACGCGCACCGCGCGTTCCGTGACAAGGGCATCGCCGACGCGTCGTTCCGCACGCCCGACCTCGGCCGCTTTCGCATCAACCTGCATCACGAGCGCGGTCGCGCGGCGGCGGCCATTCGACGCCTGCCGTCCGCCGTGCCGCGCCTGGCGACCCTTGGCCTGCCCTCCAGCGTTGAGGCGCTGAGCCGGCTCCCGCGCGGCCTCGTCCTGGTTGGCGGGCCGACCGGCTCGGGGAAGACCACCACGCTGGCGGCGCTCGTCAACGAAATCAACCTGCGCGAGAGCCGACACATCATCACGATCGAAGATCCTCTCGAGTACGAGCACGTGCATCATCGCAGCCTGATCGAGCACGTCGAGATCGGAATCGACGCGCCGGACTTTCCAACCGCACTTCGTGCCGCCCTCCGCCAGGCCCCCGACGTCATCGTCGTCGGCGAGATGCGCGATCCGGAGACGATGCAGATCGCCGTCGCGGCGGGCGAAACGGGTCATCTGGTGCTGTCCAGCATCCACACGACCGATGTGGCGACCACGGTCGCGCGCATCGCGGATTCGTTTCCTCTGGAACGTCAGAACACGATTCGTCAGGAGCTGTCCATGGGGCTGGCGGCCGTGCTCGTGCAGACATTGATCCCCAGGATCGGCGGCGGCCGAGTTCCGGCGGCGGAGCTGTTGATGGTCAGCTACGGCGCCCGGCAGCACATTCGGAAGAACGCCGTCCATCATCTTCATCAGGAAATCACCATCACACGGAAATACGGATCGTTCACGCTCGAAGAGTCGCTGACCGAACTGGTGAAACAGGGCCTGGTGGATCGAAAAGAGGCGCTCACGCGCGCAGGACACCCGGAGGAACTGGAGCGGTTGCTCGGGTGACCGCACCATGGGGATGAACATGGAAAACGACGCCGGAAAAACCCGGACGAAAATCACCTACGCGACGATGACCGCGGATCGGATGGAGGATCTCCACCGCGAACTGGACCGCGCGATCGCGCAGGTCAAACCCACGTTTGGAAAAAGCTATCCGCTGGTGATCGGCGGACAAGAGGTCAAAGCGTCCAGCGAGTTCGACGACGCGAGCCCGATCGACACGCGGATCCTCCTGGGCCGATTCCAGCAGGCCAGCCGCGATCACGTCCGGCGTGCGGTCGCTGCCGCCAGGGGCGCGTTTCCTGCCTGGAGCGCGCGCCCGTGGCAGGAACGGGTCGCGTTGCTGAAAAAAGCCGCGGACCTCATCCGCGCGCGGCGATGGGAGCTCTCGGCGCTCATGGGCTACGAAACGGGCAAGAATCGCCTCGAGTGCGTCGGCGACGTCGAAGAATCGGCGGACCTGATCGAGTACTACTGCCAGCAGATCGAGCAGCACGACGGCTTCCGCACCACACTCGGCACGCTCGGCCCGAATGAAGAGAATGCAAGCGTCATGCGGCCGTACGGCGTGTGGGCCGTCATTTCGCCGTTCAACTTCCCGCTCGCGCTCGCGGCTGGACCGTCGGGCGCGGCGCTGGCGGCCGGGAACACCGTCGTGTTCAAGCCGGCATCGGTGACGCCGCTGCTCGGGTACAAGCTGTACGACGTGATGGCGGCGGCGGGCATCCCTCCTGGTGCCTTCAATTTCGTCACGGGCGGCGGCGGTACAGCCGGCCAGGAGCTCATCGACAACCGCGACGTCGACGGCATCGTTTTCACCGGATCGAGGGACGTCGGGATGCATCTGATTCGCGACAACGCGGCGCGTGCGATCCCACGCCCCCTCATCATCGAAATGGGTGGGAAGAATCCCGCGCTGATCATGAAGTCCGCGGATCTCGACAAAGCCAGCGACGGCGTGATGCGCTCGGCGTTCGGCGCGCAGGGGCAGAAATGTTCCGCCTGTTCGCGCGTCTATGTGAGCAAAGAAATTCGCGACGGGTTCGTGCGGCTGCTCGTTGAGAAGACCGCAAAGATCACAATCGGCAACCCGCTCAATCGCGACGTGTATCTCGGACCGGTCATCAACGAGGACGCGGTCAAGACGTACGAGCGCGCCTGCGATCAGGCCGCCAGGGACGGCGGCAGAATTCTGATCGGAGGACGGCGGCTGACCGACGGCGACTTTGCTCACGGCTCCTTCGTCGAGCCGACGGTCATCGACGGCTTGCCGGTCGATCACCCGCTCTTCGCCGAGGAGCTGTTCGTGCCCATCACGCTCATCGGCGACGTGACGACGCTCGAGGAGGCAATCGACCTGGCGAACAGGACGGAATACGGGCTCACGGCGGGCATCTTCTCGGAGGATGACCGCGAGATCGAACAGTTTTTCGACCGCATCCAGGCGGGCGTGACCTACGCGAACCGTCGCGCGGGAGCCACCACGGGCGCCTGGCCTGGCATCAACTCGTTCGGCGGCTGGAAGGCCAGCGGATCGACGGGCCGGGGCACCGGCGGGCCATACTACGTGCAGCAGTTCATGCGCGAGCAAAGTCGGGTGCGGATTCGATAGCGCTACAATCCATTTGATCGGACGAGGCGTCTAAGTCAGCGAGGTCTTTCATGTCGCGACTGCTGGCTGCGGTCGTCGGTTCGCTCCTCGTCGCACCCGCGCTTCTGGCGCAAGACCAGGTCGTCATCATTCCTGGCGGCGGTGCAAACGGCACAACCCAGATCCTCAATTTTCAGGTCCCTGGTCCCCCGCCAGCGCCTCCCCGCGATACCCCGCAAGCAGCGAAGCCCGGGACGGCGACGCTTCGCGGCCGCGTCGTCGCGGGCGACAGCGGTCGGCCGATGTCGAAGGCGCAGGTGCGCATCACCTCTACTGGCCCGCCGGCGGCCGGTCAACCACTCGAGAATCGGCTTGCGACCACCGACTCCAACGGCCGCTACGAGTTCAAGGACCTGCGGGCAGGCCGCTACAACCTGATGGTCTCCAAGCCGGGCGGCTACTTGAATGCGCAATATGGGCAGCAACGACCATCCGGGCCCGGAAAACCGCTCGAGATCCTGGACGGGCAGACGATTGAGAAGGTCGACTTTTCGCTGCCGCGCGGCGGCGTGATTGCGGGACGGATTCTCGACGAGTTCGGCGAACCCGTCACCGACGTGCAGGTCTCCGCCGTGCGTTCACAATTCGCCGGCGGTCAACGGCGTCTTGTTCCGGGCGGCCGGACGGCGACGACCAACGACGTCGGCGAGTTCCGCGTGTTCGCGCTGGCGCCCGGCGACTATTACGTGTCGGCGACGCTTCGCAATACCAACCCGCCCGTAGACACCACCGATCGCACCGGCTACGCGCCAACCTACTACCCTGGCACCGCCGACCTCGCCGGTGCGCAGCGAGTGACGGTCGCGATGAACCAGACGATCAGCGATCTTTCGCTGTCGCTGTTGCCCATCCAAACGGCGCGGGTGACCGGGACCGCCGTCGACTCACGGGGACAGCCCATGAGAGGCGTCGTCCAGGCCGTTGTGCGAAGCGACATCGCGCCGTTCGCGTCGCCCGGGCAGATACGCCCGGATGGGTCGTTCACGATCAACGGCCTTGCGCCCGGCGACTACACATTGCAAGTGCAAGGGCAGGGAGCGCCCGGCCAACCCGCCGAGGCTGAATATGCATCGGCCGACATCAGCGTTGCTGGCGCGGACATCACCGGAGTCCAGCTCACGGCGGTCAAACCATCGACGATCACCGGGAGGCTCGTCATCGGATCCGGCGACGGGCGGGCGCTGCGTCCGTCTGCACTTCGCGTCGGCACTGCGCCGATGCCGACAGGCGGCATCAATTTCGGCCCCTTTCCACAGCCCGGTCCGGTCAACGACGACTGGACGTTCCAAGCCAAAGCGCGATCAGGCTTGATGCGGATCAACACCCAGGGTCTGCAGCCACCGTGGACGATCAAGGCCGTTCGCTATCGCGGCAGCGATGTCACGGATAGCGGCCTGGACGTGAAGGCGAACGAAGAGATCACCGACGTTGAGATCGAGTTGACGAACCGCATCACTGATGTGTCCGGCCTCGTGACGAACAGCCGCGGCGAGCCGGTCAAGGACTACTGGGTCGTCCTTTTTGCGAGGGACTCAGACAAGAGACGCCCGCCGTCACGTTACATCCGCGTCATTCGATCGGATCAGGAGGGTCGGTTCAAAGTGACTGGATTGCCGGCCGCGGAGTACTTGGCGCTCGCCGTCGACTCCGTCGACGCCGGGGAAGCCTCCGATCCAGAATTCCTCGACCGCATCCAAACCCTTGCCACCAGGTTCACCTTGGGCGAAGGTGAGACTAAAACGCTCGATTTGAAGCTGAATTCGCTCCCCTGAACCGCGTCGCCCAAGGCCTGCGTACCTTGCAGGTTGGTGTGGCAGAACTTGCCATGGGGTCGCGTCTGGCCCGTGGCATTTTTTTTAACCTCCGGCCCGCCTCTACGGTCTAATGGGGGTATGCGGAAGCTCCTCAATACCGTCGTCGCCCTCGCGCTGACTGTTACCGCGGGCACTCACTCTACCGCCGCCTCGTTCCCCGGGGATGACCCTTCGACGCGCTCAGGGTCGTCCCGAGCCGAGTCGAGGGATGACAAAGCGATTACCCACGTGCTCAACCGGATCGGTTTCGGACCGCGACCAGGAGACGTGGCGAACGTGCGCGAGGTGGGCCTGCAGCGTTATATCGAGCAGCAGCTCCAGCCCGAGCGCATCCCCGATCCGGGCATCAGCGCCAGGCTCGCCGGCCTGACGACGGTCGGGCTGAGCTCGCGGCAGATCGCGGAGCAGTTCGAGATCCCGCAGCTCCAGCAGCGCCAGCAGAGGAGACAACAGGCGGCTGCCGCGGGCAACCAGAACGAGAATCAGCCGCCGCCGCCGCCCACGCCGGAAATGCAGCAGCGCGCCAACCAGGTCGTGGTCGAGCTCTCTGAACAGAAGCTGCTGCGCGCGATCTACAGCGAGCGCCAGCTTCAGGAAGTCCTCACCGATTTCTGGTTCAACCATTTCAACGTCGACGCGCGGAAGGGCCGCGACCGCTTCATGCTGACCGAGTACGAGCGCGAGGCGATCCGGCCACACGTCCTCGGCAAGTTCCGCGATCTGCTCGAAGCGACGGCGAAGAGCCCGGCGATGCTCTTCTATCTCGACAATTGGCAAAGCGCCGATCCCAACGGCCCGCACGCCGATCCCCGGCAAAATGGGCGTCCGCGCGTCGGGCGCGGAGCGTTGGGGGGCCGCGCGATCTTCCCGCGGCCGCCGGCCGTCCAGAATCAGCAGGCCAGGCGGGCGCCGCGTGGATTGAACGAGAACTACGGCCGCGAGCTGATGGAGCTGCACACGCTCGGCGTGGATGGCGGCTACACGCAAAAGGACGTGACGGAGGTGGCCCGCGCGTTCACCGGGTGGACGATCGACAATCCGCGTCAAGGGGCCGCTTACCGGTTCGAGCCGCGCATTCACGACGATCGCGAGAAGACCGTGCTGGGCCATCGGATCAAGGCCGGTGGTGGGCAGGGCGACGGCGAGCAGGTGCTCGACATCCTTGTCAGGCATCCCGCGACTGCGCACTTCATCGCGACGAAGCTCGTGCGTCGGTTCGTCAGCGACACGCCGCCGGCCTCGCTCGTCGACCGCGCGGCGGCCCGGTTCCGCGACACCGACGGCGATCTTCGCGACGTGATGCGCACCATTCTCACCTCGGCCGAGTTCCTGTCGCCCGACGCGTTTCGCGCCAAGGTCAAGACGCCGTTCGAGTTCATCGTCAGCGCCATGCGGGCGACCGCTGCCGACGTGCAGGACGCGATGCCGCTGGTGCGCGCCATGCAGCAGCTCGGCATGCCGCTCTACGGCTGCCAGCCGCCGACCGGGTACAAGGACACGGCCGACGCCTGGGTGAATACGGGCGCGCTCGTCAACCGCATGAACATCGCGCTCTCGCTGGCAGGCAGTCAACTGCGTGGAGTGCTAGTCCCCAGCCTCCAGCCTCCAGCCTCTGGCGATAGCTTGATCGCGTCTTTCTTGAATGGCGATGCCTCTGAATCGACGCGCGCGACGGTGGCCAGGGCGACGACCGTGCCGCAGATGGCGGCGCTCACGCTCGGATCGCCGGAGTTTCAACGCAGGTAACGTTCAGTACGTAGGCCGGACCTTATGAGGTCCGGCATGAGGGCCTTATCAGGCCCGGCATGAGGGCCTCATCAGGCCCGGCATGAGGCTCATATGACTTCCCGAAGAGTGTTTCTGAAGGACGGGGCGTTCGCGCTCGTCACGCTCGGTTTCGCGCCATCGTTTCTGACGCGGACCGCGTTCGCCGAGGGGCGCTCGGCGCGTTCCAAACAGCTCATCGCCATTTTCCAGCGCGGCGCCGTCGACGGCTTGAGCGTGGTTGTGCCCTTCGGCGAAGCGGATTACTACCGCGCGAGGCCGAGCATCGCGATCGCGAGACCGGGCTCGGGCGAGAACAACGCCGCCATCGATCTGGACGGCTTCTTCGGGTTCAACCCGCGGATGCAGCCGCTCAAGCCGTTCTGGGATGCGCGCGAGCTCGCGATCGTCCATGCCTGCGGCTCGCCCGATTCCACCAGGTCGCATTTCGACGCGCAGGACTACATGGAGACGGCCACGCCGGGTGTGAAAAGCACCGCCGACGGATGGCTCAATCGCTACCTGCAGACGCGGCGCGCCGAATCGGCGACGCCGTTTCGCGCGGTCGCATTGACCGGACAGGTGCCGCGCATGCTTCAGGGTCCCTCGCCCGCGCTCGCCCTGAGCCAGATCGGTCAGTTCGGCATTCGCGCCGGGCAGGCGACCGAGTCTGTCAACGCCTCATTCGAAGCGCTCTACGCGTCGGCAGCCGATCGGGTGCTGAACGGCACCGGGCGGGAGGCCTTCGACGCCATCAAGATGCTGAAGACGGCCGACCCGCTGAAATATCAACCGGAACATGGCGCTGATTACCCGCGTAGTCCGTTCGGCCAGGCGTTGAAACAGATCGCGCAGCTCATCAAGGCCAACGTCGGCATCGAGGTGGCGTTCGCCGACATTGGAGGATGGGACACGCACATCAATCAGGGTGCGGCGCAGGGCCAGCTCGCGGGGCGTCTGGACGACTTCTCGCGCAGCATCGTCGCGCTCGTGACCGATCTCGACGAGCGCATGGCTGACACCGTCGTATTGACGATGTCCGAGTTCGGGCGGGCGGTGGGTGAGAACGGCAACCGGGGCACCGATCACGGTCATGGCAACGCGATGATGGTCCTCGGCGGCGGCGTCCACGGCGGACGCGTGTACGGCAAGTGGCCAGGGTTGTCGCCCGAACACCGCTGGGAAGGCCGCGACCTTGCGGTGACGACCGACTTCCGCGATGTGTTCGGCGAGATCGTCGTCCGGCATCTGGGCGTGACGGACGCGCGTCCGATCTTCCCCGGCTACGCAGTCAGTCCGTCGAAATTCCCAGGGCTGTTCGCCTGAACTTGCTCATCTCCGATCTTTCGACACCACAGGTTCTCGTCGATCGTACGCGGCTGCTGAACAACATTGGCCGCGTACAGTCTCTCGCCGACGCGGCAGGCCTGGCGTTGCGGCCCCACGCGAAGACCCACAAGTCTCCCCTCATCGCCAGGTGGCAGATCGACCGCGGCGCGGTCGGCATCTGCTGCGCGAAAGTCGCTGAAGCGGAAGTATTCGTCGACGCCGGCATCGACAATATCCGGCTTCCCTACCCGGTCAATCCTCGAAACGCCGAACGCGTTCTGACGCTGATGGAGCGCGCCTCGATCTCGATCATCGTCGATCACCTCGCGGTGGCACGGGGCTGGTCTGATGCCATGCAGAAGGCCGGACCGACGCTCGACGTGCTCGTCAAGGTCGACGTCGGGTTTCATCGCTGCGGCATCGACCCAGACGCGCCTGATGCGGCCGCGTTCATCCGCACGGTCGCATCCATGGGCGGACTGCGGCTGCGCGGCCTTCTCAGTCATGCCGGACATGGCTACGACGCGACGTCCGAAGACCAGTTGCGCGCAATCGCGGCCCGCGAAGCCGAGCTGCTGCTCGACATCCAGGCTCGAGCGGCGGCATCGGGCATTCCAATCGAGGAATTGTCGGTCGGCGCGACGCCCACCCTGCGGTTCAGTGCGAAAGAGCGCGGCCTGACCGAGTTGCGGCCCGGCAACTACGTGTACTTCGACCGCACGCAGGTCGCCCTTGGAGCCGCGGCACTGTCGGACTGCGCCCTCACCATCCTCGCGACGGTCGTCTCGAAGCCGGCGGCCGATCGCATCATCCTCGACTGCGGCAGCAAGACACTCACAACCGATCAGGCGCGGGGCACCATGCCGACGCCCGGATATGGGCTTGTCTTGACTGCAGATGGTTCGGGCATCGACCGCACGTTGTCGATCAACCGGTTGTCGGAAGAACACGCGACGGTGGGCGTTGCCGGCGCGACGCCGCTCGTGCCGGGCGATCGGGTGCGCGTGCTGCCCAATCATTCCTGCGTCGTGTCAAACCTGGTCGACCAGATCCGGCTCATCGACGGGGACCAGGTCGTCGAGACATTGCAGGTCGCGGCCCGCGGGAAATCATGGTAACCGCCGAGGACGCCGAGGTTATTCTCGGCATCTTAGGGTATAGTTCCTGCGCGGTTGATCGTGAAGGCTCGTACGTAGTGTCCGGCTTCAGCCGGACTGACGTGAGACATGGCTGACAAAGACAAACGCGAAATCGGCGACGCGCTCGGGATGATCGAAACGCGCGGCTTCATCGGCATGGTCGAAGCGGTCGACGCGATGGTCAAGACCGCGAACGTCGTCTTCGTCGGCTGGCAGAAAGTTGACGCGGGACTCGTCACGGCGCTCGTGCGAGGTGATGTGGGTTCGGTGAAGGCGGCCACAGACGCGGGTGCCGCCGCCGCACGTCGCGTCGGCGAGTTGATCGGCGTGCACGTCATCGCCAGGCCCGCCGATGATCTCGAGAAGATCTTCCCTATTCGTTGACCAATTTCTTCTTTTTCGTCTTTTTCCTCCGCACTTTTCCGGCCAGTTCCTTCAGTAAACCCTCGTCGCCGATCACGAGCAACGACTGCGTCGGCGCCTTGAGCAGGTTGAACACGTCGCCGGCGGCCGTCCGCGCGTAGATGTCGCGTCCATCGGTCAGGAGCCGGACCGACGCCCCGCCGCCGGTGGCATCGAACAGCCGGGCCCCGAACTGCTCCTCGAGCGCCCCCACAATCGCGTGGAGTTGATGGACCGTAAAGCCGTGCCCGCGAAGCTCGGCGAGCACGAGCAGCTCGAACAGATCGATCGGAGTGTAGCGGCGCTCCGTGTACCCGCCCGCCGCGGTGCGATGGGATGGAATCGTGGACGACAGAAGACCGCCGGCATCCCACACCTGCAGTTGCCTCGCCGTCAAACCGGTGATTGCCGCGACCTCACGTGAGCTGTAGGTCTTTTTCAGTCGCATTCGACAATTCGGGCGTCAGGCGAGTGCGTCCGCCGTCGCCGCGCCCTCGAAATCCTTCGCCGTCAACCCACCCTCGCTATGGGTTGAATACGTCAGCGTCACCCGCTTGTAGCTGATCAAGATGTCCGGATGATGATCGACCGCTTCGGCTTTCGGCGCGAGGCGGCTCACAAACGCGATGGCTGCTGGAAAATCCGCGAAGGTGTACTGCTTGCGGATGATATCGCCGTCGAGCGTCCAACCGTCGAGTCCTTTGATGCGCTGTTCCACTTCCGCTCGAGAGAGTTTCACGTCTCGCCCTTTCAAAGATAATCCGGTTTTCGACCGCGTCCGCTTCGGTCGGACCGGCGCCATCAATGCCGAACGGTGTGCCGGTGTCTTCGCGCTCGGCTCGTGCGATCCATTGTCCATCGCGCGGCGTGGCGACGAGGCGATAAGTGGTGCTGCCGAGTGAGATGTGTTTCATCCTGCATCGGGGCCGGCTGAAGCCGGACACTACGTACGAAACGGGCTGAAACCGGACCTAAAGCTCCCCAAACCGCGACGGGCTGACGGCGGCGAGCGCGGGATCGATGCGGTTGTCGAGCATCGCGTCGGCGACGAGCTGGGCCGTCAACGGCGCCAGGAGCACGCCGTTGCGATAGTGACCGGTCGCGTACATGAGATTCGGCACCACGTGCGAGGCGCCGATGACCGGCAGATCGTCGGACGTGGCTGGCCGCAGCCCAACCCGCGCGCCGGCGAACGCCGCGGTCGTCGCGTGCGGCGTCAGCTCACAAGCCCCTTCCAGCAGATCGCGCACCCCGGCGACCGTGGCGCGTTCATCGAATCCGGCGTCCTCCATCGTAGCGCCGACCAACACGGTCCCATCGTCCCACGGCACGAGGTAACACTTGGGACTCCAGACCACACGCCGTAGCGGTGTGCCGCTCCACGCCAGATACACGAGCTGGCCTCGCACCGGTCGTACGGGCACGCGCGCAGCGACATCGTCAATCGCGATCGCACCGGACCAGCTGCCCGCCGCCAGTACGGCCGCGTCCGCCCGGAGAGATCCGCGATCCGTTTCCACGATGATGTCACCGCTGGCGCGGCCGATTCGCTTCACGCGGCTCTGCTCCACCAGTTGCGCCCCATTGCGCCGGGCGGCCGCTGCGACGGCTCGCGTGAGATCGCCGGCCGCCACGAATCCGTGCGCGGTGATCAGAAGCCCACCGACGACCTCCGCCGCCAGGTGCGGCTCTTCGAGCCTGGCGGCGGGTGCGTCGAGAAGCTCGGCTCCAATGCCGCGGCGCCCGAGCGTTTCGGCTGTTGACCGCAGCGCCTGCATATCAGCGGCGGCGCTGGCAACTTGCAGAGTGCCGGTGCGTCGATATGCGACTGGGATCCCGCTTTCAGATGAGACCCGCTCGATGAATTCGTCGAACAGATTCAGGCTGCGGATGGTGAGATCGAACAGAGGGCTCGTGTCGTGCGCCTCGATGTACGGCGCAAGAATCCCGGCCGAGGCCTGCGTCGCGCCCATGCCGACGAGCCGGTCGTCGACGACCTCGACCGATGCGCCACGGCGAGCCAGCTCGTACGCGATGGCGCACCCGACGATGCCGGCGCCGATCACGATGATGTCGGAAGGGCGGGAGACCACGCTCAGAGGAAGGATAGTCCGAAATCGTCAACGACGTGGACGGTGAGCCGGTTGAACGAAGGGCGTTTGCGCACAATCGGTTGCACCCGCTTCCGCCGCGGCTAAGACGGGAAGCAGCGCGTTGTTGACGAATTTTCCACTGGCGTCGGCGAGACCGATCGTTTTTGTTGGCGTCGTGAGGCGGCCAGGCTGGCACGGCCCGGCGACACGCGCCGGCGCTACGGGAATATAGGGAACGAAATAGATGACTTCCGGCGCCCACGCGTGCGCGAACTCATGAGGCGTGGGCTTGTCGCCGACAATGACGACGATCGGCTCGACGGGCAGCGCGGCTGCAGTCTGTGCGGACGGCGCCTGGGATGGCTCGCGTCCGCTACGCAGCATGGCGATCAACAGCTTCTCGCTGACGCCGTCGCGCGTGAGCGCGAGCACCTGATCGGAATCGATTGCGAAAACGGGCTTGTCCCGATCGATCAGCGCCAAGAGGACTTCATCGGAGACTCCAGCCTTTGACAGCGTCGCGAGATCCTGCACCGTGAGCGCGGACGCCGGGGACGGCAGGAACGCGAGCATGAGAAACATGGACAGAATCATGCGCATCGGGAGCCTCCGGTCGTGCTGTTGCAACTCATCGGCCATCTCGAAAAGACTCCCGACCCCTTTTCCTGGCGGCTCAACTGCTCTCACGGCAGGACACATTCACGCGAAGGGGACATCTAGACCGGTCCTGGTCATGGAGTAAAGTGCCTATTTAAAAGGACTTCGCCGACGTCGGCGCAACGAAGTTCAGGTACAGCGCTTGCGTTTGCCGATGGCAAAGTTCCCAAGGAGAATTATCGCAATGCTGTCCAGTCGCCTCGCCTTCGCCGCACTCGCTGTCGCCTGCATCGGAGCTGCGGCGGGTGGTGGCTACCTCGCGTCACGTCAAAATGTCATGCCGGTCGCGGCCTCCGCGGTCAGCGCACCGGTTCCCGCTGCAAGCTCGCTAAGCTCGGCCGCAACTCCCGTCCAGGAAACGGAAGCCGTCGTCGGGGATACGACTCCTGCGGCGCCGCGTCCGACGCCACCGGCGGCGGCTGTCAAACACGCGGATCTTCCGGCTCGGGCCACCGCTCAGGCCACGGCGCGCGCGCCACAGCCGGCCCCTGCAAAGCGCGCCGAACCGCTGCCGACGCTCGAGAGGTCGTGGCCGTCGGGGTCGACGACCACCGCCCCATCAGGGCAATCCGCCGGCACGCCGAGCGCGACGACCGCCACTGCGTCGGCCGATGCGAGTGCGCCTGCGCCGCGGTCCGAGGATCGCGTCGCGCAACAGGAATCGCCGCGCGCGCCAGAGCCGCCACAGAAAACGTTCCAGGAGCTTGTGGTTTCCGCTGATTCGGTGATCGGGCTCCAGGAAGAGACGTCCCTCTCGAGCGAGACTGCCAAGGTCGAAGACCGCGTCGAAGCGCGCGTGACGCGCGAGGTTCGCGTCCACGACACCATCGCCATTCCCGCCGGCACGCGTGCGCTCGGTAGCGTGGTGCAGGTGGATCGGGGCGGCAAGTTCAAACAGACCGCGCGGCTCGGCATTCGCTTCAACACACTGGTGCTCGCCGACGGCACGCGCCTGCCGATCACGACCGAAACGATCTTTCGGGACGGCGACGCGCCCAGCAGGGAGAGCGCGTCCAAAATCGGCGGTGCCGCGGTCGGAGGTGCGATTCTCGGCGCAATCCTCGGCGGCGGTAAAGGGGCAGCCATCGGCGCGGCCGCCGGGGCTGGCGCGGGCACCGGGATCGTCATGGCCGGCGACCGCAGCTCGGCCACGTTCAGCCGCGGCGAACCGATTACCGTCCGGATCACGTCACCGGTTACGGTCACCATCGAGAAATAGGCGGGAACCTGCCCTATGATTAAGTGCGGCTGAAGCCGGACGCCACGTACGCGGTGTCCGCCTTCAGGCTGACCTTGCCATGGACGCCGCGTCATTTCGTAAACACGGGCACGAGCTGGTTGATTGGATCGCGGAGTATCTCGAGCACCCCGAGCGGTATCCGGTACTCTCCCGCGTTAAGCCCGGGGAAATTACCCGCGCGCTGCCGTCTCACGCACCAGAGGACCCCGAACCGTTCGATGCGATCATGGCCGACTTCGAGCGAGTCCTGGTTCCCGGGCTCACCCATTGGAACCACCCGGGATTCCTCGCCTACTTCGCCATTACAGGGAGCGCGCCTGGTGTGCTCGCCGATTTCCTGTCGGCCGCGCTCAATCAACAGGCGATGCTGTGGCGCACTTCGCCGGCGGCGACCGAGCTCGAAGCGGTCACGCTCGGATGGCTCCGCCGGCTCATCGGCCTGCCCGATGCGTTCGAAGGCGTCATCTACGACACCGCCTCGATTGCGAGCATGCACGCGCTCGCCGCTGCGCGGCAGACAGCGATTGCCGACGTGCGAACCAAGGGCCTGGCCGGCCGATCCGACGTGCCGCGCGTCCGCGTGTATTGTTCGGAACAGGCGCATTCGTCGATCGACAAAGCCGTTATCGCGATCGGTCTTGGACACGACTCGCTCAGAAAGATCCCGGTCGACGCCGATTATCGGCTTCGCTCAGACCTGCTGAACGAGGCGATTCGCGAGGATCGCGCGGCAGGCGTCCTTCCCATCGCGGTCGTCGCGACCGTCGGGACGACATCGACGACCAGCGTGGATCCGGTGGCCGCCATCGCGGATATCTGCGAGCGCGAGCGCTTGTGGCTCCACGTGGACGCCGCGTACGCCGGCGTCGCTGCCATGTTGCCGTCGCACGCCCATATCCTGAATGGCGCCGATCGCGCCGACTCTCTGGTGGTCAACGCGCACAAATGGTTGTTTACGCCGTTCGATCTCAGCGCCTTCTACTGCCGCCGCATGGATGTCATCCGCGCCGCGTTCGCCCTGACCCCGGAATTCCTCAAGACCTCCGACGAGAACGTCCACAACCTGATGGACACCGGCGTGCAGCTCGGGCGACGATTTCGCGCGCTCAAGTTGTGGATGGTTCTGCGCTCGTTCGGCGCGCGGGACATACGCGAGCGGCTGAGCGCGCACATGCAGTTGGCGCAGCAACTCGCTCTGTGGATTGACGCACATCCTGACTTCGAGCGAATGGCGCCCGTGCCGTTCAGCGTGGTGTGTTTTCGCTGGCGGCCACATGCGCGTTCGTTGTCCGACACCGAGCTGGATGCAGCCAACGAGCGACTCATGGACGCCGTCAACGCCACCGGAGAGGTCTTTCTGTCACACACGCGTCTCCGGGACTGCGTGTCGCTGCGCATCGCGATCGGGCATCTGGACACGACCGAGCGGCACGTGCGGCGGGCGTGGGAGCTTCTGCAGGAGCATGCGGCATCATGATCACGGTCAGGCCTGCGGGCGAACGGCTGCACACACGGATCGGCTGGCTCGACAGCCGGCACAGCTTTTCGTTCGGCGAGCACTACGATCCCCGGTACATGGGCTTCCACGCGCTTCGGGTGATTAACGAGGACCGGGTGGCGCCGGGCAAAGGCTTCGGCACACATCCGCATCGCGATATGGAGATCCTCTCGTACATGCTCGAGGGCGCCTTGCGCCATGAGGACAGCATGGGCACCGGTTCGGTGATCAATGTCGGCGACGTGCAGCGGATGAGCGCGGGCACCGGCGTCCTCCACAGCGAAAGGAACGCGTCAGACGCCGAGCCGGCGCACTTTCTCCAGATCTGGATCCTGCCCGATCGCACGCGCCTTCCGCCCAGTTACGAGCAGCGGACGTTTCCACTGAAAAATCGGCAGGGCCGCCTTACGCTGATCGCGTCGCGCGACAGCCGCGACGGCTCCGTGCTCGTTCATCAGGATGTCGATCTCTATTCAGCGATCCTGGCCGCCGGCGAACACGCCAGCCACTCACTCGCAGCGGGCCGTCACGCGTGGGTGCAAGTCGCGCGAGGAGAGGTCCAGCTCAACGGGACGTCGTTGAAAGCTGGCGACGGAGCGTCGATCTCCGACGAGTCCGCGATCGATCTGACGACAGCGGGCGGCGCCGAAGTGCTGCTGTTCGATCTTGCCTAGCACACTTCTCGAACTTCCCGAACTTCACTTTTGCCGTTTGCCTTTTGCCTTCTAACTTTCCAATCTCCACGTCTCCTTCCACGTCTCTCCTTCATCATCGCTTTCGAGCGCGACGACGCCGTGGAGCGGAAACGGAATCTGCGGATCGTTAACGAGAAGCGCGAGCAGTCGTGGAAGATGCGGGAAGTGGCCGGCGATCAGGATGTCGCGCGTCTCGCCTCTCAGCCGATCGCGGATCCGTGACGGCGGATCGTCGGGCTGGAGATCGGGCGACGCCTTGAATTCCGCCAGCGCGTTGCAGGCCCGCCAGAACGCCTGAGCCGTCTGACGGGCGCGAAGCTTGCCGCTGTGCCAGACGACGGCCGGACGAGCGCCGCGAGCCGCGGTCTTCTCGGCCGCGCGCGCCGCCTGCGCTTCTCCGAGCCCGGACAACGGCCGGCGCGTGTCGATCTCAGGACCGACCGCGTCGGCGTGGTGGACCAGAAACAACTTCAAACGTCAGGCTTGCGGTTTGTGATTCACGTAAGCCTTCTCGCCGGCAAGTATGCGTACCTTCAATCGATTCTCCCGCGGCGGGAGCGGGCAGGTCGTGAACGGATTGAACGCGCAGGGTGGATTGTAGGCCTGGTTGAAATCGAGCACGGTCGTACCGTCGCTGCGCAGATCGGAGTACAGAAACCGCGCGGTCTCGTACGTCTCCTTGCCGCTCGTTCCGTCTCTGAAAATGAAATAGAACCGGCCGGGCCGAGTCGTCATCGGACGCATCCGCACGACTTGGCCGTTCAGCGTGAACTCGACGACCCCATCAGTCGTGTAGACATCGTCGTCGCCCAGTTGATTGGGAATGTGGGCCTTCTGCGACGTGGGATCTTTGATGAAGCGCGCCGTCACACGGTACTTCTCGTCGGTGGGAAACCACTGGAAGCCGGCGAACGAGCGCGCGATCTCGCCATGATCGTCGCGCATGCGGATCGTACGGCGCTCGCCGCTTAAATGCACCCACAGGCCGACGCCGCCTACATCGAGCTCGTCAGGCCCATCTTTGACTTCGTCGTGCTTCAGCTCGATCGGACCGCCGACCGCCTGCCCCTTGATCGTGGCCTTGACGCCCGGCTGCGGTTCGAAGCGCACGCGGTCGCCGTTCAACACGAACCGGCCGATGAGAGGCGGTGTTGATTTCGGCAGCACAATCGCGTTCGACGCCGCGCTGCCGGCGGTGTTGGCGCCCGGCTTCAGCGCGAAGAGCCCCGCGAGCCCCACGTATTCCCTGCGGTAGTCCGCTTCGTGCTTGGCGCGCCACTTCTGCACTTCGTGCCGATACGACGCGTCGGGCGCCGCCGCGATCCCCACGACCATCAATCCGCCGGCAGCCAAAGAAAGCACGAGCATGGAAGTCATAATCAGGTTCCGGAAATGAAATCACCAAATCACCAGGTTACCAATTTACCAAATCCGGCTGTCGGTGGCTGGCTTCTCGTGCTCTGCGGGCTGCTGCTCGTCTGGCAGCCGATCAGCACCGGATTGGTCGCGTCCAACGCGCTTGATTCGTTGGCGATCCGCGGCTTGCCGGTTGCGCTGATTCTCCTGCTGCGGGTGGTGGTCACCGCGTTGGGCGTCGCGGCGGGGCTGGCGCTGCTCGGCCGTCGTCCCGGCGGGGTGGCGCTGGCCAAAGTCTCGCTCTTCGCGTCGGCCGCCACCGACCTGTTCGTGTACCTGACGCCATATTTTCCGAACCATCGCCCGCCAGGCCAGACGCCGCTCGTCGTGCTCGCGTCGCTGACGTATTACACCGTGTGGATGATCTATCTGATGCGATCAAAACGGGTCCGCCAGACGTTCGGAGAACCCCAGGTTTGAGGTCTCGAGTCTGAAGGCTGCCAGACTTGAGACGTCACACTTGAGACCTACGTTCGTCATCTGACCGCGCGATCGGTGATCTCCAGCCCGCGGTCGATGATTGCGAATCCCTCTCGGAGCTGCTCCTCGTTGATGCACAGCGGCGGGTTTGTGTAGAACGAATTCCACCGGACGATGGTGTACAGCCCCTGCTCGCGGAAGAAGGCGCCGAGCGCCGCCGTCTCGGCGGCTGTCCCGTTGAACGGCGCGAGCGGTTCGCGCGTCCGGCGATCGCGCACGAGCTCGACAATCCCGAAGAGGCCGATCGAGCGGACGGCGCCGACTGAAGGGTGCCGGCGCTGAAGATCGGCGAGCCGCTCCTTCATCACCGCACCCATCGTCCTGGCGTTCTCGATGAGCCGGTCATCCTCGTACACCTGGATCGTCGCCAGCGCCGCGGCGCACGCGAGCGGATGGCTGTTGTAGGTCAGGCCCCCGTAGAACACCCTGTCCTTGAACTGGTCGGCGATACCGCGCCGCATGCCGACCGCTCCCAGCTGCAGGTACGCGCTCGTCAGCCCCTTCGCCATCGTCATGAGATCGGGCACGACGCTCCAGTGATCGACGGCGAACCATTCGCCGGTGCGGCCGAAGCCCGACATCACCTCGTCGCAAATCATCAGGATGCCGTATCTGGTGCACAGCTCGCGCACGCCTTCGATGTAGCCATCAGGCGGGACGAGCACGCCGTTGGTGCCGGTGACGGTTTCCAGGATGAATGCGGCAATCGTGCTGGGCCCTTCGAGCTGAATGACCTCCTCGATCATCGCCAGCGACAGGGCGGCGGAATCCCATCCGCGCTCGATGCCGTGATACCGATCGAGCAGGTGGACGACGCCGGGGATTCCCGGCTCCGCGGCCCAGCGGCGGGGATCGCCGGTCAGCGTGATGCTGCCGGCGGTCGCGCCGTGATACGAGCGGTAGCGCGCGAGAATCTTGTGTCGTCCCGTCACCCATCGGGCCAGCTTGACCGCGTTCTCGTTGGCCTCCGAGCCTCCGTTGGTGAAGAAAAAGACATCGATGTCTCCAGGACAGATCTCCGCGAGCTTCTTTCCCAGACGTGCGCGCGGCTCGGTGGCCATGAACGGCGTGGCGTACGGCAGCACCGCGGCCTGGTCGGCAATGGCGCGTACGACGCGCTGGTCGCCGTGGCCGATGTTGACGCACATCAACTGGCTGTTGAAATCGATGAACCGTTTGCCTTCCGGCGTCCAGAAGTAGATGCCCTTGGCGCGCGCGACCGGAATGGGATCCACGCTGGCCTGCGCCGACCATTCGAAGAGGGTGTGCTTCTTCGACAGCGCGATCATCTCGTCGCCGGTCATTTCTTGAGCATCGCTTCGCGCTTCGCGCGGAATTCGTTGCCGGGCTTCCACTCGGGATACGTGTTCGCCTGGGCGACGCGGTAGCCGATGGTGAAGAACACCTTGAGATCCTCCTGCGCGCCGCTCAGGTCCCAGTCGGGCAGTACGACATCGCTGGGCTTGTGATACCGATGCTCCGTGTAGTCGTCCCGCACCTTCTGACCGTAGTCGGCCGGCTTCCCGACGTACTCGACCCCGTCGTCGGGATCGAGCGCCGGCACGCCCTGCTTCGCGAAATTGAAGTGATCCGAGCGGTAGTAAAACCCCTTTTCCGGTTCGGCGTCGGGATGAATCACGCGGCCCTGCTCGCCGGCGGCGTCGATGGCGTAATCGTCGAGATCCGATGCGCCTAACCCGACCAGAATGAGGTCCTTCGTGCGCCCGTGCACGTTGAGGCCGTCCATGTTGATGTTGGCCAGCGTCTTCGCCAGCGGATAGATCGGCGCGATCGAGTAGTACTGCGACCCGAAGAGCCCTTGCTCCTCGGCGGTCACCGAGAGGAACAGGATCGACCGCTTCGGCGGCGTCGTGAGCTTCGTGAAGGCCCGCGCGATCTCGAGCAAGCCGGCGGTGCCGATGGCATTGTCCTGCGCTCCGTTGTAGATGCGGTCGCCATCAACCGCCGGGCCGACGCCGAGGTGGTCCCAGTGCGCGGTATAGACGACGTATTCGTCCTTCAGCTTCGGATCGGCGCCGTCCAGTTTTGCGATCACATTTCGAGAGTCGACCGTCCGGAGCGTGTTCTTGATGGTCATCGACGCCGTGACGCCCAGCGGCACGGGCTTGAATTCCCTCGTCGCCGCCTGCTTCTTCAGGGCATCGAAATCCTGCCCTGCCATTTTCAGGAGCTTCCTGCCCTGGTCGCGCGTCATCCAGCCTTCCACCGACACGCGACTCATGTTCTTGTCTGGCGTGACGAGATCGAACTTCTCGCCGCCGTTGCTGTTCTGCACGACGGCGAACGGATAGCCGGCGGGTCCCGTCTCGTGGATGATGAGCACCCCCGCTGCGCCCTTCTGCGCGCCAATCTCGTACTTGTACGTCCACCGTCCGTAGTAGGTCATCGCCCTGCCGCCGAACGTCTTCGTGTCGAGCTCGGCCGCGTTTGAGGGATCGGCCACCGGCGGATCGTTGATCAGCATCACGAGCGTCTTGCCCTTCACATCGACGCCCTTGTAATCGTCCCAGTTGAATTCCGGCGCGACGACCCCATATCCGACGAACACGAGCTCGGAATTCTCGAGGCTCGCGCTATCGGCTACGTGCTTGGTCCACGCGATCACATCGTCTTTCCACTGGAGGCGCATCTCTTGAGAGCCCTTCCTGACGATCAGCGGCGCAGGGGCCGCCGTGATGCCGACGAGCGGCACTTTCTGAAGATAGGTTCCATCGGTGTTGCCAGGCTTGAGGCCGATTTTCTTGAACTGATCGACCAGGTATGTGACGGTCAGCTCCTCCCCTTTCGATCCGGGCGAGCGCCCTTCGAACTCGTCCGATGACAGCGTCTTGGTATGCGCCAGAACCGCGCTGATGTCGATGTCCGGCATTTGTCCAATCGGAATCCGCTGGTCCGAGGACGAGGTGGAGATCGAGCAGGCGGCGGCGCCGGCCATGAAGACGGCAAGCAAAAACAGTCGGAATCTCATGATTGGCTGATTATGCCGTAAAGTGATGGAGTCTTCCTGAAGAGAGGCAGTCATGCGGCCAAGAGCTTGCGTCGCGGTTCTGTTGGGGATTACCGCTTCGCTTTCAGCGCAGGCGCCTTCGCGGGCGAACACCACCATCACCGCTGTGCCCGGCATCAAGGTCGGCCAGTACACGCTGCCCGATCGTCCCACAGGCTGCACCGTGATCGTCGTCGATGGCGACGCCATCGGCGGCGTGTCGCAGCGGGGCGCCGCGCCGGCCACGCGGGAAACCGATCTCCTGCAGCCGCTGAACATGGTCGACAAGGTGAACGCGGTCGTGCTGACGGGCGGAAGCGCGTTCGGCCTCGACTCCGCGAGCGGCGTCGTGCGCTGGCTCGAAGAGCACAACATCGGCTTTCCGACGTCTTCCGGCAAGGTGCCGATCGTCCCGGCGGCGGCGATTTTCGATTTGTCGGTCGGCAGTAATCCAAAGATCCGGCCCGCCGCCGATTGCGGATACAGAGCAGCGATGGCCGCCAGCACGAACGCCGTCGCCGAAGGCAGCGTCGGCGCCGGCGCCGGCGCGACGGTCGGCAAGCTGGGCGGCTTGTCCCAACGGACTGGTTCCACTGTGGGAAGTCTCCGGCCCACCAAGTCGGGACTCGGATCGGCGGTGATCGCGCTGCCGAATGGTTTGATCGTCGGCGCCATCGTGGTCGTGAATGCGGTCGGCGACATCATCGACCCGGCCACAGGAAAGGTCGTGGCGGGTGTGAGGAACGCCGACGGCACGTTTGCGGACGCGCGAAAGATTCTGCGCGCCGGCCGACCTGCGGGACAGCCGCGCCCCGGTGAAAACACCACAATCGGCGTCGTCGCCACCAACGCGAAGCTGACGAAAACCCAGGTCAACCGGATCGCATTGATGGCCGACGATGGCTACGCGCGCGCGATTAATCCGTCCCACACCATGGGCGACGGCGACACGGTGTTTGCGCTGGCGACCGGCCGGTGGCCTGGCGAAGTGGACGTCACCGTGATCGGCGCGCTGGCTGCCGAAGCCATGGCCGACGCCATCGTCCGCGCGGCCACTCAGGCGACGAGCGCGGCCGGTATTCCCGCTGCGCGGGACCTCAGGAAGTGAAAAGACATGCGTTGGTAGGACGCCCTCGGGACTCTGCTGAGTCACAACCTCTCGACACCAGCGAGCTTGCTGAAATCGCGGTCGAAAGTACCGAGGGGCAAGTGACCGGCTTTCCGAGCAACCTCTAAGACCAAGCAGTCCGAGAAGCCCACCGCCGGCCGTCTACGAAAGCTGGCCACGGCAGCAGCCACGGCTTCCGAATCCTGAAGCGCCAGATGCTGGTGGTTGAGGAGCATCTCGACGGCGGTGGCGATTTCCTCCGGACCTCGATCGTAGACCGAGGTGAGGACCCACGTCGCTTCGGCGAGGACGAGATGTGGGACCCAGGCCCCGCGTGCCACGAAGGCCTCGGCCACCGCAACCTGCTTCGCATCGTCGCGCGTGACCAGCCGGACCAGTACGTTGGTGTCAACGGCTCGCATGGCGCCTCTTGATGTACCGCCGCACGCCCTCCTTCAGCTCCGCCAGCGCCCTGGGCTTGGGAGAGGTCGGAAACAAAGACCGGTGCACATCCTCCGACGTATAACGGCCGACCCGACGAACCACGACCTGCTCACCGTCATCGTCCCACTCCAGGACCGAGCCCGGGCCGATGCCAAGCTTCCGGCGAACTTTGGCCGGTACCGAGATCTGACTCTGTGCGGTGAGCTTCGAATGAGCGATCGCCATGTCTGATATATTACCACGGTAATGAATTAGCCGCTGACCGTCGCCTGAACGCCCCGCCTGCACGAGCACGCCACATCAATTCTCACTTCGCCTTGTGCCAGCGTGGAAGGACTTGTGGGACCTCGCGCTGATACTGCAGCCGGTGTAAGTCGAGGACCAACATAATCGGGTCGTTGGCCGTCTATAAGGACATGAGCGGACGGCCTGCAGTTACCGCCATGGCGGTCGACTTGGCGTCCGAGGATCGGGCTGGACGGCTCGCGGCCTTGGTCGACGCGCATCAGGATCGACTCTACCGCCTGGCACGACGGCTCGTCCCAACCGCCGACGACGCCCATGACCTCGTGCAGGATACGTTCTTGAGAGCGGCCAGATCCCCGAGGTCGGTGCCAGTCGGTCTGGTAAGCGAAGAAGCCTGGCTGGTCCGGGTGCTTATCAACATACGCCGCGACCAGTGGCGCAAAATCGCCGTCCGAAACCGCGCCACTGCAACCCTCAGCGTCGACTCCGCCACTTGTGCCCCAGTTCAAGAGTCTGCACTGATCGCCCGGATGACTGTCTGGCGGGCCCTCGACATACTGCAACCACGGCGCCGCTCGGTCGTCATCATGCATGAAGAGTCTTTCAGATCTGCTCCGAGAAGCCGACCCGCTCGGCTACGAGCCTCATTGGACGACTCATCAGCTTCGTGTGAACCGTCAGCTCGTTGTCCCCGCGCCGCGCCGCGCCGCGCGGTCGCCGCGGATTGCCGGGCTCGCAGTGATCGCGACATTGGCCCTTGCCGCGACGGCGGGCGTCGGCCGGCATGTGTGGTCGCGCGCGGCCGTGGACGTGCAAGCTGCGGTTCGCTTTGAAGTGCGGCTGGCCGAAGAGAATCCGGCCAGCGGTTTACGTGCGGCAGGGATTTCTCAGTCTGGCCGCACGATCTATCTTCATCAGGACGTCATCGTCACAAATGGTGACATTGTCCGAGCACAGGTCGTTCAAGATGGTGCGGCCTCGAGGTTTAGTGTCAGCGTCGAGTTCAGTACCGAGGGTGCCGACAAAATGTTCCGCGCCACTCAAAACCATATTGGCAGACCGCTTGCGATTCTTATCGACGGCGAGGTCGTTATCGCGCCGGTCGTGAGAGCGCAGATCAGCACGTCGGCCGTGATCAGCGGCAACTACACGCAAGCCGAGGCGGAACGGATTACCGCTGGACTCCTCGGTCGATAAACCGTGTATCGTGATCGCGTGAAATGGAGAACCGCTGCAGGGTTGAAGGCTTCGTCCGGCTAACGTTCGCGCTGAGCCGCGGCGCCCGAGTGCAACGGAAAGTACGCAATTGGTGAACGCCGTCGGCTCCAGCGCAAGGTTAGCCGGCTCTTGTCTACCAGACGCCCGGAACAAGACGCTTCGTCCGTGCCGTGTACGCGGCGTATTCGTCGCCAAACTGCTGGGCCATCATTTTCTCTTCCGCGCCGACACGAAGCGCCAAGAGGACCGCGAACGCGACCAAGTTCGAGAGACCTGCCACCCAGTTCGGGATAACGAGGGCCTGGCCGACGGAATAGAGGACCAACGCCGAGTACATCGGGTGGCGGACCCCGCGATAAACGCCTCGCGTGATGAGTCGATGCCCCTCGCGTACCTCCAGAGTGATCGACCAATTCGTACCGAGATCAGCGTGCGACCGATAGAAGAACCAGAGGCCGATCACGAAGCACATCACGCCAGCAACGAGCGGGCCAGTGCGCAGCGGGTACTCAGCGAACCAGAACGCCGGTGACGCGACCCAGATCAGAGGGA
>JBGPKK010000051.1:0-27214 GCA_041485905.1 Vicinamibacteria bacterium
AGCCCGTCATCTCGTTCAAAGACTGACCCGCCGGCCCGTGCCGGCGGGTTTATTCTTTAGGGGCAGATCTGATCAAAGCCGGCATTTCGAATTTTGCGCCGGGAAGTAGCTATACGACTTAAAATCTTGGGGTTCCGCAAGGGGCGTGTGGGTTCGATTCCCGCCCCCGGCATTGCCGCAAGGCAGCAAGACGCCCCTATGAAACAACTGTGACGGAGTGCAACCGACTGTCCTCGCGTGTCGCGGGCTGGATGCTGACAGAAGGACCGTGAACCGGCCCGTCAGGACTCTGCGCATCGCTGCTCGTCACGTTTGACAGCACCGCTTCGAGCAGCGGCGTCATCAGTCCGAGCTGTCTCGCTCGAATGACCATGTTCCAGGCCGCCTCAAATTTTTTCCAGCCGGCCGCATAGAAGAAGTGTTTCGCCTGATGCTTCGCCGACCCGTGTGCGAAGGACGCGCGGGCGATCGAGGACCAGCGGTAAAACTCGCGGTACGCCCAGTCGTAGCCCTGCTTCAGCGCCTCGGGACGGAGGCGGTCAGGCTGATACACCACATGGCGCGTGTCGTACATGTCCCAGTTGCGCGTCGTCATCCGTCCCTGCTTCTCGAGGCGCGCGTGAAGTCCCGTGCCGGGATACGGCGTCTGGATGTGAAACGTGGCGGTGGTGAGGCCGTTGGCGATGGCCCAGTCCACGGTGCGTTGAAACACGTCGCCTTCATCATCGTCCATGCCGAAGACGAAGCTGCCGTTGATCATGATGCCGAGGCTGTGGAGGCGCGCGGTCACGGCCGAATAGTCACGGCCGAGATTCTGCCGTTTGCCGCTGCGTCTGAGATTGCCTGGCGTCAGGGTCTCGAAGCCGACGAACAGGCTGCGAAGGCCGGCTTCAGCAGCGCGCTCGATCAGATCGCCGCGCAGAATCGAGTCGACGGTCGCGGCACCCTGGAAGAGCCTGTTCATGCCTGTCATTCCGCTGAAGAGATCACCGGCGAACCGCGGATCGCCTAGCAGGTGATCGTCGAGAAAGTACAAGTGCCGCCCGGGAAGCCGCGCGATCTCCGCCAGCGCGTCGTCCACGCGCTGGGTGTAGAAGGATCGCCCGCCGGTGAAGAACGCATCCTTGTAGCAGAAGTCGCAATGCTGCGGACACCCGCGCGTGACGACGATGGAATTGGGAACGAGGTAGTTGCGGCGGGCGATCAAATCGCGGCGGATCGGTGGCACGCGGTCCAGTGTCCGTCCACTCGACGACCGGTACACCCGGACCGGACGGCCGGCGCGGAAGTCCGCAAGGAACAGTGGAAAGGTCTGCTCGCCCGGCCCGAAAAAGATCGCGTCCGCGTGCGCAGCCGCTTCGTCCGGAAGCGATGTCACGTGCAGCCCGCCGAGCGCGACGAACACGCCACGAGCCCGGTACCTGTCCGCGATGCGGTACGCGCGGTAGGCGTTCGTGATGTAGACCTGGATGACGACAATGTCGGGCGTGTCGTCGATCCGCAGAGGCTCGACATGCTCGTCGACGAGCACGGCGTGATCCTCCGGGGTCAGGTACGCCGCGAGCGTGGCCAGGCCCAGCGGCGGGAACAGGGAATATTTGATGGGACGCCAGAAGGGGCTCGTGGCTTCGGTCAGGGCCGGCAGCACGAACTTTATTCGCAGAGGGCGTGGCGTGCTCATAACTTTACATTGTAAAGTATTTTGTATTGATCGTCATGTCAACCCGGATGAAGCGACTGTTTGACGTGATTGGAGCTCGCGGACCACGGTCAACCAAGCCAGGACGACTGGGCACGAAGCCGCTGGTAGCGACAACAACAAGACACGAGAGAGATTCCGCGGCTGTCTGCGTTCCCTGCAGTCTGCGATCTCGATGGAGGTTGTTCAGCCCCGCACGTATTTGTTGAACCAATCGATCGTGCGCTGCCAGGCCTGATCGGCCGCGGCTTTGTTGTAGCGTTCCGGCGTCGCGTCGTTGTTGAAGCCGTGAACGGCGCCCGGATAGATGTGGCCTTCGTGGGGAACATTGGCGGCTTTCAAGGCCGCGTCGTACGCGGGCCACGCGGACGCCAATGCGGTGTCGAGCTCGCCGTGATGGACCAGAATCGCGGCTTTGATCTTCGGAATGTCTGCGGTGGGGGGAGCTCCACCGTAAAACGGTGCGGCCGCGGCCAGATCGGCCCCGAGCCGGACGGCCAGCGTATTGGCGATGCCGCCGCCGTAACAGAAACCGGTCACGCCGATCTTGCCCGTGCAGTCGGCGCGCGATTTCAGCCAAAGCGCGGACGCCACGAAATCCTCGGTCTTCTTGGCTGTATCGACCTTGGCGAAGAGCTGGCCACCCTGGTTGTCATCGCCCGGATAGCCTCCCACTGAGGTGAGCGCGTCCGGTGCAAACGCCATGAAGTTCGCAAGGGCGAAGCGCCGCGCAATATCCTCGATATGGGGATTGAGGCCCCGATTCTCGTGCACGACGAGAATGCCAGGCAGTTTTGCCGCGGTCGCCGCTCGCGTATCGGCGCTGAAGGGACGGACGAGATAGCCCTTGACGCTCCCATTCCCTTGGGGAGAGGGAACGGTCACGTAGCTGGCCTTGATCCGATCGTCGGTTTTGGACACCTGCTGCGCCAAGGCGTAGTTCGGCATCAGCGCCTCGACGATCGCTCCCGCCGTGAGACCGACTACGGCAAATCGTTTCGTGCCGTTCAAAAAGTCGCGGCGGCTGATCTCACCGTGAATATAGCGGTTATAGAGCTCGATGGCCTCGTTCGGAAGCCTGGGTCTTTCTGGGTGCATCGGAGCGCCTCCTTTTCGGTGGAGAATACCACGTCCGAGAACGGATGGACCCGCGCGGGGAACATGGCTCTCGTGACAGGAGGAAGGATCACATGAGGCGAGTGCTTGGAGCGACTGTCGTCTTGTTGGCGTGGACCAGTGTCGTCATCGGTCCGGGCCATCCCCGCATGGAGACAGCGGAGGCGCAAGAGCGTCCATCGGCCGCGCGCGAGGCCCCGACATTCAAGGTGGACCCGGCGTGGCCGAAGATCCCGAACAACTGGCAGTTTGGACAGGTGGCCAGCGTCTCCGTCGATGCGCAGGATCACGTGTGGGTGTTGCAGCGCCCGGGCACGTTGAGCCCGGAGGAGAAAGCCAGGGCCGCTCCCCCGCTCCTGGAGTTCGACGCGGCGGGCAATTTCATCCAGGCCTGGGGTGGACCGGGCCAGGGGTACGAATGGCCCAACTCAGAGCACGGCGTGTACGTCGACCCGAAAGGCTTCGTGTGGATCGGCGGCAACGGCGCCAACGACCATCACGTGCTCAAGTTTACGAAGGCCGGGAAGTTTGTGATGCAAATCGGCCGGGCTGGCCAGAGCAAAGGCAACGCCGACACGCAGAACCTGAACCAGCCGGCGGACACGTTCGTGTACGCCAGAACGAATGAGCTCTTCGTTGCCGACGGCTATGGCAACCGCCGTGTGATTGTGTTCGACGCGGACACCGGCAGGTTCAAGCGGATGTGGGGCGCATTCGGCAACGTGCCGACCGACACCCCGCCAGACCCTGCGCTTCCCGACGCGGACGAAAAAGGCGCGCCGCAGTTCGTTCAGCCGGTGCACGCGGCCCGCGTGTCGAATGACGGGCTCGTGTATGTGTCCGACCGAGGCGGCAAGCGCGTGCAGGTATTCACACTGGATGGCAAATACGTGACGCAGGTCTTCATCGGCCGGGAATGCAAGGCACCGGGATGCGGTAACGGCACGACGGCCGCGAGCACCGCGTTCTCGCCAGACCCGGAACAGCGGTTCCTGTACGTCGGCAACCGGAGCCAGGCCAAGGTCATGGTGTTCAACCGCGGAACGCTGGAGCTCCTTGGTTCGTTCGGACAATGGGGTTCGGTGCCAGGGGAGTTCGGCACGCTCCACCACATGGCCGCCGATTCGAAAGGCAACCTCTACGTGACGGAAGTCACTCCCCTCAAGCCGGAGAACAGACGGATCCAGAAATTCACGCTCATGACGTCGCCGACGCCGGTGAAGTGAACGGCTACTTCCTGCCCTTCGCCGTGGTCGCGAGCCACGCCTTCGCCTGCTGGCGCACGATATCAACCAGATTGCCCATCGCAAGGTTGACATCGATCAGATGCAGGCCCCAGTTCGTCAGCACCTGACCGTTCGCGGCGATGTCGCCGACGATGTCGTCGGCGCGCGGATCGGATGGATCGCCGTGCACCGTGATTTCCAGATACGTGGCGTTGTCGTTGGACGCGCATCGCGCCGTCAGCAGCCCGGGCACGCTGACCCATGGCGTCTCAACCGGCCGCTCGGGGACCACCCATGGCTTGGGCGGCGTCGTCGCAATGATGGTGCTGCCCTCTTTGGAGAGATAGGCGTGCAGTTCGCCGCTGCCACCGCCGAGCGCCGCCGGGTTCGTGCACGCGGCGACCATGTTCGGATCGGCGACCTTCCCGAACAGCGTGTTGGCGGGCGGCGGCAGAGTCGAACGGAACGACGCGTACGAGATGACGCATCCGGTCTGCGACGCGGAACGGCAGAGCGGCACGTGCTGGAACGCGCCGCCGGTGTCCTTCCCGCGCGGAACGGCCAGTGTGGTACCGAGGAGGAGAGCCGACACCATTCGCGACTGGACCGGCTTGCCGTCAATCTCGTTGCGAATGAGATCCGCGAGGATGAACGAGCCTTGCGAGTGGCCGACGAGCACGAAGCCGCGTCCGTTGTTGTCGTGCTCGAGGTAATAGCGCCAGGCATCACGCACGTCGTCGTACTGGACGCCCTGCCCCAGCGTGTCGCCGCCGATGCCGGCGGCAAGTCTGGTGCGCAGACCGGCCAGCGTGACCTGTCGATACAGCGGCGCGTACGGACGACACGCCGATCCGAAACGCGCGAACTGTTGCCGGATGACGTTCAACTCGGCCGGATCGGCGGTCATGTCGCTGTTCGGCGTCGGGTCGGTGGACACTGTCGGGTAGACGTAGAAACAATCGATCGGCGCCCCTGGGGCGGCCGTCCATTTCTCCCGCGTCAACTTGCCGTCGGCCGCGACGACGGTCGTCGCGAGATCGACATCGCACGCGTCTTTGCCCGGCCTGCCCGGCCGGCACAGCCACGACTTGCCGTCGGCGTAATCGTTTGGCTGCTCGACCGCTGGTGGTGCGGGGGCCGGTGCGGTCCGCGATTGGGCCCAAGCCGTTCCTGCCGGAGAGAGACCTGCGGCGAGCGCGACACTGATCAGATATTTCGACACATGAGCCTCCTGGTCACGCTTTCATTGGCGCTTGGCGGTAAACGTGCCGTCGCCTAGAACGCCAAGCTTCACCGTACCCTTCATCGCATCCTTGCTCTCGATCGTGCCCGCGTAGGTGACATCGATATGCAGGCATTGGACGTCAACACCGAACGACAGGCTGATGTCCCGGCCTTTCACCGAACCGGTCAAGTCCGCCTCGCCGAGCTGACCCGAGTAGTGTCCGGTGAGCTTCTCACCCTCCTGCTTGAAGGTGAAGGTCGGCGTGCCGCCGCCGGCGCTGGTTTCCACCTGAAACGTCCACTTGCCCGTGACGTCGAACCTGGCGGCGTCCTGTCCCGCCATCAGGGCCGGGCGTCTCACGGGCATCGCGGGCGCCGCGGCGACCGTCCCTGCGAGAGACAGACTCGCAACAAGCGCACCGCTGACAACATGTTTCAACATGTGAGCCTCCTTCCAGTGGACCGCCGGACGTTCCCATCCTACCGACCGGTCGGTTTGGCCGAAGCATACCATTTCATCCCGAGCAGCCTTGACATCCGACTGCAGGATGTCAGAATTGTTGCCAATTGGGAGGACGCGTGTCTCGACGGTCAAGCCCGCTCAACACAGTCATCATTGCGGCAGTCGCTGCCGCCGTTGGAGCGCTGTTGACGGCTGCCGCGAGCACGCTGTCCGGCCAGGGCCAGATTGCCGCGTATCGCGCGCCCCGCACGGCGGACGGCAAACCCGACTTGAACGGTATCTGGCAGGCGGTCAACGAAGCCAACTTCGACCTCGAGATGCACATGGCGCGGCCGGCGATGGCCCTTCGGCCGGGACCGTACGGTCCGCTGCCGGCGGCGCCAGTGCTGGCGTGGGGCGCAGTCGGCGCGGTTCCGCCCGGCACGGGCGTGGTCGACGGGGGCGCGATTCCGTACACGCCGGAGGCGCTGGCGAGGAAAAAGGACAACCACGAGCACTGGCTCGAGCGCGATCCCGAAATCAAGTGCTATCTGCCCGGGGTGCCGCGCGCGACCTACATGCCGTATCCGTTCCAGATCCTTCAGAGCGCGAGCGCGTTCTTCATCGCCTACGAGTACGCGGGCGCGACCCGCAACATCTATCTGAAGGATCCCGGACGGCCGCCCGTCGATGCGTGGATGGGACAGTCGGTCGGCCGGTGGGAGGGCGACACGTTCGTGGTCGATGCCACCGGGTTCAACGAGTCGAGCTGGTTCGATCGGTCCGGCAATTTCCACAGCGACGCGCTGCACGTCGTCGAGCGCTACACCCGGGCGGCGCCCGACGTACTGAGCTACGAAGCGACGATCGAAGACAGGAACGTGTTCACGCGGCCCTGGAAAATCAGCATGCCGCTGTATCGGCGTCTCGAGAAGAACGCGCAGTTGATGGATTTCAAGTGCGCGGAGTTCGTGGAAGAGCTGCTCTACGGCCAGTGGCGGAAGGCACCACTCAAATGAGTGCAAAGTTCAAAGTGCAAAGTTTAAAGTTTGGAGGTTCGCGTATGCGCTATCGATTGCTGACCTTCGCTGGTGTGATCGGCGCGGCCTTCGTCGTCTCTATGACGCCGGGGCGCCTGATCGGACAGGCACCGAAGCCCGGCGGTGGAGCGGCACAGCCATCGCTCCCGCGGACGGCCGATGGCCATCCGGATCTGCAGGGCACCTACGATCTGGCGACGTTGACGCCGGTCGAGCGTCCCACCGGTATGGCGGCCGTCCTGACGGACGAAGCGGCGAAGCAGCTCGAAAAACAGGTGGCGGCCCGCAACGAGGCGTCGGCGCGCGCGATTAAGGGCGATCGCGCCGCTCCTCCGGTCGGGGGCGACGGCTCGGTTGGCGCCGCGGGCGGCGTCGGCGGCTACAACACCTTCTGGCTCGATCCCGGGTCCGCATACACGATCGTCAACGGAGAGAAACGGACCTCGCTCATCATCGATCCACCGGATGGACATGTGCCGCCGGTCACCGCGGAGGCGCGAGCCCGCGCGGCGGCGGCGCGCGCCCGCGTCGTGCGCACGTCGGACGAGATCGCGCGCGAAAACGACCCGGGACTCGAGGGCCCCGGCGCGTACGACGACCCGGAGCGGCGTCCGCTCGGCGAGCGGTGCCTGCTCGGATTCGGGTCGACGTCAGGTCCCCCGGCGTTGCCGACCTACTTCTACAACAACCTTCACCAGATCGTGCAGACGCCGGGCTCGGTGATGATCCTCAGCGAGATGGTCCACGATGCCCGCATCGTCCGCATGAACGCGCAGCATCTGCCACAGGCGATTCGCCAGTGGATGGGTGACTCGGTCGGCCGCTGGGAAGGCGACACGCTCGTGGTCGACACGACCAACTTCACCGACAAGACGCGCTTCCGCAACGCGACGGAGAACCTCCACGTCGTCGAACGGTTCACCCGGGTCAACGCCGTCACCCTGCTTTATCGATTCACGGTGGAAGATCCGGCGACGTGGGCGAGACCGTGGACGGGCGAATACGCCTGGCCGGCCACGAAGGATCTTCTCTACGAGTATGCGTGCCACGAGTCCAATTACGCGCTCGGAGGCATCCTGCGCGGCGCGCGCCTCAGGGAAGCTGAAGAGACTCAGAAAACGAAGAAGTGACAGGTACGTAGTGTCCGGCTTCAGCCGGACCGGAGTGATATCGATGAAGCTGAGACATCTGCTGGCAAGCGCCGGATTCGTCGTCGCGGCTGCGGCTCCCGCGTCCGCGCACCATGCGTTCGGCGGCGAGTTCGATCCGAGCCGTCCGATCCTGCTGAAGGGCAAGGTAACGAAAATCGAATGGGTGAATCCGCACGCCTGGATTCACGTGGAAGTGTCCAAGCCGGACGGCACGAAGGAAGTGTGGATGATCGAGGGCGGCTCGCCCAACTCGCTGCTGCGCCGCGGCGTGACGAAGGAGACGCTGCTGGTCGGCACCGAAGTCGTCGTCGACGGGTATCAGGCGCGCGACCATACGACGCGAGCGAACGGACGCAACGTCACATTCACCGACGGCCGCAAGCTGTTCCTCGGGTCGTCCGGCACCGGTGCACCGCTCGACGGCTCGGACCCGACGGAGCCGTCGCGAGGCCAGCGCTGATTGACCCCAGCCCGCGTTGCCAGCGGCCGGGCGTTTCAACCGTGAATCTCAGGACTGTTGATCAGCTCATCCTTTCCGTCACCGCCTTGAAGGTTCGCTGCGCTATTCGACGCCCGGCGACTCTTTTGCCCGGAGCAACCGCTGAGGTCGGAATCACCGGCATGGCGTGAACGGATCTCAACTTGTTCACGCCGACGTATCCCGCAGCCGGTTGCGTTCTTCACAAGCAGCTCAGTCGCAATTTCTGGGCTTGAACTACGTCACACATGTTGCTACTCTCGGGCCTGGAAGGTTTACGAACCCTCACCGCACGGGGCCGCCTCGCCCGAGGCTGCGCGGTGGCCGTCCCTCACGGGTTATGGACCGCGCGGAATTTTCGTCAATACCCAACGTGATTGCGTCGGGCTACGTTTTTCGTGGCCCGCGAGGTGTGCCGCATGCCTGAGAGTTTCGGCGCTCGACTGCGCCAGCGGCGTGAACGACAACAGATTGCTCTCACCTCTATCGCGGAGCAGACGAAGATCAGCCTTTCGCTGTTGGAGGCGCTGGAGCGAGATGACGTGTCGCACTGGCCAGCGGGCATCTTTCGTCGCGCCTTCATCCGCTCCTACGCGCATGCTATCGGCCTCGAGCCTGACGTCGTCGTCCGTGAGTTCCTGGAGCTTCACCCTGATCCGATTGAGGTTGTCGCGACGGTCTCGGCTGTCCCGCCACATATTGGTGGTGCAGGTGTGAGCGCGCGGCCGCCGACTAGGTTTCGATATCTTGTCGGATCGGCCATCGGTTCTCTTTCCCGCCTTCGCCTTGGGGTTGTCCAGAGGCGCAGATCCGCCCTTGAGGGTGTGCCGGCCGACGATCGCAGTCCGGTGAGAGCGCCGTCTCAGCCGGAGCCCGGCCTTTCAGCTGCCGCGCATCTGTGTACCGAACTGGCCCGCGTTCATGAGACACGCGAAGCGGCACCGCTGCTCCAGGGCGCCGCTAGAATTCTCGATGCGGTCGGCCTCATCGTCTGGGTCTGGGATCCGCAGCGCACCGAACTGAGGCCCGTGCTCGCGCACGGATATTCGGACCAGGTGCTCGCGCAGTTGCCGAGAGTACGACGCGACGCAGACAATGCGACCGCCGCGGCGTTTCGATCGGCTCAAACGTGCATTGTCAACGGCAGCGATCTGGCCAGTGGTGCGGTAGTCGTTCCTTTGATGACGCCGGTGGGGTGTGTGGGTGTACTCGCCGTAGAGGTACCGCATGGCAGCGAGTTGAGGGAATCGGTGCGCGCGCTCGCAACCATTTTCGCCGCGCAGCTGGCCACGTTGGTTGGCACCGCGCGACTGGCTGACGCTGTGAATGCCTGAGCGCCGATCACCATCAGTCGACCATTGGCGACAAGTGGGGATAGTCTCCGAACGCCTTGCTTGCCGCAGCAGGAACGCACGGGAGTCCTATCTGCCTGTTCCGGGCAGCCAGGTGGAAATACCGTTGATCCGACGCTTGAGGGAGAACACACATCATGCGTGCCATTGTCAGATTCCGGGCGGTTACGCTGGGCCTCGCGATCACTGTCACGGGCTGCGCGTCGCCGCCCAACGCGGACGTGGATGCGGCCAAGGCCGCCCTTGACAGGGCCGCTACCGATCGCGCGGATCAGTATGCCGCCGAGTCGCTGAAGGCTGCCCAGGATGCCCGGGCAGCGCTCGACGTCGAGCTGAAAGTTCAGGAAGGCAAGTGGCTTAAGTCGTACGACAAGGCCAAGGAATTCGCAGTCGCCGCGAAGACGGCAGGCGACAAGGCGGCGGCCGATGCTGTCGCGGGCAAGGAGAAGGTCGATGCTGTCGCGGCCAGAGAGAAAGCCGCCGCCGCGGCCAGGGCGAAGGCCAGGATAGCGCCGGTCCGCATCGGAGGTCAGATCAAGGCACCAACCAAGATCAAGGACGTCAAGCCGGTATACCCCGCCATTGCGCAGTCGGTGCGCGTCGCCGGCGTGGTCACGATCGAAGCGACGATTGGACCCGACGGGAAAGTCGTAGACGCGAAGGTAGTGCGCTCGGTTCCGCTGCTCGATCAGGCCGCGCTTGACGCCGTGCGGCAGTGGGAATACTCACCGACTCTCCTGAACGGCGTGCCCGTGCCGGTTCTCGTGACTGTCACGATCAACTTCACGCGGTAGTCGGCATCTGCGCGGTGAACGGACCTCTTACGGCGCTGCGCCCGACGCGGGGACGGGCACGGGATCGACGCTGTAGGTCAGCCCCGTGAACATCATCTCTTCCCACGTCTGATCGCCCCACCAGACGTCCTGCCGCGGATCCGGGTTCGACTTGTTATTCGGGGAGTTGTCGTACCACGCCGTCGCGTGGAGCGTGGTCCCCTTCGGCAGCTTCAGCGGCTGCTTGAAGATGTAGTCGGTCTGCCAGTCGAAGTCGTATTTCGGCACCGAGAGAATGGTCTGCTTCCGGCCGTCGGGAAATGTGATCTCGTAACTCCACCGCTTCCCGCGCATGTGTGTGTGCGGGAGCATGCCCCACAACGTCACGTCCCGATTGATCATCATCTCGGCATCGACCCGATAGTCGGGGTCGCCGGCTGGAATGTGCAGGGTGCCGTTGATGAGGGCGGTGCCGCGCAGCTCGGTCTTGGGAGGCGCCTTGGCGAAGATCAAGCCGATGCTCGTCCGATCGGTCGTCGCGTTCCCCATCGGCGTGTAATGCATCTGGAAGATCACCGTCGAGCCGGCAGCAAGGCGAGCGGCAGTGTCCGGCCGGTACACCCGGCTCGCCGTGCCGGGCACGTACGCGCCGATTGAGGGGCCGAGCGTCCTGGGCGCCGGGTGGTCGTTCGGTCCGCGCGGCTTCCTCTGATCGGGCGGCAGCGCAGGACCGCCGCTCTGGCCGGCCGGGATCTCCATGCCCGCAGCAAACGAGAACAGCGGCAGCGGGCGGCGTGCAGCCTGTCCAGCCGGTGGCGGCGGTGGCGGCGGCGTGGCTGGCGCGGGCGGACGCGTGTAAACGATCACGTGATGGACGACGGCCCGATTGCTCGGACGCACTTCGAACGCCTGGATCCATTTGTCTTCGGTGAAACTGGTCGGGATCTCAAAGTATTGATACGCGATCGTGCCGCTCGCGGGGATTGGATAATCCTCCTGCATCGGCAAGACGAGGTCGGGCTGACCGATCGACCAGCCATCGGTATACCTCGGCGGCGCGGGCAGGTCGTTGGGATCGCCTTCCGGCGCCTCGGCGCCCACCCACCGCAGGATCGTCTCCTTCTCCGCACCGCTCAGACGACGATCGTTGAGGAACTCTCCTGTCGACGGATCGGCGTGCCAGGGAGGCATCGTGCCGGCCGACACGCGCGCGACGATCGACTTCGCCCACGGGCGGACGTCCTTGTACGTGAGCAGCGACATCGGCCCAATCTCGCCGGGCCGGTGACAGTTTGTGCAGTTCTTGTACAGGATGGGTGCCACGTCACGGCTGTATGTCGGGCCGGCCACGTCCGTCTTGGGCGCCTGTGCGCCGGTCTGCACCGACGCCACACCAACGACTGACAAGGCGGCCACCGCAAGGATCGTCCGCGTCATACGTTCCTCATGTTCCCACTGAATTCGTGTGAATGTCGTCTCGGGACGCCTGCGATTCTAGCGCAGTTGTTCCCCGAAGGCAGCCAGCCGCGCACGCACGTCTCTGAGCTCGGGGAGATCCGCATCCGCTCGACTCCAGGCCGTTTGCGCCAGCGTGAGCGCCGACCGGGTTGCGCTCCGATCGCCCTGGCGGTCGGCCACCAGCGCCAGCGCGTACTGCGTCCCCGCATACGCCGGGTCGTGCTCGATCATCCGGCGCGCGGCACGTTCGGCGAGATCCCAGTCGCCGGCCCCACGCGCGGCGCGCGCGATGGCCTCGAGAGTGAACAGTCCCTCGGTCCACTCGTCAGGTCCCGTCGCCGCGCGCACTTTCTGCATCGCGTCTTCCAACATCGCGCGGCCCTTGTCCCGTTGACCGGTGCGCAGGAAGAACTCGCCTTGGAGTTGGGCAAGCGACGTGGCCACGAGCGCCCCGCCGTCTGCCGCCTTCCTGAGCTCTGCCAGCGCGGCGTTGGATTCTTCGGCGGCTGCGGCGTATCTGCCGGCCGCGATCTGGGCCTCCCCCGATTCGACGTGCCCTGTCGCGCGAATGAGCGGTGAGGAATGCGCGACGAGCACCTTCGCGGCTGCCAGCGCCTCGTCTCCGCGTCCTCGGGCGAGTAGAAACACGGGCCACGCGCGCTTGTTGAACTCCTGCACGGCGAGGTTGGATGGAATGGCGAAGGCCTTCTTCAGGAGCTCCTCCGCGTGCTTCATCCTTCCCACATACTGATATGACGTCGCGAGCAGGTCGAGGTTGTGGTGGTAATGCCACTCGTACTCGAGCGGAATCTTTTCTGCCTTGAGGTACTCGCTTCCGATCCGATCGGCGGTTTCGAACTCGACGATCGCTTCGTCGGTTCGGCCCATGCGCCGGAGGATGTGTCCGTGCATGTGGTGCGCGTGAGGAATGGCAGGCGCCATCTTGACGTATGCCGCAGCTTGCGCCAGGGCTTCGTCGAGGCGGCCGGTGTTCTCGTCGGTGTGCGTGAGGTAGTGATGCCCGGCGAAATGACCCGGGGCCACGCTGGACGCCTGCTCGTAGAATCGTCCGGAGCTCGCGGTCCCGCCCTGCCCGCGGTCGGCCGGGTCCGGTGATTCGGCGTTCCCACGCAGCAGCCAGAGCTCCTCGTCGGCCGGAAATGCGACCAGCGACTCGTCCAGCAGGGTGCGGTAAGTGGCAAGTCTCCCGCGGTCGCCTGGCGCATCTTCGGCCGCCATCTGCGCCGACCGAAGCTCGATGTGTCGCCGGTCGTGATTGCTCGCCGCCAGGGCCTTCGCGCGATCCAGTGCGGCCCGGGCGTCTCCCGGCGCGTTCAGCTCCGCGTAGGCGATGGTCAACCCACAGTGGGCCATCGCCAGCTTCGGGTCGAGCCTCAGCGCCTGATTGAACGATCGCGCCGCCTCAATCCACACGTACGAGTGCAGGTACGCAAGGCCCTGATCGTAGAACGCCTGTGCCTCGCGCAACGACGTGGACACGGTGTCGTGCGCGGCGCCGATGCCCACGCGCAGCGCGACGGGGCGATTCAGGAGCTCGCGCGGCACGACGGGGATCTGGTGGGACGCATGCGGATCCTGTGCGAAGCCGAACCGCGCGCCGGCCACGACGAACGCGATCATCGCCGCCCGGCTTCGCACAGGGACGTACCTCAGAACTCGAACTGCATGCCGAGTTTGATGAACCTGGCCTGCAGCACGTTGGTCGGCCGGAGCCAGGCGCTGGTGGCCGCCGTCGAGAACGTGTTCGTGACCGTGAACGGCCAGTCGCTGTTGAACAGATTGTAGGCGTCGAAGTCGACTCGGAAGCGGTACCGATCGACCTTGAACGACTTCGCGATCTTGAGATCGAATTGCTGAAGGTTGTTCGGGCCGTAGTCGAAGCCGACGGGGATGAGGTTGGCGCTCTTGGTCGTGGCGCCAGCCGAGTACGCCCGGCCCAGCGTCGTCGCCGATGCCGGCATCGCGGTCCAGGTGGCCAGAATGCTCGGCGCGGCGCCGCCGTTCTGCACGCCGCGCACGAACTGATACGTGCCGGTGAACTGCACGTCGAACGGCAGCGTGTAGGAACCCAGCAGCTTGAAGTCCGGACGATAGGCGAGATCCTGGTGGCAGGCCTGGCTGCCGTCCGAGAACTGCTCGGCCACTTCGGTCGCCGCGGTGACCACGTACTGCAGGATGCCGGCGTTGACCAGGTTGCACTGATCGAAGATGCGCTTCTGCGCGCCGAAGCCCGCCTGAATGAACGTCCCCGGTCGCGGCCTGGCGTTGACCGCCATGTCGAAGCCGGTGTAGATGTTCGTCTCGCCGCCGTAGTTGCTCGAGAACGTCAGGAGGTTGTTCAGGGGCAGCCCCAGCGCGACGACCGAGGGCTTCAGATCGTACAGGCCGCAGACCTGATTGCCGCCGCCATTCGGGAGATTCGGATCGCTCGGTGCGTTGGCGCAAAACGGTCCGTCGTAGCTGCCGTTCGCAAAGCTATAGCGCTGGTCGGCGGTGAGCGTCTGATTGCCAAACGCCCGACGATACCAGCCGCCGCTGAGCGAGACCCGCGGCAGCAACTCGTGCTGCGCGTTGATCGTGTATTCCCAGTTGTATCCGCGCGCGCCCCAGCCGGTCAGTACCGCCGGATCGACCGTCGTCGTCGGGGTGTTCTTGCCGAAGCTGGGCGTGGACGTCGACGCGGTGAGCTCGTTCAACTGGGCCACGCCGCCCGCGGTGAAGGGCGACCCATTGCCGTCCAGATCGCGCCACGCCCGCGTGTCGATCGCTCCGATCGCGACCTCCGGGTTGGCGTTGTCGGTGATGCTGCCGCCCGCGAGGCCGACACCGTTGACGTACCGGGCGACGCTGACCTTGACAGCGGTCTTCCCGTCGCCGAAGACGTCGAACGACACGCCGAGGCGCGGGCTCATGTCCTTCCAGTTCGCGACCCGGCCGACGCACCCGGCCGCGAGGCTGTTGATGCCGTCGGCGCAGCGGTCGAAGGTGAGCGCCGAGTTCCAGGTGCTGGCCGGCAGCGTCTCGGGCATCGTCTCGCTGATGAACCAGTCCCAGCGCAGGCCGGCGCTGATGGTGGCGCGGTTGATCGTCCACTTGTCCTGCGCGAACACGGCGCTGTCATTCTTGATGGAATTGCGGCGATCGGTCGGAATCCGCAACGTCATGCTGACGGGATTGAGGTTCCCGTTGGCCAGCAGACCGTTGTAGGTGACCGCGGACACATCGCCCGTCCACTGCTGCGCGAGCCGCCAGCGAGCCTGGCTGATCGTCGCGCCGAAGCGCATCGAGTGCGCGCCGGTGACGTAGGACGCGGCAAACTGCTCGGTGAACAGCTTCGAAAAGTGATCGGCCGGGTTGTTCCACGCGTTCGCGTTCTTGTTATTGCTGTTATCGACCAGCGTGACCAGGGGGACCGAACCCGCGAACACCGACGGCTGGTACACCTCCTGGTACTCCTGGTCGTACACGGCGAGACCCGCTTCGAGCAGCAACCGGTTCGTCGTTGGGCGGGTCCATTTCGAGACCGAGACAAAGCTGGTCGGCGTCGGCTCGATGGCGGACGCCTCGGGCGGGATGTTGGACGCGATCCCCCAGTGGCCGCGAACCTTGTCCTGCTCGTCGTGGTAGTACGACACCTTGTCCTTCTGTGTGAGTTGCGCCGTGGCGCGCACCGCGATGCTGCGGATATGGCCATCGTCGATGCCAGGCTGGGTCGTGTCGGCCACGTACTTGAACGGGTTCGGGTCGGCGTCGTAAAAGCTGTCGGCCACCGTCTTGTTGAGGCCCAGGTATCGGAACGTCGCGTAGAACCAGACTCTGTCCTTCGCGATCGGCCCGCCGATGCCGGGGTTGAAATCGTAGTTCTTCGTCAGCTGGCTGACGTTGGTGAGGAAGTTATTCGTCTTGTTGAACGTCGTATCGCCGGTCAGATTGGACCGGGTGCACGAGACGCCCAGTCCGGGAGAGCCGCAGTTGTCGGCGGCCGATGACGAGGGCGTGTAGTTGCCGAACACGATGCCCCGGAACTGGTTGCCGCCGTCTTTGGGCACCATGTTGATCCGCATGCCGCCCTGGCCCATTTCGGCCGAGTCGGCGCCCGTCACGTAGCTCAGCTCCTGAAAGCTGCCGTCATTCCAGTACACGCCGCTGTACGCGCCGTTGGCGCACAGGTTGTTCAGCCGCAGCCCGTCGATGGTCTGCACGCTGTCGGGCGACCCGCGGTACTGCAACGGCGACTGCTGGAGACCGCCCGATCCGCCGACGTCGCGCGACAGCGCGCCGCCGCCCCCGACCGCGAGGTTGGTGCCGGGAATCAGGATGCCGACCGCCTGGATGTTGCGGCCGGTCGGAATCGAGTCGAGCACCTCGCGCGTCATGACGGTCCGCGTCGTGATGTTCTGGACGTCAACGATGGGCGACTCGCCGGTGACGGTAATCGTTTCCGCGACAGCCCCGACTTTCAGGTCGGCGCTGACGGTGGCCGTGAAATCCGACGTCAGCTCGATGCCTTCGCGTTTGACCGTGTTGAAGCCGGTCAGCGTGAAGGTGACACTGTAGGTGCCTGGCCGCAGCTGAATGACCTGGTACTGCCCGTTGTTGTCGGTGGTCGCCGATCGGGCCTTCTCGATCAACGCCGGGCTGGCCACTTCGACGGTGACGCCGGGCAACACCGCGCCCGACGTGTCCTTGACGGTTCCCGCAATCGCGCTGGTCTGCGCTGACGCGATGATGGGCCAGAGCACGAGGCAGGTGACGACGACGACGATTCGCGAAGCGAACGTGCGCATAAGTCGAGTCTCCCTTCGCTCCCAATTGTCCAGAACGCTACCGACCGGTCGGTCGGTCGGCAGCATAGCACTGGCCGTCCTCACGGAACAACGTTCTTCCTCCGACTCTTTTTCGACCCGGTTCACGTGATACGTGTTTTTGGATCGCCCGTGACGCCCGCCGCATCGCCGCCCGCGGTTGACGGCCGTCAAGGGTCCGAGGTATACCGTGACCGACCGATGACCGCCCGGCGCCAGCCCGCCTCCAGCCTCAACTCCCGACGTGCGGAAATCTGCCGAAAGGTCGCCCAGATCTTTTGCGACCGGGGATTTGACGCCACGTCGGTCAGCGAAATCGCGCGTTCCCTCGGCATGACCAAGGCCGGACTCTACCATTACTTCGTCAGCAAAGAGGCGCTGCTCTTCGAGATCATCTCCTTCGGCCTCGATCGGGTCCACGATGAAGTCATCGTGCCCGTACGGGCGGTGCGCGATCCGGAGGAGCGTCTCCGGCAACTGGTGATCCGCCACGCTCGCATCATCACGCGCGCCCAGGGCGCGGTCGCGAGCTTGACGGACGAAATCCACGCGTTGCCGCCGCCGGCACGGAAGAAAGTCAAGCAGCGCATGCGGGTGTATTTCGATCTCGTCCGCGACACGCTGACCGAGCTCAAGGTCGCAGGTCGCCTGCGCCGTGTCGATGTCACCGTCGCCGCATTCAGTCTCCTCGGTACCATCGTCTGGCTTCCCCGCTGGTTCCGGCACGGGGGCAGACTGACCGAAGAACAGGTGGCCAAAGAGGTCGCCAATCTCGTGCTGGGAGGACTGCTGGAGCGGCAGGGCCTCACCATCGAATCACCCCTCGCCCGCCGTCGGCTCTCGCCAGCGCGGCGAATGCCTCGTTGATCTGGTTGAGCGCGTACGTCCGGCCGATCAGCTCGCGCAATTTGAGCTTTCCCTGTTGATACCACGCGACGAGCGCGGGGATGTCGCGCGCCGGTTGGCCGGAACCGTACACCGAGCCGATGAGGCGCTTCTCGTGCATGACGAACGGAAACATCGGCAGAGACGCCACGGCGTCGATGCGGGCCAAACCCGTCACGACGATCGTCCCGCCTTTGCGCGCGGAGGCGACCGCCGCGGCAACCGTTTCGGGCGTCCCCACGGTGTCGAACACATAGTCCGCGCCTCGTCCCGCCGTCAGGTCTCGAACAGCCTCCGACATGCTCGCGGGCGCCTTGACCACAGCGGTTGCGCCAAAGGCGCGCGCCAGCGCGAGGGGCGCGTCACGTTGATCGATCGCGATGATCTGCTCGGACCCGGCGAGGGCCGCTCCCTGCACGACGTTGAGGCCCACACCGCCGGCGCCGACGACCGCGATCCGCGCGCCGGCAGGCACGCGCGCGGCGTTCAACACCGCGCCGACACCGGTCACCACCGCGCAGCCGAGCGTCGCCAGCACGTCGAAGGGCACGTCCTTCGGCACCAGGATGGCGCCGGCGTCCGCCACGACCGCGTAGTCGGCGAAGCAGGCCGTCCCCAGAAACGCGGCCACGCGCTCGTGGCCGTTGTGCAACCGGGTGACTCCGGACGGCAGACGGTTGCGATACGTCGTCTTGTCGAGGCGATCGCACACAACGGCCCGCCCGTCGCGGCATGGTGGACACACGCCGCACGCCGGCGCCCAACAGAACACGATGTGGTCGCCGGGCTGGACGCTCGTCACGTCTGGTCCGATCGCGCGCACCACGCCCGCTCCCTCGTGACCGAGCACCAGCGGCGTCGGCATCGGCCAGTCGCCGAGAGCGGGATGGAGATCGCTATGGCAGACGCCGGCGGCCTTGACCTCCACGAGCACTTCACCGGCCTCTGGCGCATCGAGCTCCAGCCGCTCGACGGCGAGCGGTGCGCCCGGCTCACGCAGAACAGCGGCGTTGACCCTCATGACTTCCAAGTTCTCAGTTCTCAGTTCTACGCTCGCTCTGCCAACTGGGCCGCCTGGCGCGCGAGAGCGCTCACGCGCACGTCGAAATGAGCGAATCGCGAATCGTCGGTCTGGCCACGCGAGAAACGGAAGAAGATCTGTTGAATGACGACGGCGACTTTGAACAACGCGAACGTCTCGTAGAACCGGATGCCCGAGAGATCGCGACCGCTTCGCTCCGCGTAGTGATCGATGATCTCGTCGCGGCTGAACCAGCCGGGGCGGTCCACGACCGACGCCAGCGCATCGTGGAGATCGAGCGGCCGGCCGCGCGACCAGTAGGCAAGCAAGATGCCGACGTCAACGAGCGGATCGCCGAGCGCGCTCATCTCCCAGTCGAAGACCGCCACCAGACGGCTGGGGTCGGATCGATCGAGCATCACGTTATCGAGCTTGAAGTCGCCGTGAACCACGGACGGCCGCTCGGCATCGGCAGGCAGACGGGCAGCGAGCCACCCGGCAAGCGCTTCCATGTCCGGGACGTCAGCGATTCTCGATCGCTGCCAGCGCTCGGTCCATCCACCGATCTGCCGTTGCACGAAACCGGCCGGCTTGCCGAGTCTGGCCAGGCCGTGACGTGTGACGTCGATCGCGTGGAGGTCGGCCAGCGCGTCGACCAGCGCCGTGCTCACGGCCCGACGCACCTCCGGACGATTGGCCACGGGCGGGGGTTCTTCGTGACGGATGACCAGGCCGCGCCGACGTTCCATCGCGTAGAAGATCGCGCCGATCACGCTGGGATCGTCGCAGAAGAGGTATGGCCGCGGCGCGAGCGGGAAGACCGGATGCATCGCGGCGAGCCAGCGATGTTCACGCGCCATGTCGTGGGCCGTGGGCGGAACGGGGCCAAGCGGCGGGCGCCGAACCACGAGCTCGACCTCGCCGAAACGAACCAGATACGTCAGGTTCGAGTGGCCGCCCTGGAATTGTTCGACCTCCATCTCGCGGGAGAGATCGAGTCCCTCGATCTCGCAGGACGGAAGATGCTCGCGAAGATACGACGCCAGGCGTGGCCACTCGAGCTGTTCGGTCACTCGAACGGGCCGCGCGTCCTCGGACGAAGCGAGGCTTCTTCGGTCGCCCATCGACTTGGTCGCGGGCAATCATATACGATGCGTTCGTTCGAACCGGTCATGAGAGAAGCCGTCGTGGTCGCGAGCAGCCGGACACCGTTGGCGAAGGCGCATCGCGGGTCGTTCAACATCACCCGGCCGGACGATCTGGCCGCGCACTGCATTGCCGATGTCCTCCGCAAAGTTCCCCAACTTGACCCGACGGAGATCGACGATGTGATCCTCGGCTGCGGTCAGCCTCATGGGCCCCAGGGTCACAACATCGCGCGCGTCGCCGCGCTGCGGGCCGGGCTGCCGGTGACCACGCCGGGCGTCACCGTGAATCGCTTCTGCAATTCCGGCCTTCAGGCCATCGTGCAGGCCGCGCACATGATCGTGCTGGAAGGCGCGGACGCCGCCATCGGCGGCGGCGTCGAATCGATCACGATGATGCAACGCGACAGCTCACCCAATCCGTGGGTGAACAAGCACCGTCCGGGTCTCTATATGGTGATGGGCGAGACGGCCGAAGTCGTGGCGAAGCGATACGGCGTCAGCCGGGAGGTCCAGGACGAATTTGCGCTGACCAGCCAGCAGCGCACCGCGCGCGCGCAGCACGATGGATTCTTCAACGGCGAGATCGCACCCATGCACGTGAGACGCGCGGTGCTCGACAAGAAGACCGGCCAGCCTGTCGCCGAAGAGGACTACGACGCCGATCGGGACGAGTGCAACCGCCCCGATACGACGATCGAGGGGTTGCTCAGGCTGCCACCGGTGTTCGATGCGACCAGCGGCCACGGGAGCGTGACGGCCGGCAACTCCTCGCAACTCTCCGACGGCGCGTCTGCGACGCTCCTCATGTCCAGGGCGCGCGCCCAGGCGCTCGGCGTGAGGCCGATGCTCATCTTCCGTGGCTACGCCGTCGCCGCGTGCGAACCGGATGAGATGGGCATCGGGCCCGTGTTTGCCGTGCCGAAGCTGCTCCGGAGGCACGGACTCGGCGTCGACGACATCGATCTCTGGGAGCTGAACGAGGCCTTTGCGTCGCAGGCCATCTACTGCCGGGACACGCTCGGGATACCGATGGACCGACTGAACGTCAACGGCGGTGCGATCGCGATCGGACATCCGTTTGGGATGACGGGGTCGCGGCTCGTCGGCACGCTCGCCAATGCCATGCTCGCGCGGCAGGCGCGCTACGGCGTCGTGACGATGTGCGTCGGGGGCGGTCAAGGAGCGGCCGCGTTGTTCGAAGCGTCCAATTGAGCCGGTCGCTCCGGACTATTTGCTGCTGCGCGCAGCGGCCTGGGCGGCCTTTTCAACCGCGCGCGACGCCGACAGCATGTTCCGCAGGCCGTAGTTCCCCTCGTGACACGCGTATTCGAACAGTCCCTGGGGCTGAGTCCTCATGTCGAGCGCCGCGGTCCAGGGTCTGGTCCACGTGGCAGGATCGTCGATCGTCACTTCGTAACGCATCGTGCTCGCGTCAACCCGCGTGAAACGCTCGATCAGATGGAGCGCGTCGCCGGATCCCCGATAGCTGTTCTTGGGCGAAAAGTTCGTCACGTCGACGACGAGGGTATTGCCCTCCCACCGGCCGCGCGAGTCGCCGAAGTACTGGCGGATGGATGACCCGACATGCGGGGCCTGACTGATGGGGATGATGCGCGTGTCGTGAATCATTTCGTACGTGATCGCGACGTACCCCGGTCCCTGCATGAGTCGCGTGTTGGCGTTGTAGACCGTCGGGAAGGTGACGCCCGGTAGCGTGCGCGTGATGCACCGGTCCCACATGCTGAGGTCTTCGGGTCCGCTAAACACTCCGGCTGCGAAGCTGCCGGCCGGCGCGACCCGCCGCGCCGTGGGTTTCATCGGAGGAATTCTGCCGTCGGGCGGATCGATCACGATCGACGTGCGCCTCGACGGCGTCCCTCGCTCCAGCCAGTGCGGCGGAGGCGAGGTGGCCGACCCGACTTGCCCTGCGTTGGAGATATCGGCGGTCTCCAGATCGAAATCGGCGTTGTCGGTTTGAAGCTGTCGTTCCGCCTGCCGTTGCCGCTGCACGAATTCTTCATCGGTCATCAGTTGCCGCTTGCCGAACTCGGCCGCTCGTTCGAACGGGATGCCCAACTCGCCTTCGCTCGTCCAGGTTCCCTGCAGGTCCGGTTCGCCCCACGGTGTGCGCGGCGCCGCGCCCTTCCGGACTTCAGGCTTCTGAGCCGCCGCCGGACCCATCCCGGAGGAGACTGTCAGCCACGCCAGCGCGCCAATCGCCGCGAGCAACCGGTTCTTCATCCGCGCCTCCTCTTTCGAACCATCCTGTCAGCGCTCCATCGCGCCCTGATACGGGATGACCTGCCCCGCAACGACATCCGCCTCGAAGTCCATCGTCCGATAACCGGGCGCGCGGATTTCGATCCGATGGCGGCCGGGCGTCATGCCGATCGGCTGCGTGGTCGGCGTGAATTCGCCCACGGTCCCGACGTACGAGCCGTCGATGAACACCTGGGCCGTGCCCGGCGTGATCTCAAAACTCACGCCGCCGGTATTGGCCTGACTCTGACCGGGCTGCACGCCGATCGATCCGGACGCCGACGGGTTCTGCGGGTACGTCGACGTTGGATATCTTGGATAGCTGGTTGATGGATACGGATATGCGGGATACGGGTATGAGGGGTACGGGTATGAAGGATACGGGTCCGGATAGCCGTACGGGGAGTAATACGAATCGTAGTAGCCGTAATAGTACGGATAGGCGATCGGGAAGCCGGCCCACAATCCGAAGCCGAGGCTCACGCGCGGGCGGAACGCGTAGTACGGTTGATAGAACCGGCGTGGCGCGACGCGCAGACCGACTATGCGCGACGCCGAGCGTCCGACCACCACACCGCCGCGAGGCCCGGCCCCGTACACCCGCGAGCCAGACGAATAGTCGCGAGGCGAGCCATACGCAGACGATCGGGGCGAGCTATTCGGATACGATCGCGGCCCGACGGTGCCGGCGCGCGGCGAGCCGTACACGCGCGGCGCGCCTGATGATCGCGGTGCTGAAGCGCGTGGAGCTGCACGATTGCTCCCGCCGCTCGCACCCCGACTGTTTCCGCCGCCGCCACGATGTTGCGCGTCTGCCGGAGACACGCCGATGAGCAAGGCCCCAGCAGCGAGCACGACGAACGTCTTTGACAGAATCATGTTCAGCCCCCAGGTTAGTCGCACCAGCATAACGCTCTTGTCCAATCGTGGATACCGCAAGTCTCCTACCAACCAGGACAGGGCCGCTTTCCTCACAAATTCGTCAAACCGCGGTAGTCACCGTCGCCTTTGTAGGACGTGAGTCCTCCCAGTCGGTCTGCCATACGGCAGGGCTTGGCTGTACGTGGCCACCGGCCGCCCAGCTGGAATGACGCTGTGGTACCGTACCGGCGAAGGGGCGTGTGTATGACGCGGTCGAGTTTGGCGGCAATTCTCGTTGCGGCGATGGTCGTTGGCGTTCTTCGTCCCGCCTCAATCCGGGCCCAGGACAAGTCTGATTTCGCAGGTCGATGGACCCTCAACCGTGAGTTGAGTCAGTTCCCCCGTGAGATCGGATTCGGCGTGGACTGGGTGTCGGCCGGCGGGTCCGGCCTGGACTCGACCGCGAGCGGCGGAAGAGGCCGGCGTGGATCCGGCGGTGGAGGGGCGGGCGCCTTCACGGCACGGCGCGAGAGCGAGGACGACGCCAAGCGCGTACAGCAGTTGACGGCCGAGGTGCGCAATCCCTCCGCCCGTGTGACGATCGTCGAGACACCGACCGCCGTGACGATCACGGACGACCGGGGGCAATCGCGCACGTTTCACCCCGACGGCAAGGAAGAAGTGCTTCAGCTCGATGGCGTGCCGGTTGGAGTGACCGCGAAACGAGAAGCCGGCCGACTGGTGGTGCTCTACAGGGCGGAGCAGGGGAGAGATTTGCGCTACACGTATTCGCGGGCCGCGAGTCCTCCGCAGTTGGTGATCGATGTGGAGTTCATCGAGCGCGGCCGAGGCGATGGAGTCAGACGCATCTACGAACCCGCCAGCGCGACCGAGACTCTGGCCGCAGCCATCGCGGCGCCTTCCCCCGCGATCACGAAGCCAGGTGCGGGATTGCCAGACGCGGAGCTCAAGGGCCTGACGAAACTTGGCATCGTGGTGGAGGGTCTGAGTCCGCAGGCGGCCGCCTGCGGCTTGAGCCAGGACACGCTCGAAACGGCGGTGTCGAAACGCCTGTCGGATGCCGGATTCAGGGTCCTCCGAAACTCGGACGAGGACACGTACGTCTACGTCAACGTCATCACCACCAGCCTGTCCACCGGATTGTGCGTCTCGCGGTACGACGCGTTCCTCTACACGCACACAACGGCCAAGCTTTCGTACCAGGAAACGCCCGTGCTGGTGCAGGTGTCCTTGCTGCACAAGGGCGGCATCACAGGCGGTGCCTCTGCCGCTCATGCCGAGGGGGTTCTTCGGGGTGTGCAGGAGTACGTCGATCAGTTTTCGAACCGGATTCGCGACGCGAACAAGTAGCGATCAGGACAACGACGCCGCGCGAACGTTTGTCGATTTTTGGCCGTTTCTAATCAAGAACCGGGTAGCGTGCTTCATGCGTCTCCCGAGGTGAACCATCCGGGATGCCTTGACGCGATCAGCGTCTCATCGACTCGCCGCCGTGCCCTTTTTCGCGTTCTCCGGGTGAAGCATCAGTTTCTGCACGCGCCAGTTGTTCATGTCGGCGACGTAGATCGTGTTTTCCGACGGGCAGGCGATGCTGTGGATCCAGTTGAACTGGCCCAGCTCGTGGCCGGACTCGCCCAGCGTGCCCACGATCTTGCCGTCCAGCGTCAGCTTGTACACGCGCCCCGGCTCCTGGTCGGACGTATACAGGTACTGCGTCGGGCCGTTGGTGATGCAGATCGTCCACGGCTGCGTCTCGTCCGGCGGGTTCGCGGACAGGTTCCCCAGCACTGGATGACGCTTCTTGTCGTACGACGCGTTCAGCACGATGAACCGCTGGAAATTCCCGTCGCGATCGAAGACCTGAATGCGGCGGTTGCCGCGATCGGCGACGTAGACGTTGTTCTGGCGATCGATGCCGATGTTGTGCGGCGTGTTGAATTGGCTGGGATTCTCGGTCGCGTGCGGTCCACCGGTGCCACGCGATCCCCACGACCTGACCCAGTTGCCGTGCTGGTCGAACTTGGCGACGCGCGAGTTGATGTAGCCGTCGCTGATGTAGATGTTGTCGTCGCCGTCCCACGCGATGTCGGTTGGTGCGCGGAACTGTCCGTCGATGTGAACGGGTGCCGGGCGGCCCTCGCCGCCTCTCCCCAGGCCGTTGCCCTTGAAGTAATCGGGCTCATCCGGCCCTTCCGGCCTCCGTCCGAGGTTCAGCGTGACGTAGCCGGCCGGGTTGAACCGCATCGCGGTGTGGGTCCCTTTGTCAACGATCCACAGGTTGTCGTACTTGTCGTAGCGCGCGCCGTGCGCGTACCCGAGGCCGTACACGCCATGACCGACTTCGCGCACGAACTTGCCGGCCTCGTCGAACTCCAGCAGCTGCGTCGTGGCATTGCCGTAGAGCGGACCGGAGGTGGCGCTGCCCGGATGGTTCAACATGAGCACGCGGCCCTTGGAGTTGACGGCGACGGCCAGCACTTCGCCGAGATTCATCGTCGCCGGGTACTTGAAGTAATCCGGAACGGAGTCGAACGGGATCTTCGGGACGTTGACGGTCTGCGGCTGCTGGGCAGACAACTGTGCCTGTCCTGGCACCCGCGCGATGGTGAGTGCACCGATCAGGGCGACGAGCACGAACAGTACGATGGCAAGCCGTTTCATAGTGACCTCCTGGCCGCGAGCGCCGTCCAGCGCTCTTCCCGAAACCTAGACTATGCAGCCGAAACTCTCCGATGAAGCCCTTGGTTTCGATCATTCCCGAGGCTCCGCATGGCATGCGAGCGGAACTCTAACAGATTGCAGGAAATGCCCGTAATGCCCCGGAACCGGGCCGAGCCGTCGAAGCCACCGAGGCGACCCATCACGCTGCGCGGCAGTATTAGTTGAGGAGCCCGCCGAGCCCCTGACGCGGCGAATCCTGCCGACGTTCCGCGTCCGCGGCCCACGTCGACGAGTTCGTTCGCGAGGCCCTGATGATTCCGCTCGCCATGATAGTGCTCGACGAACTCGGCCACGTCCGACGCGGGTGGCCACTCGCGAAGGCCTCTACGCTGGGGTCTCGGTTGTCACGCAGTCCGCCGGTGCCGACAGTCGACTCGAAACTCTTGCACCCAACGATCGTTGATGTGATACTCGGGGCTCTTGAGGTTGTCGAATCCTTTGGAGCGCGACGCCATTCGAATTTCCGCGTAATTTCCAAATCTGACGCTGGGCGGAGACTTGGAGGAAATATGTCGAGAAAGTTTTTGCTGCCGTTGGTGGCCGCTTTTCTCTGCTCCTTGGTCTTCTCGGTCAATCCCGTCCACACGCAAGGGCGCGGACAAGGCCGCGGTCAGGCTCTTGCCTTACCCGACGGACCTGGCAAAGAGATCGTTCAAGCCCAATGCACGAAGTGCCACGCACTCGGCCTGATGGCCAACTCAGGCGGGTATACGCGACAAGGATGGGTAGAGCTTTTCGGCACGATGGTCGCGCTGCCCAACGATCAGAAAGCCCAAGTTGCGGAGTATCTTGCCAAGAACTTCCCGGAGCAGCCAAGACCGTCCGCCGTGGTGATTCCCGGACCTGTGAATATTTCCATCAAGGAGTGGTCGGTGCCCACGCTCGGCTCGCGACCTCATGACCCGGAACCGGGACCAGGGGGCACGATTTGGTGGACGGGAATGTTCGCTAACGTGTTGGGGCGGTTCGATCCCAAGACGGGGGAGTTCAAGGAATATCCCGCGAAGACGGCTGGGTCCGGGCCTCACGGCTTGGAGTTCGACAAGGACGGCAACCTGTGGTTCACGGCCAACTCGAAGGGCTACATCGGCAAGCTGGATCCGAAAACGGGCGAGGTCACCGAATATAAGCTGCCGGAAGATGTGCGCGATCCGCATACGCCGCTCTTCGCGCCGAACGGCATGCTCTTTTTCACGGCACAAAACGCCAATTACGTCGGGCGTCTCAACCCGAAGACCGGCGAGATCAAGGTCGTCAAGACTCCGACGGAACGCGCGAACCCGTACGGTGTCGTGATGAGTTCAAAGGCCATTCCGTTTGTGTGCGACTTTGGCACCAACAAGATCATCAGGATCGATCCCGACACGCTCGCCATCAAGGAATACGAGTTGCCAAGTCCCGAGAGCCGGCCTCGGCGGATCGCGATTGGTCCCGACGACATCATCTGGTACGCGGACTACTCCCGCGGCTATCTCGGTCGGCTCGATCCAAACACGAGCAACGTGACGGAATG
>JBGPKK010000052.1:0-26948 GCA_041485905.1 Vicinamibacteria bacterium
AGGAAGTGCGGCACGTCGCCGTAGACGATCTTCTGCGCGAGCCCTTCGACAATCGCGGTCTTGCCGACGCCCGGTTCGCCGATGAGCACCGCGTTGTTCTTCGTGCGGCGGCAGAGGACCTGCTGCACGCGCTCCAGCTCGTGCTCGCGGCCGACGAGCGGATCGAGTTGGTTCTTCATGGCCGACTCGGTGAGGTCGCGGCTGAACTCGGCGAGCAGCGGCGTCTCTTTCACCCGGGTTAGCGTCGTTTTTTCGTTGAGCAGCTGGACGATGTCTTCGCGGACGGTGTTGAGGCGCATCCCTTTTTCCATGAGGATGGACGCTGCCACCGACCGTTCCTCGCGCAGAATCCCCAGGAGCAGATGCTCGGTGCCGACGTAGTTGTGCAGCAGCCGGTCGGCTTCCTCGGCCGCAAATTGAAGCACCCGCTTGGTTTCGGCGCTGAAGGGGATCTCGACCGACGTGGACACCTTCTCCCGGAACACCGTGCGGCCTTCGATTTCCTTACGTATGTTTTCGAGGGAGAGGTGCGAGCGCGCGAAAATCCGGCTCGTGAGCCCTTTGCCCTCCCGGATCAGCCCGAGCAGCAGATGCTCGGTCTCGATGGAGATGCTGCCGAGCTGACTCGCCTCGTAACGGGCGAAGAAGAGGACTCGGCGAGCTCTTTCGGTGTACCGTTCGAACATCCGGGTCCCTACGTGAAAGGCGATGCTGTTGGGGTCACGGCCACTGTGACCACAGTATACGGCATAGGTTGCCGTCTGACCAACATAACTCGCTGCAACGATTAGGGTTCCCGCCCCCCTCAATTAGACGCGCGGATCCGCGGCGGATCGCCGGACCCAACAGGGTCCGGCCTACGTACGATGCGCCGGACGGCACGCAGGGCGGACCTTATGAGGTCCGCCGATCCCTAAAAGAGTCCGACCGTGCGGCCCTCGTCGTCGATATCGATGTTGACGAAGGCCGGGGTCTTGCCGAGGCCTGGCATGCGCTGCATGTCGCCGCAGAGCGCCACCACGAAACCGGCGCCGGCACTGGGCACCAGGCCGCGCACCGGCAGGATGAATCCTCTCGGTCGATTGCGCAGCGTCGGATCGTGCGACAGCGACAGATGCGTCTTCGCCATGCACACGAGCGCCTTGCCCATGCCGAGCTTCTCGATGGCCACGAGATCCTTCTGCGCCTGCATCTGGAGCTCAATGGCGTCCGCGCCGTAGAGCTTCGTCGCGATCGCTTCGATCTGCTCGACCACCGGCGTATCGTTGGGCGTGATGAATTTGAAGGAGGCCGGCTTGCGGCATGCCGTGATCACGGCGTCCGCGAGCTCGACCGCCCCCGCCCCGCCCTGCGCGAAGCCTTCGTGGATCACGACCGTTTCCGCTCCCGCCTGGACCGCGAGCTCCTTGAGCAGCGCCCGCTCCTGATCCGAGTCCGTCGGGAAGCTGTTGACGGCGACGACGCACGGCAACCCGTACTGGCGCACGATCTGGATGTGAGCGGTGAGATTATCCATGCCCCTGCGCAACGCCTCCAGGTCTTCCGTGCCCAGATCCGCGAACGCCTTGCCGCCGTGCGACTTCGTCGCGCGCACGGTCGTGACGAGCACAGCGGCGCTCGCCGAGAAGCCGCCCGTGCGACAGACGATGTCGCAGAATTTCTGCATCCCGAGATCGCTGGCAAACCCGGCTTCGGTGATGACGTAATCAGCCAGCTTCAAGGCGATGCGATCGGCGAGGATCGAGTTGTTCCCATGGGCGATGTTGCCGAACGGTCCCGCATGCACGAGCACCGGCTGGCCCTCGAGGGTCTGCACGAGGTTCGGATTGATCGCCTCCTTCATGATCACAGTCATCGCGCCCGCGACCTTCAGATCGTCGGCGGTCACCGGCTGCCCCTCGGAGGTGGAGGCGACCACAATGCGGCCAAGCCGCCGGCGCAGATCCTTGAGGTCGCTGGCCAGCGCGAACACCGCCATCACTTCCGACGCCGCCGTAATGACGAACTCGTTCTGCCGCGGAATGCCGTGCGCTTTCCCGCCGAGTCCAACGACGCTGTAGCGCAGCTCGCGGTCGTTCATGTCCACCGTACGCGGCCAGGTCACGCTCACCGGATCGATCTTGAGCGGGTTACCGTTGAAGATCGACGCGTCGAGCGCCGCCGCCAGCAGACTGTGCGCCGCGGTCACCGCGTGCGAATCGCCGTTGAAATGGAGATTGATGTCCTCCATCGGCATGACCTGCGAGTAGCCACCGCCGGTGCCGCCGCCTTTGACGCCGAACACGGGACCCATCGACGGCTCGCGCAGGCAGAGCATCACCTTCGCGCCGCGCTTCCCAAGGCCCTGCGTCAGCGCGATGCTCGTGGTCGTCTTGCCTTCGCCGGCCTGGGTCGGCGTGATCGCGGTGACGATGATGAGCTTCCCGTCCGGACGCGACACGAGCCGATCGAGAATCGACAGCTTCACCTTGCCGCGGTCGCGGCCAAACGGCACCAGTTCGTCGGGCAGAATCCCCGCAGCCGCGGCCACCTCGCTGATCGGCAGCAGTTGGGCGGAGTTCGCAATCTCGATCGCTGATTTCATCCTTGAGTTCCTATGCGGGTATGAGACGGCCTTCTTGCAGCCGCAGCACGCGGTCGCACGCGGCCGCGAGCCGTGGGTTGTGGGTCGCGATGATCGACGTCAGATGATAGCTCTGGTGCATGTCGCGCAGAAGGGCGTGCAGCGATTCAGCCGCCTGTTCGTCGAGATCGCCGGTCGGCTCGTCGGCCAGGAGCACGGATGGGTGCATGACGAGCGCGCGCGCCACCGCCACCCGCTGCTGTTCCCCGCCCGACAGCATGCCGGGACGATGCGTCAGCCGCCCGGCGAGCCCGACGCGGCCCAGCAGCTCCGTCGCGCGCATGCGCGCGTCGGCCAGCGGCACCCGTGCGATGCGCATCGGCATCTCGGCGTTTTCGAGCGCGCTGAACTCCGGCAGCAAATGGTGAAACTGAAAGACGAAGCCCACCTGCGTGTTGCGAAACGCCACGACCTCGCGATCCGGAAGCGCGGTCAGCTCCGCATCGCCAATCACCACGGTGCCTTCGTCCGCGCGGTCGAGACCGCCCAGGACATGCAGGAGTGTGCTCTTCCCCACGCCTGACGCCCCCATGATGGCCACCATCTCGCCGGCCTCGACTGCCAGATTCAGCTCGCGCAGCACCGTGAGCACGGTGCCGCCGACGGGGTAGCTCTTCCGAATGCCGCGCGCGTCGACGAGGGCCATCGCAGGATTACACGCGAGTCGGGTAGGCCGGGTAGGGATCCGCCGACCCCACCTGACCCACCTGACCTCCCCGACCTACCTGACCCCTCATTCGTACCTCAAGGCCTGCGCAGGATCGAGGCGCGCCGCCTGTCGCGAGGGATAGATCGTCGCCACGAAACAGACCGCGACGGCCGTCATCACGACGACCGCGAAATCGCGCGGCAGGACGGTGAACGGCAGATGCGAGACCTGATAGACGTCGATCGGCACACGAATCAGCTGATAGCGGTCGAAGATCGTCGACAGCGCGTACCCCGCCGCCGCACCCACCGCCGTGCCGACAATGCCGATGATGAGCCCCTGCATCATGAAGATGACCGTCACACTCTTCGCGCTCGCGCCCATCGTCTTCAGGATCGCGATGTCGCGGTTTTTTTCCATCACGAGCAGGATGAGCGACGTGACGATGTTCAGCGCCGCGACCATGACGATGAGGCCGATCGCGAGCGACACGGCGATCTTTTCCAGCCATAGAGCCGAAAAGAGCGGCCTGTTCATCTCCTGCCAGTCCTGCTTGATGTAGTCCTCCCCGAGCCGCTGCGGAATGGTATTCGCGATCGTGGAGGCCGCCCAGATGTCGTCAACCCGCAACTGAATGTGATCGACGGAGTCCTTGCCCAGCAGCCGCCTGGCCACGTCGAGCGAGACGTACCCGTACGTCGAATCGAACTCGAGCAGCCCGAGCGTGAATATGCCCGCGACGCGCAGCCGGCGTTTCTTCGGATACATGCCCATCGGCGTCAAGGTCCCTTGCGGCGTCAGCACCCACACATCGTCGCCGACCATCACATTCAACTTCGCCGCCAGGTCTTTCCCGAGAAGGATGCCATCCACCGACTCGTTCGTCGAGGGGTTCAACGCCTCGATGCTGCCGCTTCGCATCGCCTGCTTGAGGTCGGTGACCTGGGGCTCGAGCTTGGGATCGATGCCTTTGATCTGGACCGGCACCGTTTCCTGCGCCACCGACAGCAGTCCCAGACCCATAATCGCCGGCGCCGCGCCGACCACATGCGGAAGCTGACGGAGCTTCTCGACCTCGGCGTGATAGTCGGTGATGCCGGTCGCTTTCCACACGTAAATGTGGGGGCTCGAGCCGAGAATACGGTCGCGCAACTCCTGCTGAAGGCCCGTCATGATCGCGAGCGCGACGATGACCGCCATCACACCGACGATCACGCCGACGGTCGAAAAGACCGAAATGACGGAGATGAACGCCTGCTTGCGCTTGGCCAGGAGGTAGCGAAGGGCGATGTGGAGCTCGAAGGGGATATTCATCAGTCGCGCTTTCTCATCAACGGAAACAGAATCACATCTCTGATCGACTGGCTGTTGGTCAGCAGCATGACGAAGCGGTCGATCCCGACCCCTTCGCCGGCCGTCGGCGGCAGCCCGTACTCCAGCGCGCGGATGTAGTCCTCGTCCATCGCGTGCGCCTCGAGATTGCCGCGCGCGCGATCTTTCAACTGATCCTCGAAGCGACGCCGCTGTTCGGCCGGATCGTTCAGCTCGCTGAAGGCGTTGGCAACCTCGAAGCCGCCGATGTAGAGCTCGAAGCGCTCCACGGTGTCCGGGTCGTCGGCCTTCTGTTTCGACAGCGGCGACACCTCGGTTGGAAAGTCGTACACGAACGTCGGCTGGATCAGGCGGTCCTCGCACAAGGCCTCGAAGATGCCGGTCGTGATCGTGCCGGCGCCGTGTTCCGGCGGGACCGCAAGGCCGAGCTGTCGAGCGATCTCGGCAGCTGGGTTGCGCCGACGCAGGTCCGCGTCGGAAACCTCTTTCCCCAGCTTCCGGGAGACGGCCTCCCGCGCGGCCTCGCGGAGCGAGAGCCGCACGAAGGGCGCGCGGAGCGAAATCTGATGCTCCCCGAACGCGATCTGATCGGTGCCAATCACCTGGCGTGCGACGGTCCCGATCAGCTCTTCAGTGAATGCCATCAGCGCGCCGTAATCGGAATAGGCCTCGTAAAACTCCATCATCGTGAACTCGGGGTTGTGCTGCGTGGACATCCCCTCGTTCCGGAAATTGCGGTTGATTTCGAACACCTTCTCGAGCCCGCCGACAACCAGCCGTTTGAGATAGAGCTCCGGCGCGATGCGCAGGTACAGATCCATGTCGAGGGTGTGGTGATGGGTCGTGAACGGCCGCGCCAGCGCGCCGCCGGCAATCGGCTGCATCATCGGCGTCTCGACCTCGAGGTACCCCCGGGCGTCCATGAACGCGCGGATGGCCGACACGACGCGGCTGCGAGTCTCGAACACGCGCCGCGAATCGGGATTCACGATGAGATCGAGATACCGTTGCCGGTACCGGATCTCGATGTCGGTCAGGCCGTGCCATTTCTCGGGCAGCGGCAGCAGGCACTTGGCGAGAAAGTGCACGCGCGACGCCCAGATGGTGAGCTCGTTCGTCTTGGTGCGGAACAGGTGTCCCTCGACGCCCAGCCAGTCGCCGAAGTCGAGGAGCTTGAAGATTTGGAAGTCGAGCGCCGGCATCGCGTCCTGGCGGATGTAGCCCTGAATCTTCGCGAGGCCGTCGGACAGGACCAGGAAATTCGCTTTCCCGAACGACCGGATCGCCAGAATCCGGCCGCTGGTGACCGTATCGATCCGATTGGCATCGAGCTCCTCGCGGCTCCGCTGACCGAAGCCCTCGACGAGGCCCGCGATCGTGTGCTGCCGCTCGAAGGCGTGCGGGTAAATCTCGACGCCAAGCTTCGCCAGCTCGTCGAGGTTGGCACGGCGTTGTTGGATCTGTTCTTCCTGGGAGGACATGAACCTATCTACCACAGAGGACACGGGGGACACGGAGGATCAAACCAGAAGAGTACACGACCTAACCTCCTGTCCTCCGCGTCCTCCGTGGTGGAGAGCTTCGTGGCCGTCGACTGTTTCACCGTTCGAGCTTCTTCCTCACCGCATCCAACATCCCATTGATGAATTTCACCGCATCCTCGGTGCTGAACGTGCGCGCCAGCTCCAGAGCCTCGTTGATGACGACGGCATGCGGCATCTCCGGCCCGCGCATGAGCTCGCAGATCGCCATGCGCAGAATCAGCCGGTCGACGATCGCCATCCGTTCAGGCCGCCAGCGTTGGGCGGTGCCGGCAATCAAGACGTCGATCGCCTCGAGCCGCGTCACACTGTCGCGCGCGAGATCCTCGGCGAACTGCCGGAGCTCGTCAGAAGGCGCGGCGGCGTCGGGCCATTGCTGCGAGAAAAACGTGTCGATCGCGCGTCCGATGTCGATCTTGCCGACGTCCCATTGGTAGAGGATCTGCAAGGCCGCTTCGCGCGCGCGGCGGCGCTTGTCTTTCTTCAAAGCTCGCGGGGCTCCGCGTCTCGGCGAGCGAGCTGCGCGACCACGCCGACCATCTCAATCGCGGCGGCGGCGGCCTCCCATCCTTTATTGGACGGCCCTTCGCCCGCGCGCTCGATGGCCTCCTCGACCGAATTGGTCGTCAGCACGCCGAACGCCATCGGAATGCCCGTTGCGGAGGCGGCGGTCGTGATGCCGTGCGAGACGGCAGATGCGATGTACTCGAAGTGCGGCGTCTCACCGCGAACGATACAACCCAGACAGACAACCGCGTCGAACTCCCCGCTCCGCGCGGCACGCTGGGCGGCGATCGGAATCTCGAACGCGCCCGGCACCCGCACGAGGGTGATGTCCCTGGCTGCGACACCAGCGGCCGTCAGCGCGGCAATCGCTCCCGCCTGCAGCCGGTCGGTGACGAAGTCGTTGTACTTGGACACGACCACCGCAAAGCGGAATCCCTGCGCCGACGCGGTGCCTTCGATAATCTGCATACAGGAAAGACTGACTTCCCCCCTGAATTCCGGCTTCCACTCCTTCAGAGACGCCCGCGTCCCAGCTAGAGTGGAAACGGATACATGAGCCAGCCGAGCACGATGGCGGCGACGATGAATCCCGCGAACAGCATGCCGCCGAACCGGAACTGCTCGCGCGTGTCGTCTTTGGTGAGCAGCGCGAAGACGAGCGACACGAAAAACGCGAAGATCGCGAGCAGCAGCAGGTGACTCTGCATTACTTGCGGCTCACCGCGATGTCATAGGCGTCGATGACGACGAGGAGGTTCAGCAGCCCGGCGACGATCAGGAACGCGTTGCCGTACTCGTAGGTGACGGCGCGCACGTCGCCCGCGCCGTATCCCAGCGCGCTGGCCACGAAATTCGCCACCCCGATGCCCAGATCGGCGATGCACATCAGCCCCACCAGCGGGTCCGAGAGATTGAACAATCCGGTCACGGCAGCCGGCGGAACCAGCCGGCCGTGGGTGGCGAGCCCGAGGGTGAACATCAGCAGCAGGGCCACGAGCAGGATCAACCCTGTCCTCCGACGGCCCAGCCAGAGGTGCCCTACACCCGGAATCGCCCACGACGCGACGCAGAGCAGGACGAGCGAGCTCGATTGTGTATGTTGGGCGGCGGTGGCGGGCACGACTGGGTAGTTTACCTTACCGAGCACACCATCCACGCGACCGCGGCGCCGAGCGGCACGCCGCTCATCGCGCGAATCCAGTTGCCGGGCGTCTGCCCTGTCGTCCACTCGTACACCAGCGTGACGGCCGTCGGAACGGCAGAGACGAGGAGAATACGTCTCAGGTCTGAAGTCTCAAGTCTGCGGGTTTTGAGAGGTGAGGCGTGAGACGTGACACTTCTGGCTATCACTGCCACTGCCGTGATCGCCGCACCGGCGTAAATGCCGGTGCACCGGGCGCAGACCGGCATCTGCGTGCCGAGCAGATGAAAGGACCGCTCCGGACGTTGATGACAGATCAGGCTGCCGGCCGCATACAACACGAGTGCGAATGCGTAGCCCACATTGGTCGCCTGCGAGCTCGGGACGGTCGCAGCGATTGTCGCCAGCGGCAACGCCATCGCCCACACGACTGAGGCACCAAGAAATGCCCATCGGAGTTTCGTCATGAATCTCGTCAAATGACCAGATGCTACACTCACCGCCCAATGTCTCGTCGCGATCTGATGGCCGTCGCGCTCGTCTCGGCCACGCTGCTGATGACCGAGCTGGCGCTGACGCGTATCTTCTCGGTCGTGATGTATTACCACTTCGCGTTCCTGGCGATTTCGATTGCGCTCTTCGGCCTGAGCGCGAGCGGCGTCTTCGCGTACGTCGCGCGGCGATGGCTCGACCGGTATCCGTCGTCCGTGCTGCTGGCGCGTCAGTCGGCGATCTACGCCGCATGCACGATCGTCGCGTTGTTCGTGCTGGTCCGGCTGCGGGTGGGCCTCAATTACTCGCCGCGAAACCTCGAGCTGATGCTGATCATCTACGCCCTGGCCGCGCTGCCGTTCTTCGCCGGCGGCCTCGTCATCACGCTCGCGATCTCGCGCTTTTCATCACGGATCAACGCCGTGTACGCCGCCGACCTGACCGGCGCCGCCGCCGGATGCCTCGTGCTGATCCCATTGCTCAATCAACTCGGCGCGCCCGGCGTCGTCCTCGCGGCCGCCGCGCTGGCGTTGATCGGCGCGGTGTTGTTCGCGCCGCCCGCCAGCCGCAAGCGCTTTGCCGCCGTGAGCGCGATGGCGATGACCGCGCTCGTCGCGGGTCAACTGTCCGGCGTCGCGTCCTTCGACGTGACCGACACCAAAGGTCACGCCACCGATCGTGTCCTCTTCAGTAAATGGAATTCCTTTTCTCGCATCGGCGTGTACGAGCGCACGCACGGCGACTGGTCGCTGAGCGACAGATACACAGGTCCGCTGCCCGACACGCGGTACATGGACATCGACTCCGCCGCCTCCACGCCGATTCTGCACGTCGCGCCCGACCTCGCCAACGTGCAGTACCTCCGATACGAGCTCACAGCGCTGGCGTATCACCTCAAACCTCCAGGTTTCACGGCCCTGGTCATCGGTCCCGGCGGAGGACGCGATCTCGTGTCCGCGCTTGTCTTCGGCGCGCGCCACATCGACGGCGTCGAGATCAATCCGATCATCGCCGACGACGTGATGCGCGATCGCTTCCACGAGTATTCCGGCGGCATCTACACGCACCCTCGCGTCCACATCGTCATCGACGATGGCCGGAGCTTCGTGCGACGGACGCCGGATCGCTACGATGTGATTCAAGCCTCGCTGGTCGACACGTGGGCGGCCACGGCCGCTGGGGCGTACACGCTCACTGAAAACACGCTGTACACAGTCGAGGCGTTCAACGATTACCTGGACCACTTGACCGATGGCGGCGTTCTCTCGATTACGCGGTGGGTCCTCGACGGCTTGCGCCTGATCTCGCTCGCCCAGGCGGCCTGCGAATCGCGGGGATGGGACGCCCGGTCGCGGCTTGCCATCGTTCAACACGGTCGCGTGGCGACGTTTCTGTTGAAGAAGACGCCGTTCAGCGCAGCCGAGCTCGCGCTGCTGCAGAGCGAATCGGACCGGCTCGGGTTCCGCGTGTTGTATGCCCCCGAAGTCGGGGGATGGAGGCCGGCGCTGGCAACCGACGCGAAGGTCGACGGCGTGAACACCGGCGTGTACGCAAGTCTGATTCGGACGACGAACCGCGAGCAGTTCTTCGCCGACTACAGGGATGATGTCAGGCCGACGACCGACGACCGGCCATTCTACTTTCACACCACGAAGCTGAAGGATCAGTTTCAGGTCGCCTTCGGGCGTTCGATGCTGTTCGGAAACGGACTGAGCGCGCTGTTGACGCTGATGGGGATCTCGGCGGCGCTCGTCGTGCTGTTCGTCGTGGCGCCGCTGGCCATCGCAAGCGGCCCCCTTCCACGCGCCTGGTTCGGGTGGCTGACGTACTTTGGCGCGCTGGGGGCCGGCTTCATGTTGATCGAGGTGTCCGTGCTGCAGCGATTCGTGCTGCTGCTCGGCCATCCGGTGTACTCGCTCACGGTGACACTGTTCTCGCTGCTGCTTGGCACAGGCATCGGTGCGGCGGGAAGCCGTCGCATAACGGACGAGGCGCTCGGCCGATCGGCCGCAGTGGCCCTCCTGCTCGTGGCCGCGGTAGGCATGTTGATCCTCGCGGCGGTGACGCCGATCATCGCATGGGCCATTCCATTTGCGCGCGCCGCGCGGATTGCCATCGCGGTCGGTCTCCTCGTCCCCATCGGGATGCTCCTGGGAATTCCGATGCCGACCGGGCTTCGGCTGCTGCGGAGCCGCGCGCCCGAGATGGTCACGTGGGCCTGGGGCATCAACGGGGCGCTGTCGGTGCTCGGGGCCACCCTCGCCATCTTCATCGCCATGAACTGGGGTTTCCAGACAACGCTTCTGACTGCCTCAGCCACGTATCTCCTTGGTTTCGTGGCGTTAAGGGCCACGCTCCGCTAGGCCTCCGTCACTGTGCCAAAAATCAGAACATCGTTCTCATATCTAGCCATGTTGATATACTGAACACTGTTCAGATATAGTGAAGAGTATGGGCATCAAAGAACGACAGGAACGCGACCGCGAAGCGGTGCGCCGCAGCATCCTCGACGCCGCGCGCGAGCTGTTCGTCAGCGAGGGCTATCAGAACGTCTCGATCCGTAAAATCGCCGAACGTATCGAGTACAGCCCGGCCGCCATCTACGGCTACTTCCCCAGCAAAGACGACATCTTCTTCGCGCTCGCCGAAGAAGGATTCCGGCTGCTGGGGAACCCGACCGATGCCGCCACACTCGGGACGGTCGAGCCGCTGGATCGGATCCGCGCGATCTTCTGGGGCCTCTACGCTTTCAGCCGCCAGCATCCGCAGTACTTCGCGTTGATGTTCGTCGATCGCGCCGTGCCGCGGATCACTCGTGAATACGAGCGTTTCACGTTCGTCCAAGACATGAAACGCCACATCGTCGCGCAGATTCAGGCGTGCATCGATGCCGGGAGCCTTCCGGCCGCGCTCGATCCAACGGTCGCGTGCCGGCTGCTGACCATGGCGGTCCTTGGAGCCGCGATGACGCGGTTATCGGATCGGCTCAGCCGCGCCGAAAACGCCGACGAGCTCGCGCGCGACGTGCTGAATGTCATGCTCGCCGGTCTGCAGTGTGGACCTCCGCTGCAGTCGACCGTCGTCGAGTGCCCGATTGACGATGTGGCGTCGCACGCCAGGGTTTCCTGATGAGGAGTCGTCTGATGAATCGTGTGGCCATGGTGCGTTTGACCGCCGGGGCCCTGCTCGGCAGCGCCGTCCTGACGGGCGCCTGCAGCGCGGCTGACGGCAAAGCCAAGGATCGCGACGCGTCCGCGCCGATCCGCGTCTCCGTCACTCCCATCGCCGCCACTGAGCAGCCGATCGCGCGCTTCATCCGCGTGACCGGTACGTTGATGGCCGAGGAACAGGCCGACGTCGCGGCCGAGACCGCGGGCCGGGTGGTTGCCACGCCCATCGAGCGCGGCACCGCCATCCGACAGGACGCGGAGCTCGTTCGGCTGTCGGCAACGGAAACCGAAGCGCAGGTCAGAGAAGCCGAAGCCAACGCCGCACAGATCGAGGCACGGCTCGGGCTGACTACGGATCACCCGTTCGATGTCACCACCGTACCCGAAGTGCAGAACGCCAGGGCTTCCTACGATCTGGCGCAGAGCGAATTCGCACGGATCCGCGCGCTGCTCGATCAACGCGTGGTATCGCAGTCCGAGTTCGACCAGCGCCGGACGCAGGTCGAGGCCACGCGGCAGCAGTACGAGGCGGCCAGGAACGGCGCGACGCAGCAGTACCAGTCGCTCCAGGCGGCTCGCGCGCGCGTCTCGATGGCGCGCAAGGCGCTGGCCGACACCGTCGTGCGCTCGCCGTTCAGCGGCCTCGTGGCCGAACGACTGGTATCGGTCGGTGACTACGTCACCCGCGGCACCAAGGTCGCCATCGTCGTCCGAATCAATCCGCTGCGGGCGCAGCTGACTGTGCCCGAGCAGTTCATCTCGGCCGTCGCGGTCGGCCAGCCGATCACGTTCGAGGTGGACGCGTATGCCGGCCGCCAGTTCGCGGGGAAGGTTCGCTATGTGTCACCGACGCTTCATGCCGATCAGCGGGCGTTGACGGTCGAAGCGGTCGTGCCGAATCCCGGCAATGAGCTGAAGCCCGGCCTGTTCGCGACCGCTCGCATGCAGCAGTTGAAGCCGACGCCCGCGATCCTCGTGCCGGCAGCGGCCGTCCGGACCACTGCGGGGACGAGCCGCGTCTTCGCGCTCACCGGCGACCACGTCGAAGAACGGGTCGTGACCGTCGGGCAGACGGTCGATGCGCTCCTCGAAATCACGAATGGATTGAAGGCCGGCGAGCGCGTCGCGACGACGAACCTGTCGCAACTCGCGGACGGGACAAAGGTGGAATAGCCATGCAGTGGCTCGCAGCTCTCTGCGTCAAACGGCCGGTCTTCGCGACCGTGCTCATCCTGTCGCTGACGGTGATCGGCGCATTCTCATTCACGCGTCTCGGCGTCGATCGGTTCCCGAAGATCGACTTCCCGACCGTCCTGGTCACGACGGTGCAGCCCGGCGCGGCGCCGGAACAGATTGAAACCGAGATCACCGACAAGATCGAGGAAGCCGTCAACACCATCAGCGGGATCGACGAGCTGCGGTCGGTCTCGTCCGAGGGCGTGTCGCAGGTCATCATCAGCTTTTTGCTGAGTAAGGACACCAACGTCGCCGCACAGGAGGTGCGCGACAAGGTGAATGGTGCCCTGCCGCGACTGCCACGAACGATTCAGCAGCCCCGTGTCGACCGATTGGACCCGGACGCGGCCCCGGTCGTGAGCATCGCGATCAGCGCGAACCGGCCGATACGCGACATCACGGAATACGCCGACAAAGTGCTCCGCCGTCAACTCGAGAGCGTCGGCGGGGTCGGACAGGTGTTCGTGCTGGGCGGCCGGCGGCGCCAAGTCAACGTCTGGCTGAACTCCGATCGACTCCGCGCACACAACCTGACGGTGACCGACGTCGCGCGCGCCGTGCAGGGTCAGAACGTCGAGATTCCTGGTGGCCGCGTTGATCAAGGCCCTCAATCGCTCACGCTCAGAACCCGGGGACGCGTTCAGAGCATCGCTGAGTTCAACGACCTCGTCATCCGCGAGAAGGATGGCCACCCCATCCGGATGGGTGACGTCGCGGTCGTCGAGGACGGAGAAGCGGACGTTGACACCGTCGCCAACATCAACGGCAAGGGCACGGTGCTCCTGAATGTCCGGCGACAGTCGGGCACGAATGCGGTCGAGGTCGTGAACGCCGTCAAGGAACGTCTCGAGGAACTGAGACCGAATCTGCCGGCCGGCCACGATGTCCGCATCGTCCGCGATCAATCGGAGTTCATCGAGGCGTCGATCCATAACGTCGAAGAACATCTGATCGTCGGCTCGATTCTCGCAGCGATCGTCGTGCTGGTGTTCCTGGGAAACTTCAGATCCACCATCATTGCCGCGATCGCGATCCCGACCTCGATCATCGCCACGTTCGGCCTCATGTGGTTCCGGGGCTTCACGCTCAACATGCTGACGATGCTCGCCCTGACGCTCGCCGTGGGCATCGTCATCGACGACGCCATCGTCGTGCTCGAGAACATCTACCGGTTCGTCGAAGAAAAGGGCATGGACCCGTTTCAGGCAGCGGTCGAGGCGACGGAGGAGATCGGCCTCGCCGTTCTGGCGACGACCCTCTCGCTCGTGGCGATCTTCGTTCCCGTCGCGTTCATGGGCGGCATCGTGGGCCGCTTCATGGAGAGCTTCGGCCTGACGATGGCGTTTGCCGTCATGGTGTCGCTGCTGGTCAGCTTCACGCTCACGCCGATGCTCTCGGCCCGATGGCTGAAGGTGCGACCGCACGGCCAGGACCGGCATTCGTCGAAGAACTCGAAGGTGTTTCACGCGGTCGACGTGTTCTACACGCGGCTGCTCGAATGGTCGATGGCGCACCGGGCGATTGTGGCCGGCCTGGCGGTGCTCGTGCTGATCTCCAGCGTGCCGCTGTTCATGATCGCGAACAAGAACTTCCTGGCGCTGGACGACCAGTCCGAGTTCGAAATCAACGTGCGGGCGTCTGAAGGCACGAGCCTGGAATCGACGGAGGTCGTTGCGAACCGCGTGGCGAGCGCCGTCAGGACGCAGCTGCCCGAAGTCGCCTACACCCTTGTCACCGTCTCGGGCGACGCAGGCGGCACCCGCAACCTCTCCAGTATTTACGTTCGACTCAAGCCGATCGAAGAACGCACGCGCGAGCAGTTCGAGATCATGAGTCTCGTGCGTTCCGAGATCCTCCCGCCGTTGACGAAGAACCTGCGGACGTCGGTGCAGCAGATCGCGAACATCGGTGGCAGCGGCGCACAGAATGCGGACGTGCAGTTCGTCGTCAACGGCCCGGATTTGAAGAAGCTCGAACAGATCAGCCGGCAACTCGTCGAGCGCGTCAAGTCGCTGCCTGGAGTCGTCGATCTCGATACCTCGCTGAACGTCGGCAAGCCGGAGCTGTCGATGCAGATCGATCGGGCGAAGGCGGCCGACCTCGGCGTGCAGACGGGAGACGCCGCGGAGGCGCTGCGACTGCTGGTCGGCGGCGATCAGGTGACCACGTACAACGAAGGTGGCGAGCAGTACGAAGTGCACTTGCGCGCGCGCGCGGAGAATCGCACGACCGAGGCCGCCATCGCGTCATTGACGGTCCCGTCCTCGAAGCTGGGAAGCGTGTCGCTCGACAACGTGGCGACCTTCGCGCCGGGCACCGCACCGACCGAGATCAGCCGCGTCGCGCGCCAGCGCCAGGTGACAATCTTCTGCAACCTGCTGCCGTCGGCGTCGCAGGCGGCGGTCCAGAACGCGCTCCTTGCCGAGTTCGGGAAGGTCCAGGTCGGCGGCGACTATCGGGGCGCGCTCGCCGGACGGTCGAAGGAGCTCGGACGCGCGGGACAGAACTTCGTCCTCGCCTTCCTGATGTCCGTGGTGTTCATGTATCTGATTCTGGCGGCCCAGTTCGAGTCATGGCTGCACCCCATCACCATCTTGCTCTCGCTGCCCCTGACGCTGCCGTTCGCGCTGCTGTCGATCATCGTCTTCGGACAGTCGCTGAATATCCTGTCCGCGCTCGGACTGCTCGTCCTGTTCGGCGTCGTGAAGAAGAACTCGATCCTGCAGATCGACCACGCGAACCAGCTCAAGGCGCGCGGCCTGACGACCCACGAGGCGATCGTGCAGGCCAGCCGTGACCGGTTGCGCCCGATTCTGATGACGACGCTCGCATTCGTCGCCGGAATGCTCCCGCTCATCGTCTCCAGGGGCATCGGCTCGGGCACCAACCACGCGATCGGGTTCGTGGTGTTCGGCGGGCAATCGTTGGCGTTGCTTTTGACGCTGCTCGTCACGCCCGTCGCGTATTCGTTGTTCGACGATGCGTCGAAGGTCCGGCTCTTCAGGCGCGGCCCGAACACGGTTCAGGCGCACGAGCAGGCGCCCGTGACCGCGCAGGCGATGCGGAATACCCTTCTTCTCTCGCTCATCGTCACTGGACTTGCGGCGACAGCGTCTGCCCAATCCACTCCGGCGACACTGCGGCTCACCGTTGACGAAGCCGTCATTCTGGCGCTCGAGCACAATCCGGATTTGAAAGCGGATCGGCTGGATCCGCAGATCAGCGATACGCGTGTGGCGGCCGCCGCCAGCGCGTTCAGACCGTCGTTCAACACGAACGTGCTGCGGAACAGTCAGCTCCAGCCCCCCGCGGGCTTCCTCGTGCCGACACCCACGCAGAATGACGTCGTCACGTCGACCGCCGGCCTCACCCAGCGGTTGCCGTGGTTCGGCACGGCGTACGGCGTGTCGTGGAGCACCACGCACACCAACAGCAACAGCTTCCTGAACAGCTACAACCCGCTGCTCCAGTCCGGCCTGCTGGTCAACGTGTCGCAACCGCTGCTCCGCGATCGGTCCATCGATACGGCGCGGCAGCAGCTCGCAACGAGCCACGTGAACCGTGACATCGCGCAGACGCGGCTGCGCGAAAGCGTCGTGCGAACGACGGCCGGTGTGAAGACCGCCTATTGGAATCTGGTCGCGGCCAAGGGCAACGTCGACGCGCGTGAGAAAGCCCTCGCTCTGGCCCAGGAGCTGGCGCGGGTGAACAAAGCCAGAGTTGATGTCGGACAGTCGCCGCCGCTCGACCTCGTGTCCGCGCAGGCGGAGGTCGCTTCGAACGAAGAACAGCTCATCGTCGGGCAGACGGTCGTCAAGGAGGCCGAAGACCGGTTGCGGCTGCTGATTCTCGATACGGGCCAGCGCGACTCATGGACGGTCAGCATCGATGCGATCGACCCGCCGCCCGTGGGCGTGGCGGCGCCGGATCTGGACGCCGCCGTCGCCACCGCGCTCCGCGACCGCGGCGATCTGGTGCGGGCACGCAAGGACATCGAGAACGCGCGGACGAGCCTCACGTTCATGGGCAACCAACGGCTGCCCGACGTGCGCCTCAACGCCAGCTATCTGGCAAGCGGGCTGGGTGGCACGCAGGTGCTCCGCTCCAGCGGGTTCCCCGGGACCATCGTGGGGTCGGGCACGGTCACCGACTTCGAATCGGTTCTGAGTCAGTTGTTCGGGCGCAACTACCCCACGTGGTCGGTCGGCCTCAGCGTCTCGTACCCAATCGGCCAGAGCACGGACGAGGCCAACCATCTGCGGGCAGGACTCGAGCACGTCCAGGCGCAGGAACGCCTCAAGAGCGCTGAAGCGCGCGTGATTCAACAGGTGCGCGACGCGAGCTGGAAAATTGAGATGAACGCGAAGCGGATGCAGACCACGCGCGCCGCGCGCGAGTTCGCCGAACAGCGGTTGGACTCTGAACAAAAGCGGCTCGAGGTGGGCCTGTCCACGACCTTCCTGGTGATTCAAGCGCAGCGGGATCTCGCGCAGGCCAAGACCAGCGAGCTATCCGCACTCCTCGCCTACGATTTGGCGCTCGTCGATTTCGACGCGCTACAGCAGGCGGGACCGACAGGAGCTTCCTCGGCCGGCGCGGCCACGCCCGCCGCGCCATCGCTCTCTCCTCCAACGCCAGCGACACGCTCGACCGTCTCGGGCGCCTCTGGTCTCGCGGAACTGCCGTAAGGAGCCTTCGAGAGCGTCGCGACATTTGGTCGCGGCGAGTCCCGTCCGCGGCGGGATACAATCGCGCGTTCATGGCTGTTGCGTCATACCGGTTCGGCCCGTTCGGGTAGCCGGCGAGCACGCCGCCCCTGAGCGCCTCCTTAATCCCTTCATCGATCGGCTTGATGAATTCCTTCGGAAGCGCGCCCTCCATGCTCTCGTTCTCGAAGACGTAGCCGGAGCCCGGCTCGCCCGGATACAGATGAACCTTCGCGTGGGCGTACTGGCCGTGCCGCACATAGCGACTTTCGCCGTCGGCCGGGCGCGTGAGCGTCTCCTTGTAGGCAACCTGCGGACGGCTGACGGTCGCCTCAACGTGGAACTCGCGTTTCAGACGGTCAACGATGATCTCGAGGTGCAGCTCGCCCATGCCGGCGATGACGACCTCCCGCGTCGCCGGGTCGGTTTCCACGCGCATCGTCGGATCTTCGGCCATGAGCGTGGTGACGCCGCGGGCGAGCCTTTCTCGATCAGCCTCGGCCTTGGGCCTGATGGCGAGCGACAGAAGTGCATTTCCGGTCATTCCACCCATGTCCTTTACAAAACGTCCCGTGAAGAGACCGCGCGACTCAGCGGTCTAACGTTACGAATGAGCCGTGCGCCTCGGCGACATGATTGCACGAGACGACGGGCGCGTCGGCTCCATTCGTTGTTAGCCGGTTTGTTGATCCGTAGTGCACGTACTGCAATGCGCCCGGATGAGCAAGCCCGCGGGATACCAACGCCGGTCAGGCCGGAGGATTCATCTCTCGAATCAACGCCTTAAACCGGGGATGGTCGCGCACGAGGTCCCAGAGAGGATTGACGTTGAGATAGGCGACGTTGGTCGCGTGAGATTGGAAGCCCTTTTCCAGCCAATCCAGAGCAAGCTCTTTCTCTCCTGCACGAACGTAGAACTGTGCCACGAGGAACGGATCGGTGTTTCGTCGGGCGACGACTTCGGCCGCCCTGCGCATGGCGCCTTGATACCCGGCCTCCTCGTAGCCTCGCGCGAGGGCTTCCGCCACGTCGGACCCGCCTCGGTTCTTGTTCGCGGCCGCCCACGCGCGATCAGCGGCGAGCGCCTCGTCGTACCGGCCGCTCACGTGAAGAACGACGCGAATGTTCCCGATCGCGACTTGCTGGTCCGGCGTGCCCTTGAGCGTGGCGCGGTACTGGGTGATCGACTCGTCATAGCGCCGCGTGAACATCAGGACGCGGCCGTAAAACGCCTGGGTTTGCGTGCTCACGGGGTCGAGTTCCATGGCTCGCTTTATCTGTGCGATCGCCTCGTCGGGACGCTTCATGATGGTCAGGAAATCCGCGTACGTCGAGCGTGTGAGCGCTTGGTTGGGGTTGAGCTCGATCGCGCGACGAAATTCGCGGTCGGCGGCGGACCAGTTCCAGTCAGTCCACGCGTATTGCTCGGCCAGCCGCAAATGGGCATCCGCCAACGTATCGTCGAGCTGGAGGGCCTTCTTGATGGCGGCCTTCAGCCTTGGCTCGGCCTCGCTGCGCACGGCATTCCCAGTTTGCTGGCGGGCGATCCAGACGCCTGCGATTCCCGCATAGGCCGACGCGTACTCCGGATCCTTGTCGCGCGCGAGCTCGAAATACTTCAATGCGTTCGCCATATTCGAGGGCGTCAGATTGTCCTGGAAGGCGAGACCTTTGAGGTAGGCTTCGTACGCCTCGGCATTGACCGGACGCGCGGCAGCCAGCCGGGACTGTTCGTGTGGGAGCAGTGTCAGCGCCAGAGAGCTCGCCACGCCACGCGCGACATCGTTTTGCAGCGATAGAATGCCGGAGAGCTCGCGCTCGAAGCTGTCGCTCCAGCGCTGCGTCTGATCGCGCACCTGAATCAGCGTCGCGCTGATCCGAATGCGATTCCCTTCACGGCGGGCGCTCCCTTCCATGATGTAGTCCACGCCCAGCTCGCGGCCAATCTGATTGATCGGTGCCTCCCGTTTCTTGTACCGAGATGAGGATGTGCGAGCGATGACGCTCAGGCGATCGGGATGGAGACGGCCCAGTTGCGTGATCATTTCCTCGGTCAGGCCGTCGCTGAAGTACTCCTGATCGGGATCGCCGGTCAGGTTCTGGAATGGCAACACGGCCAGCCTAATCGCGCGCTCAGGCCGGCGTTCGAAGTATCGTGACCGCACGCCGCCGACGTTGAGTGCGACCGCCAGGACGGCCACGGCGGCTACGCTGACAACGCCCGCGAGCCAGCGCCGCCGGCCGAGATGATAACGGACGGCCGTAAACGGATCTGCCCCCGCCCGGATCGCCTCGAGCGCGGCGCCGACCGCGCCGGCATCCTGGTATCGCCGTTCCGGCGATTTTTCCAGGCATCGCTCGATCACCGCGCGCAGCCCAACCGGCGTGGCCTCGGGCAACGCGGCAGGCGAATCTCGGAGGATCGATGAGAAGAGCTCGGGCGCCGTCTGACCGTCGAATGGTTTCGCTCCGCTGGCGATCTCATATAAGAGGACGCCGAGCGCCCAAATGTCGGTTCGCGCATCGGTTGACTCCGAACGCACCTGCTCGGGAGACATCGCGTAAGGCGTTCCGGCGGCAACGCCGGCCGGCACGATCGACGCCATGGTCGTCGCACCAGCCATCAAGGGATCGGCACGGCGCGCGAGCCCGAAGTCGACAATCTTCAGCCGGCCGCTTATTGAGTCGGTCACGGAGCGAAGGGCCCTCCACATATTCCATGGCGATGAACGAGAGACCGTTTGCTTCGCCGACTTCGTAGATCGTGCAAATGTTGGGATGATTGAGTGCGGCGGCATTGCGCGCCTCCCGCAGGAGCCGCGTCCGAGTTGTCTCGCCCTCCGAAGACTCCGCGAGCACTTTGAGAGCGACCTGACGATGAAGGGTCGTGTCGTACGCCAGGTAGACCGTGCCCATTCCTCCTCGGCCGAGACGGCGTTCGACCCGATAGCACCCGAGCGTGGTGCCCGCGGCCAAATTGTTGTTGACAACCTCGCTCATGCAGAATCGTTACGGGTTGCTCTGGTTGGACCTTCGACCGTGCGCTGTTTCCACCCCTCGTGGCCCAAAGGATATCCGGCTAACGTTCGGCGCTCAGCCGCGAGCCGCGCGTGAACGCCGCTTCGGCTTGGCTTTGCGCTGGGCGCGGCTCGTCGGCTGCAGCGCCCTGATGGCCGGCGCTGAGTGACCATTCTTGGTAATTCCAGGACGCCGCGCTGGCACGCCGTTGAGCAAGCCGTCGGCGCTCAGGTCTTCGTCGACGTCAGGCCAGTGAACGCCGTGGCCGTCGCCAATCAACGTCCAGTTCGCTCGCTGGGCTGGCGTCGCTTCTGAGAGTCGCCACGACCATGCGAGGGGAACGCTGATGACCCGCCCATCGACGAGGTGGGCTGTAATGATCTCATCGGTGACTTCGACGCGATCGATTCGAGATTCAACGCTGACCGCAGTACTCATGCCATGCCTCGATGATGATCTCTTCTTACTCCAGAACCATGTGCCGAATCTCGTTGAGCTCTCGTGGGCTGAACCCATGATTCCACGCGAGGGCGACGGGCGCCAGCCAGAACTTGCAGTGGTCCCGATCCCGTCGGACGTGGACGTGCATGGGTTCGTTGCGGTCGAAACTGTAGAAGAAGAACGCGTACGGCCCCGGGATGTCTGAGATCTTCGGCATTCAACTCGATTTCATGCTCGATATTCTCAGGCTTCTGCCGATCTGTGCCGTGGCCCGTGCCGCTGATGGGACCGAACGACGACGTTGACCTGCGATTCCTCGTTCCTGGCAAGCCTGCCCTGCGGGCTAAGACCAACGGTAAGTTTCACCACGATCTCGGAGTATCTCGGTTTCCGTCCGGCTAACGCTACGAATGAGCCGCGCGCTTTCGCGATCCGGAGCGCGCCGGCTCCATTCGTTTGTTAGCCGGGCGTCGGGTACGGTCCGGGGAGAAGGGTAACAGAACAGTCCGGGGACATGGGTAACACATTCAGCCACACTCGAGCCGAGGTGCTCGATGCCGTGGCAGGAGACGTGACTCATGGATCAACGCGTCCAATTTGTCGCGGATGACCAGCACGACGTGCTCGACGTCGCGGAGCTGGCGCGGCGATACGGCATCAGTCGGAAAACCGCCTACAAATGGATCGACCGCTATGACGCCGCCGGCCCCGCCGGACTGGTGGATCGGTCCCGTCGCCCCACGCATTCGCCGCAGGCGACGCCCGAGCAGATCGTCGTGGCCCTGCTCGAGGTGCGCCGACATCATCCGACGTGGGGCGCCAAGAAACTCCTGAAGATCGTGGCCACGCGGCAGCCGACGTGGACGCTCCCGGCTCGGAGTACGGTGTGCGAGCTCCTGGATCGGGCAGGCCTCATCACGACGTCGTCGCGACGACCGGCGCCTGGGCATCCGGGCCGGCCGTTGATCCCGATGACGGCGCCCAACGGGACCTGGACCGCGGACTTCAAAGGCCAGTTCAAGACCCGCAACGGCGTGTATTGCTACCCGCTGACCATCGTGGACGGCTTCAGCCGGTACTTGCTCGCGTGCCAGGGATTGCTGTCGACGGCGATCGCCGGGGCACGCCCGATCTTCCTCCGCCTCTTCCAGGAGCACGGCTTGCCGTGGATCATCCGGACCGACAATGGCGTGCCGTTCGCCACCACCGCCCTCGGCCGGCTGTCCACGTTGTCGGTCTGGTGGATCCGACTCGGGATCCTCCCCGAGCTGATTGCGCCGGCGTCACCGCAGCAGAACGGGCGCCATGAGCGCATGCATCGGACGCTCAAGGCCGAGGCCACACGTCCCCCGAGCGGCAACCTCCAAGCGCAGCAAGTCCGCTTCAATCGGTTTCGTCAGGAGTACAACGACGACCGCCCGCACGAAGCGCTCGATCAAGAAACGCCGATCTCGGTCTACCGCTCGTCGCCACGCAGGCTGCCGCGCACGCTCGCGCCGATGGAATATCCCGGTCACTTCGAAGTCCGGCTCGTCAGTCGTAACAGCGGGATCCGCTGGAAGAAGCACTGGGTCTGCGTGACTCACACGCTGGCCGGCGAGTACGTCGGGCTGGAGGAAGTCCACGATGGGCTGTGGGACGTATACTTCGGCCCGGTGAAACTCGGACGGATGAACGAACGCGTCCTCCGCATCGAAGACCACAAGGGCCGCACCGTCAGGAGAGGGCCGTCACTGAAGACCACTGAGCCCGCGGACGCCATGTAAGAGCTGAGGAGCGCGCCAAGAACGCGCGCGCCTCAGCTCTCACACGGCGTGGTAACTGCAACCAAGTGTTACCTATGTCCCCGGACTGATCTGTCACTCATGTCCCCGGCCGTTCATCGGCGGGTTGCTCGCCACCGCTCCAATGATGCGGCGCTCTCGCCAGACGCCAGACCGAGCAGTAGCCCCTCGACCGAAATGTTCTCGTCGAGGTCTGGCCAGTGAATCCCGATGCCGGGACCAATCAACTCCCAACGCCGTCGCTCGCTCGGCCGCCCTTCGGCCAACCGCGGGTACCACTCGATCGGGACCGACACGCTCCGACCATCGCGTAGCTCGACGACGAGCGCGTGCTCGGTGACCTTAACGTGCTTGGCTGCCGCGGTTTCCGTTGCCAGACTTGAAGTCGTCATGCCATGCCTTCACCAACTCGGCCTGGTGTTCCTGCACCAACGCCTTGTTCAGTTCGCTCGGGGCAAATCCAAGGTTGTACTCCAGCCGCACAGGCTGCAACCAGAACTTGGCGGTCTTACGGTCGCGCGCCACATGAACGTGAAGCGGCTCGCCCCGGTCGCTCGAAAAGAAGAAGAATCGATACGGGCCGCTCTGCAGAACCGTCGGACTCGCCGGCTCCGATTCTGCCAGTTTTCTGGTGAACCTGCCACGCTCACAGGCCTGGCCCGTACTACCCCGATCGAAGCCACTCAGCCGCGGTGAGACGGCGCAACCGGTCGAAATATGGCGGGTTGGGGTCGGACGTGTCCGTCGGCGGCGATTTGAGGAGTTCGTAGATCTGACCAGCCAATACCGTGCCTACAGCGTGCACTGCGTCATGGCGAGTCAATCCTTCTTTTCGAAGCCGCGCCAACACATCGATCACCACCGCCTCGCCGAGCGCGATCTGGTTCTCGACGACAACATGGATCGTCGCATGGAGCGTCAATCGCGGGACTTGGATGCGGCGCCGACGATGGTAGGACTCGACAAGCGTGATGCGCTCGGCCTCGTCGATCGCGAGCCACTCGGCCGCCGATGGTCCCACTTCCGGATCGTAGGTCTTCATGAAGCTCGCCGTTGATTCAGTCCGGCTAACGTTCCCGAATGAGCCGCGCGCCGAGGCAACATGACGCACGGACACGGGCGCGACGGCTCCATTCGGCTGTTAGCCGGCTCCTACAAGTTTCAATACGTCTTGACGGTCTACGAGGCCAAAGCCAGGCGCTTCGGGCAACTGATCGCGGAGCCGATCGCTCGTGAACCAAAGAGCGCGAAACGCACGAAGGCCAGCCCGTTCGGCACCGACCAGCTCGTTATCAGCGCCATCGCCGATGAATACTGCTGTCGCTGGTTCAACTCCCAACCGGCGTGTCGCTCGCAGATAGATTTCAGGATCGGGTTTGGCTACACCCTCGGCGAACGAGAACAGGGTGCATTGAAATCCGTGAGCCAAAGGGCAGGTCGACCACTCAAGGACGTCTTCCTTGAAGCAATTACTAATGATCGCAAGCCCGACACCGCAGCCACGCAGATCGGCGATGAGCGCCTCGACTTCTTCGTCTATTTGAGCATACGCCGCCGCCTTTTCTCGAATGCGCTGCTCGCATATCCGTCGAATAGCGGCCGTGTCCACAATGCCGGTTAAGGTTGTTGAAATCTCCGTCAAGGCCTCGGCGAACGACAGCTGCCCCAACACGACTCGCGGTCGTCGCGCTTTCCATGCGACACGGAATGCTTCCTGTTCAAACCCCAACGTCTCGCCGAGCCGTGATGCCCGCGTCGGCTGGACCCGAGACTCCGTAATGAGCGTTTCGAAGAGATCAAACAGTACGGCTTTGATCATTCAGAAGGCTTCTCGAGGGATTCGGCCCGGCTAACGCCTGCAACTGAGCCGCGGCGCGTCGGCGTCGCGTGCGCCGTCGGGTCCAGTTCGTGTTAGACGGCTGTGATGATTCGTTCAACCTCGAACGATCGAGCTGCCCCCGACGCGATTCGCAAACCTGCCGTGGCCTCAGAGCTCCGCAGTCGGTGCCGCACGCTTGACCTGCTGAAGTGCGTCTTTTCCAAGCGCACAAGGCACGTAGAGAACGAAGCCGATTACGGACGCTATGCCTACGAGACGTGCCTCGCCCCACGTACTGTTCGCGAGGAGCCATACGCTCAACGTGACCGCGGTCACCGAGATGAGGGGCCCGGCCGGTGCAAGAAATGCCGGTCGCGGCACGCCGGAGTTGCGTCGCAATACGGGCAGCGCGGCGCACGTGGTCGCGTAGGCAATCAGCCTGATGACGGCGCTTGTCGTGAGCGCTGAAATGAACGTGCTGAACACCGTGAGGACGAGCGTGACCAACGCAGTCAGCAGGATTGCGACGATCGGCGTGTGAAAGCGCGAGTGCGTTGTCAGAAACGAGCGAGGGAGCTGTCGGTTCTCTGCCATTGCGAACAGTAGTCGGGGCGTGGCAAACATGGAGGCGTTCATCGCGCCGCTAATCGACACTAACGCGCCGGCCGCAATGAGCGACGCCCCTGGTGCTCCCAGAAAACTGAGGCTGGCGTCTGACAAGGGTCTGTCAGAGCTGGCGAGCTGCGGCAGCGTACCGATGCAGACAGTTTGGATCAACACATACAGGAGCGCGACAACGCCTATTCCCGTAAGGAGCGCAAATGGAAGATGCCGCCCAGGATCGCGCATTTCGCCCGCCGGTATCACGGCGCCCTCGAACCCAACATAGGTGAATACGAGCAGTAGTGCCGCTTGCGAGAAGGACCCAGACCCCGGCGGGGTGGCGAACGAATAGCGCTGAGGATCGACAAAGAATAGCCCGACGACAACAAAAAGAAGCAGCGGTATCAGCTTCCCCACTGTGAGGGCGTTGGTGACGGCCGCCGTCACGCGGATGCCGATGATATTCGCGATCGCGACGGACGAAACGGCGCCAATAATCACAAGCGCGCGCCACACGTCGGCGCCAGAAGCTGGGACGAAGTAGGCAAGGTAGCCAATGCCGAGGTTGCATATCGCCGCAAATCCAGCGATCCGGGAGAGCCACATCAGCCACCCAACCTGAAACGCAATCACGGGACCGAACGCCACGCGTGCGTATAGATATGGACCACCTGTGGCCTTGAAGCGGCTGCCGACTTCCGCAAAGCACATGATGATGAGAACGATCGCCACGGCGGAAACCACATAGGCGAGCAGGCTGTACGTTCCCGCAAGAGCGTACACCCTCGACGGAAGGCCGAAGATGCCGGCACCTATGACCGAGTTGATCACAAGCGCGACAAGATCCCACCTCTGGAGACCTCTTACCAAGCCTGCGTCGGCTGTGTGTTCCATACCAGATCGGTGACGCGAGCGAAGCCGTCTAACGACAACGCATCACCAGCGGCGCTTCAGTCGTCGCCGAGCGCCGTCTGGTGCATGCGATGTTGGACGGCGTGTTCAAGTGCCGCGACAACTTCTTCGACGTCCACCGGCAACGTGCCGCGACGCTCGACAGTTGGCCACAGCGTGACCGGTGGGGACAGAACCAAACTGCTGTTCAACGTAATCGCATCGAGATCGTCGTGGAGATGTGGCCGCCGACCGCAATGAAGGGCATCGCACGACTGCCGCACGCCAGGCCGGCAGTCCCGCCAGCGACACGTCCGTCCGATGTACGTGCCCCGCTCGTCGGCGAGAAACACGTCTGCGCCTCGATTGAAGCTCTGCGTGTGACCTTGCAAGCGCCGCGCGCACTTGGCCAGGGGCGCTAGATCGGCATCGTCGGCGACAACAACAAGCACGTCAATGTCTTTCGGATCTGGCTTGGTCGTCACAATCGAACCCAAAACGGCAATTCGCCGGACACCGGCAATCTGACGGACAGCCGCAACGAATTTGCGCAGCGCGTCGAGCAGTTGTTGACGGTGACCCTCTGAGGTCTTGTTCATCGAATGCACTTCAATCGAGCGGCGGAACCTCGCTGAGCGGCACCAGAACCTCGATCGACCGGGGCCGACCCGGCGTTCGTTTGATCAAGCCGCGCCGTTCGAGAGTGAGAATCATGTTGTGAACTGAAGGCGGTGTCACATCGAAGTACCGCTGAAAGTCGGCTTCGGCCGGAGCGCGCCGGTTCAATTTCACGTACGCCACGATGAATGCCAAATACCGACCCTGAAGTCTTGTGAATTGATCTTCCAAGGATCGAGTCTTTTCGGCAATCACATTTGTATCAGCCGTCTAACGATCTGGCGTTCAGCTGTGAAGTCCGAGCGACAGCGAGGAGTTCATCAGCTGCAACGCCGGGTTGGGCGGCGTTCCGGGACATTGTGTTTCGATCACCCACG
>JBGPKK010000053.1:0-25606 GCA_041485905.1 Vicinamibacteria bacterium
AAACCGTTTACCGTCAGGGTGGACCAGCGGATCATGGCCGACTCGGAGATGATCGAATTCATCTGCAACGAGAACAACAGAGACCCTCAGCACATGGTCGGCAAGTAAAACGAAAGAGCGCCCCGGCTATCTGCCTCGCAGCAGCGCGGCGGCGGCCGGGTATTCTTTTTTCGCGTTCGCGTAGAACACGCCTTCGGCGAGCATCAGCGGCGTCCATCCGGTTTTCGTCTTCGCGTCCGCGCGGGCGCCGCGCTCGAGCAGGAACTTCACGATCGACGGCTGACCAGATACGACGGCGCCATGCAGCGCCGTGCTGCCGCTCCACCGCGGATCGCCGAGCACCTTCCCCGCCAGTTGGTCCATGTTCAGCGGGTAGTACAGCAGCGTATACTGCGGATCGCCGACCATCGCGTAGTCGCCGAAATCGGCCTGCGCATTGATGTCGTTGCCGAGCTCAAGCGTCAGCTTCACCGCATCGAGCCGCTCCGCCTCGGAGACACCGGTGAACGGTCCAGGCGCCTCGCCTTCCCAATAGTCGAGTCCGGCGGCCGCAATCAGCGGCGTGATCCCCAACACGTTCGGCATCTTCGGATCGGCGCCATGATCGGCGAGCAGTCGCATGTAGGGCGCGTCGCCGTTGTGCGCGGCCACATAGAAGGGTGTCGCGCCGACATACGTCAGGTAGTGGCGTCCGAGCTGGATCAGCGGCGGGTTCTTCATCGTGCCGCCTTCCTTGTCGAACTTCTTCTCTTCCCATTTGATCCGGACGTTGGGATTGGCGCCGTGCTCGAGCAGCTTCTTCGCGAGCTCGAGCGCGGTCACGTTGCCGGTAGGCACCGGAGGACCATGCGGTGTGCTGCCAACGCCGGCGGCGCCGTCGGCCCCGGATTTCCGCAGCCAGGCGAGCGTATGCAGCGCCGATCCACGCTCGTCGGGCAGGTTCGGATCGGCGCCGCGATCGAGCAGCGCCGAGGCGAGGCCGAAATAGGCGTTGACGACGGCCATGTTGAGCGCGCTGGTGCCGTCGGGGGCGACATCGTTGACGTTCGCGCCGTGCTTCAGGAGCGCGTCCACCGCCTCGAGGCGATCGCTGCGGACCGCGAACAGCAGGCTCGTCCACCCGGCTTTCGACTTCGCTGTGACCTCCGCGCCAGATTCGATGAGCACGGTCGCGGCCGCGCCATGACCTGCGGACGCCGCCCACATGAGCGCCGTCTGCCCTTTGTAAGGCTCCCTGGTGTTGGCGTTCGCGCCGTGTGACAGCAGGACCTTCAGCGCCGCGACGTTGCCCGTCAGCGATGCCGTCATGAGCGCGGTCTGGCCCTCCTCCGAGGTGCCGTTGGGATCCGCTCCGGCCTTGATCAGGCGCTCGATGATCGCGGCGTTGCCGTTCGTGCACGCCAGCGAGAGCGGCGTCACGGTGTAGCGTGTGGCCGCGCGCGCGTTTGCGCCGGCCGCGGCAAGGATGTCCACGAGCTCCGGATTGTTGAGGCGGGCAGCCCAGTGCAGCGCCGTCGAGCCATCCGGCTCGGCGGCGTTCAGATCCACGCGCTCGGCGATCAGCGCCCGCACGGCCTTCACGTCGGCTCGTTTGACCGCGTCAACGAGACGCAGATCGGAGGGAGCCGCGCCGAGACCGATCGGGCCGGCCGCCAGCAGCCACGCGATCCCCATCCATTTCGCACGATTTCTCATAGCTCCCTCGCTCGAGCGGATAGTATATTCCACGACATGCGGCTGACCACCGTGATCGGCATCGTTGCGGCTCTCGCCGCGGCCGGGACACAAACGCCGCAGGCGGCTTCCGGGCAAGCGCCCGCTGCGGTGCCAGCCCCTGCCGCGGTACTGAACCAGTACTGCGTGACGTGCCACAACGCGAGGCTCAGAACCGCGGGCCTCGTCCTCGATCCCGCCGCTCTACCCCAGGCCGGCGCCAATCCCGAGCTCTGGGAAAAAGTGGTGAAGAAGCTCCGCTCGGGAACGATGCCGCCGGCGGGCGCGCCGCGCCCCGATCAGGCGGCATACGACGCGTCCGCCACATACGTGGAACACACGATCGATCAGGCCGCTTCCGGGAAGCTCACACCGGGCACGTTGCCGCTGCTCCATCGGCTGAGCCGCACCGAGTATCAGAACGCCGTCCGCGATCTACTGGCGATCGAGCATCTGCCGCAGGAACTGGACTACTCGCTCCTGCTGCCGTCCGACAACATCAGCAGCGGTTTCGACAACATCGCGGATCTGCTCTTCGTCTCCCCGACCGCGATGGAACGATACCTGGACGCGGCCAGGAAGCTCTCGCGGCTCGCGGTCGGCGATCCGTCGATGCCGCCGCTGGTCAACATTCATCGTCTGGATCCCGAGCGATGGCAGGACTCGCGCGTGGACGAGCTGCCGGTCGGCACGCGCGGCGGACTCGCGGCCCGCAGCTACTTCCCGCTCGACGGCGAGTACACGTTCAAGGTGGATGTCGCGGGCGCGGCGCGCGACGCCCATCAAATTGAAATCACGGTGGACCACGAGCGCATGCAGCTCGCTGCCGTCGGCGGAGCCGCCCGGGGCGGGCGCGCTGGCGGAGCCGGAGGCGCTGCGGGAGCCGGACGTGGCGGCCGGGCCGCCGGGGCCGGGCGGGGCGCCGCCACCGATCCGATCGAGTTCCGCATTCCGGTGAAGGCTGGCCCAAGGCTCGTCGGCGTCACGTTCCTCGAGCACAACCAGGCGCGCGACGAAAACACGCTCCGCCCGCGGATGCGAGGCCGCGGCACGCAGCCGGCGCTGGCGAGCGTGACAATCAGCGGTCCCTACAACGTCAAGGGGCCGGGCGACACGCCGAGCCGGCGCCGCATCTTCGTGTGTCGCCCCACAGCAGGGGCCGACGAGCCGGCCTGCGCCACGAAGATTCTTTCGACGCTCCTCCGGCGCGCGTACCGGCGTCCCGCGACCGACGACGACCTGAAGCTCCTGATGCCGTTCTATGCCGCCGGAACCGCGGAGGGTGGATTCGAGCGCGGCATTCAACGGGCGCTCGAACGCGTGCTGGTGAGCCCCCAGTTCCTGTTCCGCATCGAGCGCCATCCGGACAGCGTCGCGCCGGGCGCGCCGTACCGCATCACCGATCTCGAGCTGGCGTCGCGCTTGTCATTCTTTCTGTGGAGCAGCATCCCGGATGATGAACTGCTGGACGGGGCCATTGGCGGACAGCTGAAGGATCCGGCGGCGCTCGATCGGCAGGTGCGGCGCATGCTCGCCGATCCACGATCGGAATCGATGGTGACCAACTTCGCCGCGCAGTGGCTGTATCTGCGAGATATCGACGCGAAGGAGCCCGACGAGATTCTCTTCCCCGATTTCGACGAAACGCTGCGGGACGCGTTCCGGCGGGAAACCGAGCTGTTCGTGGACAGCATCCTGCGCGACAACCACAGCGTGCTCGATCTTCTGACGGCGAACTACTCGTTTCTGAACGAACGGCTCGCCGCGCACTACGGCATCCCGGGGGTGCGGGGCAGCGATTTCCGGCGCGTCGTGTTCGGCAACGGCAGCCCGCGCGGCGGGCTGCTGGGCCAGGGCAGCATCCTGACGCTCACGTCGTACGCCACCCGCACATCGCCCGTCGTCCGCGGCAAATGGGTGCTGGAAAACCTGCTGGCCGCGCCGCCGCCTCCCCCGCCGCCGGACATTCCGGCGCTCAAAACGGAGGGCACGGAACCGGGCAGGACGCTGTCCATGCGGGAGGCGATGGCCAAACACCGCGCGAACCCCAGCTGTGCGAGCTGCCACGCCCGAATGGATCCCATCGGCTTCGCCATGGAGAACTTCGATGCGGTCGGCACATGGCGCGATTATGACGGCGGCGCGCGCATCGACGCATCAGGTGTCCTGCCGGGCGGCCTCGCGTTCGAGGGAATGGCCGGCCTGAAGTCGGCGCTCGTGGCGCGTCCCGAGCCGTTCGTGTCGGCCGTGGCCGAAAAGCTGCTGATGTACGCGATTGGGCGTAATCTTCAGTACTATGACGCGCCGGCCGTGCGTGCCATCGTTGGTGAAGCGGCAAAGAACAACTACACGCTGTCGTCGCTGGTGTCCGGCATTGTCAAGAGCGTGCCGTTTGAGATGAGAACGAAACCCGGAGCCTGAAGCCTGGAGCTTTGAGCCATGTACATCACCAAGAAAACGCTGCCCCGGCGCACGTTCCTGCGGGGCATGGGCGTCACGATGGCGCTGCCGATGCTCGATGCGATGGTGCCCGCGCTGTCGGCCGCGGCAGGCGGCCCGACTCCGCGGCTCGGGTTCATCTACGTGGCCAACGGAGTGATTCAGAACCAGTGGAAGCCCACGGCCACCGGCACCGGCTTCGACCTGCCGGCGATTCTGAAGCCGCTCGAGCCCGTGCGCGATCACGTGAACGTCATCAGCGGGCTCTCCCATCTGCAGGCGGACACGTTTGGCGACGGCACCGGCGATCACCCGCGCGCGTCGGCGGTCTGGCTGACGGGGGTCCACGCGTACGACCGGACGCGGCCGGGCGTCGAGGTGCGGCTGGCGACCACCGTCGATCAGCTGGCGGCGCGCGCCATCGGCAAAGGCACGCAGATCCCCTCGCTCGAGCTGCACGTCGACGCCGCGACGCAAGGCGCCTGTGATTCCGGCGACTGTTTCTACGTCAACACGATCTCGTGGCGGAATCCGACGACGCCCAATCCCGCGGAGTCGCATCCGCGCATCGTCTTCGAGCGCTTGTTCGGCGACGGCGGCAGCGCGGCCGAGCGCGCGGCGCGGGTCAGGAACACCGGCAGCCTGCTCGATTCGGTCACTGAAGAAGTGCGGTCGCTCGCGAAGGCTCTGGGGCCTGGAGACACGAACAAGCTGAACGAGTACCTGGACTCGGTGCGCGAAATCGAACAGCGCATTCAGCACGCGGAGAAGCAGGGCGCGCTGTCGGTGGAGCTGCCGGAGCGGCCGATGGGAATTCCCGATTCGTTCGACGAGCACACCAAGCTGATGCTCGACCTCGTGACGCTGGCGTACCGCGCCGACCTCACGCGCGTGTTCACCATGATTTTCTCGCGGGAGCTCAGCACCAGGTCATTCCCGAACATCGGCGTGCCCGAACAGCACCATCCGACCTCGCATCACCGGAACGATCCCGAGCTCATCGCCAAGAAGGCGAAGATCGACACGTATCTCGTGCAGCTCCTGACCTACTTCCTGACAAAGCTGCAGGACGCGCGGGACGGAGACGGCTCGCTGCTGGATCACAGTCTGATCATGTACGGCGGCGGCATGGGTGATGGGAACCTCCACCGCCACTCGGATCTGCCGTGTCTGCTCGCCGGCAGCCTCGGCGGGAAACTCAAGACCGGCCAGCACCTCGCGTACCCGCCGAACACACCGATGGCCAACCTGCTCCTCACCGTCCTCGACAAGGCGGGCGTGCGAATGGACACGATCGGCGACAGCAGCGGGCCGCTGCAGCCCGACTATCTGTCGCTGTAGAAGCGCTGGCCGGCACGTCAGGCACCTGGAGGACAGTCATGCAGGCGCCCCGTTGGATGTTCGTTCTGGTCCTCGTCGCGTCGCCGTCGCTCTCGGCGCAGTGGCCGCCCTACCCGACACCCAAAGCCCCGAGAACGCCCGCCGGACAGGTGAATCTCGCCGCGCCCGCACCGCGAACCGCCGAGGGGAAGCCCGATCTGTCGGGACTCTGGGAGACCATTCGAACCGGGACCGGGCAGACGATCGCGGGAGTCGACGTACCGCCTCTCCAGAGAACGAGCCAGTTCTGGAACATCGGCGTGGGCGTCGAGGGCGATCTCCCGCTTCGACCGTGGGCAGCGGAGCTGCGAGACAAGCGCATCGCAGACCTCAGCAAAGACAATCCCGACGCCCACTGCCTGCCGATCGGCTTCACGCAGCTTCACAACCATCCGCAACCACGGAAGATCATCCAGACGCCGTCACTGATCGTGATTCTGTACGAGGCGAACGGCGGCGTCCGGCAGATCTTCACGGATGGCCGGGGGCTCCCCTCCAACGATCCGCAGCCGTGGTGGTATGGCTACTCGATCGGCAAGTGGGACGGTGACACACTGGTGGTCGAGTCCACGGGATTCAAGGACGGCGGGTGGCTTGATGTGAACGGGACGCCGCTGACCGACGCGGCGAAAGTGACCGAGCGGTTCCGCCGGGTGGATTATGGAAACCTGGAAATCAGCGTCACCGTCGACGATCCGAAAGCGTACACGAGGCCGTGGACGGCGGTGCCGATGCGCCAGCGCCTGCTGCCGGGCGACGAATTGATCGAGTTCGTGTGCGGAGAGAACGAAAAGTCGAGCCAGCACTTCCAGAAATGAGCGTTGGTGCAGCTTCGCACGTCGTTCACCGCGGAGGCGAACTGACCACCGCGTCCACCTTGTCAGGTGCCGCGAGGAGGCTTCAGGGAATGCCGTCACCTTGCGAGCCCTGGTCGAGTTCCTTCCGCAGATCGCCAAGCGCCACGCGCAGCCTTGCAACCTCTCGATCGAGATCGGCGCAACGCACGTCGACCCCGGCCAGCTCGCCGGTCTTCGCGGCCCGTTCCAATTGGCGCGCCACGTCGTAGGCGCCCGTCTGCGTGAACAGCCCGATCGAGCCCTTCAGCGCGTGAGCGGATCCAGCCAGGGCGGTCGCGTCCCGACCAGCCGAGAACCGCCGAACGTCGGTCATGAGATTCAGGCTGTCCGCAAGGAACACATCGATGATTTCGCGGAGCAGCTTGCGGTCTCCGCCGAGGCCCGCGAGCAGGCTGGGGACGTCGAGAGCGGGCCTTCGCGCGTCAGGCCGAGCGGCGTCGACGTCCGGATGGGGCGGCGCGGCAAACAGGCCATCGACCACCGCCAGGAGCTCGTCGGGCCGGAGCGGCTTCGAGACGTACGCGTCCATGCCGGCCTGCAGGCACCGCTCGCGGTCTCCGGTCATGGCGTGCGCCGTCATCGCCACGATCGGCACGTGTGCCCCCGTGGCCCGCTCGCGCTGACGGATCGCGGCGGTCGCCTCCAGGCCGTCCATCTCCGGCATCTGGACGTCCATCAGGACGCAATCGAACGACTGCTCCGCGGCTCGCGCGGCCGCCTCACGGCCGTTCGGGGCGACCACGACCGTGTGTCCGCGATGCTCAAGCAGGGTCACGACGAGCTTCTGATTGGTCGCATTGTCTTCGGCCACGAGGATACGAAGCGCACGCGGCCGCTGGCGGGCCGACCGCGCCGGGCCCCGCGCCGGCCTGCGCCTGGGGGCGGCACGCGGCGCGAACGCCGTCACGATCGCGTCGAGCAGATCCGATTGCTTGACCGGCTTGCTGAGAATCGAGGCAAATCCCGCAGCCTCGGCGCGGGTCCGCGCGTCGGCCATCGCTGACGAGCTGAGCATGATGAGCGTGACGGCGGAAAATCGCCCGTCCTGTCGGATTGCGCGTGCGAGCGCGAAGCCATCGATGCCCGGCATGAGCGCGTCGCTGAGGACGAGCCGAAATGGCTCGCCGGCATCGGCGGCGTCGCGCAAGGCGGCGAGGGCCGCCTGCGCGCCCTCGACCGACCGAGGCTTCATCCGCCAGCTCGCGAGCATTTCCTCGAGAATCCGTCGGTTGGTCGCGTTGTCATCGACCACGAGGACCCGGAGGCCCCCGAGGTCGGCAAAGTCCGGCGGCCGTGGCGTCGGCGCGGCGCCGGGCTCCACGCCGAAGTGTGCCACGAAGTGGAATCGGCTTCCCTTGCCGACTTCGCTCTCAATCCAGATCCGCCCGCCCATCAGCTCGACGAGCTGAGACGAGATCGCCAGACCGAGGCCGCTGCCGCCGTAGCGGCGCGTGGTGGACGCATCCGCCTGAACAAAGGGCCCGAAGATCTGCCATTGCTTCTCAGGTGGTATGCCGATGCCGGTGTCGGAGACTGTGAACCTGACCGTCGCCTCCTCGCGTCCGAGGTGATCGATCGCAACGTCGACGATCACTTCGCCATGCTCGGTGAATTTGATGGCGTTGCCGACGAGATTGACGAGCACCTGTCGCAGGCGGCCCGAATCGCCGACCAGCACATCGGGCACGTCCTGGGCGATGTGACAGGCCAGCTCGAGTCCCTTCTCGAACGCACGCGGAGCCAGGAGGCGGACGGCGTCCTCGACCACGTCGCGAAAGGCGAACGGCGCACGATCGACCGACAGCCGGCGCGCCTCGATCTTCGAGAAATCGAGGATGTCGTTGACGAGCGCCAGCAGCGCCTCGCTGGCGTCCTTCACCGTGCGCAGATAGTCCCGCTGTTCGGCCGTGAGCTTCGTGGCGAGAGCGAGATCGGTCATGCCGATGATCGCGTTCATCGGTGTCCGGATCTCGTGGCTCATGTTGGCCAGGAACTCGCCTTTGGCGACGGTCGCATCTTCCGCGCGTCCCTTCGCAATCCCGAGCTCCTTGACGAGCTGCGCGAGGCGGGCCGCGTTCTCCTCCTGCTCCCGCTTCGCCGCTTCCATCTCCCGCGCGTACCGCCTGAGCTCCTCCTCGGCGCGCTTGCTGTCGCTGACGTCACGCGCTGACGCATAGATCGCGCTCTGATGGAAGGGAGCGGCCGTCCACTCGAGCCATTTGTACGATCCGTCGTGGCACCGGAAGCGGTTCTCGAATCCAGTCACGTCGGAACCGGTCATCAGTCTCGAGATGGCGTCGTTGGTCGCCTGCCGATCGTCGGGGTGGACGAAATCGAGGAACGGCCGGGCGATGAGATCGGCCTGAGCCAGCCCCAGCACGCGCTGCCATGCGGGATTCACGCGAGTGAAGTAGCCGTCGAAGTTGGCCATGCAGGCCAGGTCGGGCGACAGCGTGAAGAACCGGTCCAGCTCCTCTTCCGCACGCTTGCGGTCGATGAACAAACCGATCTGCCGGCCGACCGTGGTCAACATCGCCAGCAGCTCCTCGTCCGGCTGGCGGATCTCCCGGCTGAAGAACTCCATGACGCCGAAGACATCGCGGCCATGCAGGATGGGAAACCCGAAGGCGCCGTGCAGCCCCGCGCGATCGGCGAACCTCGCGCGCGGGAAGTTCGGGTCGTGCGCAACGTCGGGGATCCAGGCCGACTCCCGGCTGGCCCACACCCGCCCGGGCAAACCGACACCGCTGGCGAAGGACGTGTGATGGCTGACGTCGGCGAATTCGTGGAACTGGAGCGACGGCGGATGCCACGTCGCGACGCAACGAAGCAGATTCGCGGTCCGGTCGACCTGCCAGAGAGCGCCGTGTTCCCAGCCGAGCGCCCCGCAGATCGCCTCGAGCATCCGCGGCGTGGCCTCGACGAGGGTCATGGACTCGGCCAGCGCGCACGCGGTCTCGTAGACGACGCGCCGCTGGTGGATTTGCGTGCGATGCTGCGCCTGGTCCGGGCGACGCATGTCCATGACCACTCAGTCCTCGCGCCTTGCACGGGTGCATCGCGTCCTCGGTGCAACGCCGGACGTGCATCACGGGCGCCGTACATCGCCGGAAGGCGGGGACCAGTATTACACTACGTGGCAGTCCAGTAACGAAGCTTCGCGTCAGGCCGGGTTTGTCACTCGGCGGGTTGAGGCGAAGCTTCGTGACCAGCCGTGGAAACACGTCATGTGGGGGCTCGCGATGACTTTGGCCACGAGCGCAAAAGGCCGGATCCTGATTGTCGACGACGACCGCGCGTTCCGCCACGCGATCGGCACGCTGCTCGAGCAGGCGGGTCACACCGTGTGGTACGCCGCCGACGGACCGGAAGCGATGAGCCGGCTTGCCGACCAGGCCGTCGACCTCATGCTGCTCGACATCGGCCTGCCCGGCATGAGCGGCCTCGATGTGCTGGCGCGGGTGCGGACGCTCGCGGCGGCCCCGCGCGTGGTGGTGGTCACCGCCGATGACACGCCCGAAACGCTGCTCAGCGCCGTCCGTGGCCAGGCGGATCGGTACGTCACGAAGCCGTTCGCGCCGAGCGCGATCGTCGAAGTCGTCGAAGAAGTCCTGACCGCCGCCCCCGCCTCGGCGTTGCCGATCGAAGTGGTGTCGGCGCGACCCGACTGGGTGGAGATCGTGGCGCCGTGCTCGCGCCAGGTGGCCGACCGCATCCAGGCGTTCATGATGCAGCTCGAAGCCGGCCTCCCCGAGACGGTCCGCGAATCGGTGGGGCAGGCCTTCCGAGAGCTGCTGTACAACGCGGTCGAGTGGGGCGGCAAGCTGGATCCGTCGCGGAAAGTGCGGATCTCCTGCCTGCGGGCGCGGCGCATGCTGCTGTACCGCATCGCCGACCCCGGCGAGGGGTTCGACATCGAGCGCCTGGCGCACGCCGCCATCTGCAATCCCGACGACAACCCCCTCCAGCACGCCTATGTCCGGGAGGAGAAAGGCCTACGTCCCGGCGGCCTCGGGCTGGCGATCACCCGCTCCCTCGTCGACGAGCTGATTTACAACGAAGCGCGTAACGAGGTCGTGTTCGTGAAGTATCTCGATTGAGCCCTGCCAACGCCGATGACCCCATGGTGCTCGCGGCGTGGCGTTTTTCTGTACGCGCATCCGGCTGTCTGGTCAACGCGGCTCTAACAGGCTTAAGATGGGCCCCGAAGATTCTGGTCAATTCTTGAGCCTGAAGCCTCCCGTAGGCGCCGTCCTTGGTTTTGCGGCGCTGGCCTTCGCCGTTGTGTCGGCGGACAGCAATTGGCCGCAGTTCCGCGGCGCGCAGGCCGGCGTGGCGGCCGACGATCCGTCACTGCCAGATGCCTGGGGACCCTCGCGGAACATCGTCTGGAAGATCGACGTGCCCGGCCGGTCCTGGAGCTCGCCCGTCGTCTGGGACGATCACGTCTTCGTGACCACGGCCATCAACACAGCCGAGGCGGATACGCTGTTGCCCGTCTCGGCCTACGTCTCACGCTCCAACGGCGGGACGATGACCTTCCGCGATATCGCGACGACCTCGACGCCCCACCGCTGGCTGGTGTACGACGTCGATTTCAAGACGGGCAGGATTCGCTGGGAGCGCCAGGTGGCCAGCGCCGTGCCGTCGCAGTCGAGGCACCTGAAGAACAGTTATGCCTCGGAGACCCCGGTGACCGACGGCAAGCGCGTGTACGCGTACTTCGCGTACGTCGGCCTGTTCGCGTTCGACATGAACGGAACGCTTCAGTGGTCCAAGCCGATGGCCCCCCTCAAAACGCGCACCGGGTTTGGCAACGCCGCCTCGCCCGCGCTCGACGGCGATCGCGTGTACATCGTCAACGACAACGACGAGCAGTCGTTCGTCGCCGCGTTCGACACGATGACCGGCGCTGAGGTGTGGCGCGTCGATCGCAAGGAAGGCAGCAACTGGACGACGCCGTTCGTGTGGAAGAACGAGCGGCGAACGGAGATCGTCACGGCCGGCAGCGATCGTGTTCGCTCGTACGATCTCGATGGCAAGCTGCTCTGGGAGCTCGCGGGCATGTCGACGTTCGCGATTCCTAGCCCCTTTGCGGCAAACGGCCTGCTGTACATCACCTCCGGGTATCCATCCGATCGGCTCCGTCCGGTGTATGCGATCCGGCCGGGCGCGACAGGCGACATCTCGCTGAAGCCGGACCAGGCCGCCAACGACTACATCGTCTGGTCGCATCCAACGCTGGGGCCCTACCACCCGTCGGCGCTCGTGTACGGCGGCTGCTACTACACGCTGTTCGATCGCGGCTTGCTGACGTGCAACGACCCCAAGACCGGGAAGGAGATCTATCCCCGGCAGCGAATCAGCGCCGACGCGACCGGTTTCACTGCGTCCCCCTGGGCGTACAACGGCAAGGTGTTCGCCATGAGCGAGGACGGCGACACCTACGTGATTCAGGCCGGGGCGGAATTCAAGGTGCTCGGCAAGAACTCGCTGGACGAGATGACGCTGGCGACGCCGGCCGTCGCCAACGGGAGCCTCATCGTCCGCACCGCGTCGAAGCTCTATCGGATCGGCCGCCGGTAGGCGATCCGTGTGACCGGCGCGATCGTACGACGTCAGCATTTCCGCGCATGACGGACAGGCGCCTCACGCTGCTCTCGCTCATCGCGTGTGTGATCAGCCTCGGAGCTCCGGCCTGCATAAAGGGTCAAGTGCTCAGGGGACAGCTTGTCGACGAGGTCTGCTACCTGCAGGATCCGAAGGCGAACAGTGGAGACAACCATCCGGGAATGGCTCCCGACTGCGCGACGACGTGCGCGCAGAAGGGCTCAGCCGTCGCCCTCGTCACCGGCGACGGCAAGTTGTATGAGATCACCGGTCCACTTGCGGCTGACAACAACGCGGCGCTCGTGCCGCACATGGCACACACCGTGGAGATCAGGGGTAATGTGTCCGAGGTGTACGGTCAGTTGACGATCGTCGCGGCCAACCTGAGAATGTTGCATCGTTGACGTGCCCGCGTCTCGCGCATCCTGACGCCGTAGAGGCGCTCAGAACACGGCGATCGGATTGACCGGTGAGCCGGTCCCATGGGGTATCGGCAACGGCGCAATGGTCAACATGAATTCCCAGCGATTGCGCGCGGCGGCCGCCTGGCTCAACGCGTCGAAATCGGCGCGGTCGACGAGGTGGACGCCCAAGATCGTCAGCACGAAATTGTGAAGCGAGCTCGGGGGAAGGTCGCCTGCTGGATGCGGCGCATAATCGGGCGTTTCCCAACCGAGTATCGCAATGTCCCGTTTCTTCAGCCACGGAATCACGGAATTATCGAGCCCTGCCATCGCCTCGTTGATTGGCCATGGTCCAAGCGTGGCCCGCCGCGTCCAGCGCCCCCAGCGAAGGAGGAGCGCGTCGCCGGCCGTCACTTTCACCCCGGCCTTCCGTTCCCAGGCCTCCAAATCCCCGGCAAAGATACGGGTTCCCGGGTCAAGATACGACACACCCTTGAGCTTCGGAATGTCATAGAGGACGCCGCGGGTCACGATCCCATTCTTCATGGTCAGGATCGAATTCTTGGCGGCGCCGGCCTCCTTCGTCACCAGTGCTGACACCGGATAGCCATTCCACATCTTGCCACCGAAAAACACGTGAGCGAACGAATCAAGATGGGTTGTGCCAGCGCCGTGGATGCAGGGGTACCCAATCCGATCCGTCGCGCCCGATTGCGATGCCGTCAACATGGCCCACTCCACCGGGCAGGGGACGTCGACGCTCCTTTCGGTGGCCGCGTCCGAGGAGAGAGACACTGTCACCCCCTCTTTCACCAGCGCCGCCGCCTGCTTGCGCTTCGCCGGGGTGATCAGGTTGAGGGTCCCCAGTTCATCATCCTTCCCCCACCGGCCCCAGTTTGAGAGCTCCGTCTGCCATCGCTCGTACTCTGCCTGGGTCACGAGAGGGCGGGACGGGACTCCCTCGGCGCCGGCCCCTTGCGAACGGGCCGCCGCACCACTGATCGCGCCCACGACGAGCATCAATCCCGACGCACTGACCACCAGCGTTCTCGTTCTCATTTCAGTCGTCCTCTAGAAGATCGCCAACGGATTGACCGGCGATCCCGTGCCGCCTTCAACGGGCAGCGGCGCAAACGTGATCAGGAATTCATAGCGCTTCAGTCGTCTCGCGGTCGTGACCGCCTGCTCCAGGTCGAGGCACTCAACAATGTTGATGCCCATCCAGTTGAGCACAGCGACATGGATTGGGTTGGGCATCCCTTCCCAGCCTGGTCTCGGATTCCAGTCGATGTTGAAATCGTGGCCGATGAAGGCTGGCAGCCGCTCGTGCATCCAGGGAATCGTGTCGGCGTAATACCCCGAGACCTGACCGGCCCACGGCCCCATCTTCTCGCGTCTCTTCCAGCGTCCAATATAGAGCAGCACCACATCGCCAGGTTCGGCCTTCACGCCCGACTTCTTTTCCCACGCTTCCAGGTCGGCGCGGGTGATTGGTACGCCTGGCTCGATCCAGTCGACGCCCTTCAACTGTGCGATGTCGTACAGGACGGCCCGGGTCACGATGCCGTCCTTCCAATTCATGACACTGCCCTTCTTGCATCCGGTCTCGGGCGTGATGTTGTCCTTCACCGGAGTGCCGTTGTACATCTGGCCATCGACGAAGAAGTGACACCAGGTATCCATGTGCGCCACTGTCAAGCCGTGGTAGCTGACCTGATAGTTGTCGGTCGTGCCCCCCGCGGTGATCCCGTTCGTCGTTCGGTGGAACACGCCATTCGCATTGACATCGGCGGCCGGCTGCTGAGGCTCAGGATGCGCCAGCGACACGACGATCCCGCTTTTGACCAACCTCATGGCACTCATGACCTTCTGCGGGGTAATCAGGTTCGTGGTGCCCTTGTTGTCGTCCGGCCCCCACTTACCCCAGGTCTTGAACTCCGTCCTCCATCGCTCATAGTTGGCCCGCATCGCCGCGGTGTCCGCGGGAGCAGGCGGAGCGCCGGCTCGAGTGGCTGCGCCGGTTTGCCCTTGCGCGCGAAGCTCAAACCCGCCCACGACTCCGATCAAGATCAACCCAATAGACAGACCTGCGAATTTCAGATGACGTCCCATACTGCCCTCCCACGGTAGGAAGCCATTAGCGTGGTGCACCCATCAATTCTCGGTGTTCACCGCGTAGTAGGCGATCGTCTGCGTCGGAACCTCCTTGAACCAGTGCGGCGTCTTTGCCGGAATCGTGATCACGTCGCCTTTGGTCAGGTGGTAGGTCTGCCCGCCTTGAACACTCGACGCGCGACGCTGATCGGGAGCCGTTTCCCTGGCGTCCACCAAGGTTCCGCCAGTCACGAACGTCGCCTCGCCCTCGACGATGATGAAGACGTGGTTGGTCTTCTCATGCACTTCAACCTCACCCGCGGTTCGGCGTTGGGCCAGCACGATCAGGCCCTGGTCGTTGATGATCGATCCGCCCGTGGCCATGGTGGCTGAGACGGTGTCGTGGTGGACGTAGGTCACGACGGTTGGCACCCCGGCCGCGGTCAGCAGGACAGTCATCGTGAACAACGTCGCCAGGGCTGGCAAATACTTCATGGCTCCTCCTACTTGATGGCACCGGGACTTCCTGCGCACCGGTTATACACCGATCTTTCTCGGATTGGGTTCAGGCTCCTATGTGCGTAGAATGACCCCGTGAGGTGGCGCTATGAAACGGAGACGCGTGCTGCAATTGGGGGCGGCGTTGGGGGGAGGACTGCTGGCGCGCAAGGAGGTGTCGGCGCGCGAGCTGGGAAAACCGCTCGGCCCATACGGACAGCGGTCGCCGTTTGAGAAGGGTGTGCGGTGGACGCGGGAGTCAAAGACCCCTGAGGCAGGATCGAGCTTCACACCGCTCGCGGAGTCCCATGGCATCCTCACCCCTTCGTCGCTGCACTACGAGCGGCACCACGCCGGCATACCGAACATCGATCCGGCGCGCCACCGGCTCGTCATTCAAGGGATGGTTGAGCGGCCGTTGCTCCTGACCGTGGACGACATCAAACGGTTGCCGTCGATGTCGCGCATCCTCCTGATGGAATGTGGGGGGAACAGCGGCAGTGAGTGGGCAACGACAACGGGGCCGACCGTGCAGCGCAGCCATGGGCTGGCAAGCTGCAGCGAATGGACGGGCGTGCCGCTGCGGCTGCTGCTCGAGGAAGTCGGCGTGCGATCTGGAGCGGCGTGGCTAATCGCCGAAGGGGCGGACGCGGGCCGGATGCAGCGCAGTCTCCCGCTCGCGAAGGCGATGGACGACATGATCCTCGCCTACGGCCAGAACGGCGAGGCGCTTCGGCCCGAGCAGGGGTATCCGCTGCGCCTGGTGGTGCCGGGTTGGGAGGGCGCGACGCACGTGAAGTGGCTGCAGCGGATCGTGGTGGCCGCCGAGCCGTACCAGAGCCGCGACGAGACGTCCAAGTACACCGACCTGATGCCCGACGGCAAGGCGCGACAGTTCACGTTCCCCATGGAAGCGAAATCAGTCATCACGTATCCGTCGGGCGGACAGACCCTGCCGGGTCCCGGCCTGTACGAGTTGACGGGCCTCGCGTGGTCAGGTCGCGGACGAGTCGAGCGCGTGGACGTAACCACCGACGGCGGGCGGAGCTGGCGGCAGGCGCGATTGCAAGAGCCGGTGTTGCGGTTGGCGTTCGCGCGGTTCCGGCTGGCATGGCAGTGGGACGGACGCGAAGCGACGATCGCGTCGCGGTGCGTCGACGAGACCGGATACGTGCAGCCGTCGCGTGAGGCGCTCATCGCCGTGAGAGGTGTGAACTCAGGCTTTCACTACAACGGAATCAAGCTCTGGAAAGTTTCAGCCAACGGGAACGTGACCAATGTGTAGGCCGGGCGTCCTTGCGGCGGCGGTGCTGCTCGGGGGCACGGTGGCACTCGCGCAGTCGCCGAAATTCGGAGTGGGACGGACGCCGACCGAGGACGACACCCGCGCGCTCGGCATCATGGTGGCGCCGGATGGAACGGGGTTGCCGGCGGGTTCAGGAACGGCGGTGGAAGGGAAAGAGGTGTTCGCCGCGCGGTGTGCGTCATGTCATGGACAGAAGGGCGAGGGAGGCGATGGTCCTCCGCTCGTCGGTGGAAAGGGGACCCTCGCCACTCCGGTCCCGAAGAAGACCGTCGGCAGCTACTGGCCGTATGCGACAACGGTGTGGGACTACGTGAATCGAGCGATGCCGTTCAACCAGCCCGGCACGTTGAGCCACGATGAAGTGTACGCGGTGGCGGCCTACGTACTGTTTCTCAACGACATCGTCGGGGAGAAGCAGGTGCTGAACGCCAAGAGCCTGCCCCTGGTCAAGATGCCCAATCGCGACGGGTTTGTGTCCGATCCAAGGCCGGACGTCCCTCCACGGCGTTCTGAATAGGAGTCCGTTGCGGAACGGAAGGATCCGTTTTTGTGCCACGGGCGCGTCCCATGGACCTGCGTAACGTTGTCGTCACCGTCCTGTATATCGTCTTCATCCGGCAGTTCTGGGTGGCCGGATCGACCTTCACGATCATTCGAAGCGAAGGCCCGGCGCTTCAACGCTTGCTGATTCCGCTCTCGATGTTCGTGCTCGCCTACCTGAGCCGCTCGATTTCGCCGAACGTGTGGTCGGTGGTTGCCGGATGCATCGTCGCGGCCTTGGCGTTGGCGCTCCTCGAGTGGGCGAGACTATGCGTTCAGGGGAAATTCTTCTCGTACCTTTTCAGCAATGACGTACCGGAATTCCTCTGGACTGCCGGCCCCTACGCCTACATACGGAATCCGTTCTACTCCAGCTACCTGCTGGCCTATGCGTCCGCGGCGATCATGCTGCCCAGCCTCGCCATGCTGATTCTCTTCGTGGGCATGGCCCTGTTCTATTCTGCTGCCGCCAGGAAGGAGGAACGAAAGTTCGAGAGCAGCGCGCTTGCGTCGGAGTACGAGGCCTACAAGCAACGAACCGGCAGGTTTATTCCGAAGTTCCGATCGTAGGGCGTAGAATGACCGCTTCGAGCGGCACACGTTGCCTGGTCGGCTGCACGCCGAAGCCTTGGAGAGGAGCACGAGAATTTATGCGCTCCACGTGGATGATGACTGTGTCCGGCGGCGCAATGGTCACGCTTCTCCTCGGCCAGTCCGGCGTTACTCAACAACGAACCCCAGAAAAGATCGGCGCCGATTGGCCGATGTACCGCCACGACCTGGCCGGGACCGGTTACTCGCCGCTGACGCAAGTAAACACGAAGAACGTCGCGAACCTCTCCCGGACTTGGATCTATCCCCTGCAAAGCGACGCGCCCCCGGCCGCTGCCCCTGGCGGAAGAGGTGGCGCTGGCGGAGTGAATTCCGAGGTGACGCCCATCGTCGTGAACGGCGTCATGTATCTGCCTGCCGCGAATCGCGTGGTGGCGCTTAAGCCGGAGGACGGCAAGGAAATCTGGCGGCATCCGGTCGCCGGCGGCGCGCCTTCCCGGCGCGGCGTCGCGTATTGGCCCGGCGAGGGCGGCAATCCACGCATCATCTTCACCGCCGGACGCCGCCTGATCGCGCTCAACGCCAATACGGGCGCGCTCGACCCTGGCTTCGGCAAGGACGGCGAAGTGGACATGGTGGTGCCGTACAACTCGGTGCCGCTCATCTATAGGAATATCGTTGTTGTCGGTGCGAACACACCGGCGGGGGCCATCGGCGGAACGGGCAATCCTCGAGCTTTTGATGCGCGCACGGGCGCCAAGTTGTGGGAATTCAGCTCCGTGCCGCAGCCAGGTCAGGTTGGGCACGACACGTGGGAGGGCGACAGTTGGAAGGGCCGCCTCGGCGTCAACGCCTGGCCGTTCTACTTCACGCTCGACGAGCAGCGCGGACTCCTCTATCTCCCACTGGCTTCGCCGATACCCGGTGCCTATGGCGGAGACCGGAAAGGCGCCAACCTCTTCGGCAATTCGGTCGTCGCGGTGGATGTCCAGACGGGAACGTACAAGTGGCATTTCCAGACCATCCATCACGACCTCTGGGACGCCGACCCGCCCGCGCCTCCGGCCTTGTTCGACATCGTGCGAAATGGACGCAGAATTCCAGCACTCGGCGTGACCACCAAATCGGGTTACCTCTACATTCTGAATCGCGAAACCGGCCGGCCGATCTTCGGCGTCGAAGAGCGCCCGGTCGCCAAAAGTGATGTCCCCGGAGAGCTGGCGTTTCCTACGCAGCCGTTTCCAGTGAAGCCGCCGGCGCTGGCGCGCGTCAGTTACAAACCAGAGGATCTCGTCACCGCCGCGGATACGACGCCTGAACATGCCAAGGCCTGCGAGGAACTGGTCGCGAGAAGTGGCGGCGTCTACAACGCCGGCCCCTTCACGCCGTGGCGGTACCGCGCGGAGGGTGCCACGACGGCCAGCACTTTAGTTTTCCCGGGAGGGCTTGGCGGCGCCAACTGGGGCGGAACCGCGTTTGATTTGAGCTCCAGATATATTTTCGTGGTGACTCAGGACCTGGGCGCGCTCGGCTGGATCGAGAAGAGCAAGGATGGTTCGCCCGCTCCCTACGACAAGACCACGGGTTCCGGCCGCGGCACCTTCGATGTCCGCATCGCAGACGCGAACTGGCCGTGCCAGAAACCGCCATGGGGTCGGCTGACGGCGGTCAATGCGTCGACCGGCGACATCGCATGGCAGATTCGTCTTGGCATCACCGAACAACTTCCCGAGGGCAAGCAGAACACCGGACGACCCGCGTTGGCGGGTCCCATCGTGACCGCCGGCGGTGTGTTGTTCATCGCCTCGACCGACGACAACCGCTTCCGGGCGTTCGAGGCGAAGACCGGCAGGCAACTCTGGGTGACCACGCTCGAGCGGAGAGGCAACGCCGACCCGATCACCTATCAGGGCGGGAACGGCAAGCAGTACGTGGCGGTGGTCGCCACGGACACGGTGGCGGTGTACGCGCTGCCGTGAACGATGCTCAACGCCCGGAAAAAGCAGCCACGAGAATCGCCCAACGGCAACCCCGCCCGTGGTTGTGCGAGGCTAGTCCGGCAGCTTGAACGCAAGCAACTCGCCCGAATACGCCCCGCCGCTGACGGCCAGAACGATGTACTGCTTGCCGTTGAACATGTAGGTCATCGGCGCGCCGCTCTCGGGCGCCGGCATGTAGACGGCGCCGACGTCCTTGCCTGTCGCTTTGTCGTACGCGCGCAGCATCGCGCCGCGCGCGCCGGTTGATGTCGTCCCAGCGCGAGGCTCTCCCGAGATGACCATCGTCTTGGTAACGAGCGTGGCCGCCATGCCTCCCTGGCCGGTGCGAGGAATGTTGAGGCCTCTGAGCGTCGGATGATTCTTGACGTTGTCCGGCGTTTCACCGTGCGCGATTTTCCAGCGGATCTCGCCCTTGTCGAGATCGATGGCGGTGATGCTCCCGTACGGCGGCTTCCCCAGCGGGAGTCCTCTGACGCTCAAACCACCACCGACCTCTCCCCCTGCGGCTTCGGCGGCCGCTGGCGTGCCGGCTGCCCCACCGGCGCCTCCCGCGACCGTTCGGCCGCCGCCTGCGGAGGATCCACTCCCGCCGGTGAGCCGGGCTCCCGACAGCGCATTTCCCGAGATGTAGCGCATGTCCGAAAATCCAGCCGGCGGCGGCACGAGTCCCATGGAACCGATGGCTCCGGTCGAATACACGTACACCGTATGCGTCTCGGGATCGTACGATCCGCCCTTCCAGTTCGTGCCGGCGAGCGCCCTCGTAAGCAGGGTGAGCGGGCCTTCCAATTTGCTGACGACGGGCGGCGTGAACATCGGACCCATCTTGTACTTCTTCACGAGCTCCACAGCCTCGGCCTTGAGCTCAGGCGTGAAGTCGATCAAGTCGTCGGTCGATACGCCTGTCCGCTCGTAGGGCGGTGGCTTGGTCGGAAACGGCTGCGTCGGCGAGTACCACTCGCCCGGCACGTCACCCTTCTCGACGGGTCGCTCCTCGATCGGCCAGATCGGTTGGCCCGTGACTCGATCGAAGACGTAGAGCACTCCTTGCTTGGTCGGCTGCGCGACCGCTTTGACCGTCCGTCCGTTGATCGTGATATCGGCAAGGATCGGCGCGCACGGGATGTCCATGTCCCAGATGCCGTGGTGGACGAGCTGGTAGTGCCACTTCCGTTTTCCTGTTTGCAGATCGACGGCGACGAGGCTCTCGCCAAACAAGCCGGCACCCGGACGATGGCCTCCGTAGTAGTCGCCTGTCGGCATTTCGACGGGCAGGTACACCAGGCCGAGCTCTTCATCGACGGATATCTGCCCCCAGGCGCCGGTGTTTCCCGTGTAGGCCCACGAATCCTTTTCCCAGGTGTCGTTGCCGAATTCGCCCAGTTCCGGAATGGTGTGGAAGATCCAGAGCCGCTTGCCAGTCTTGACGTCGAATCCGCGAACGTAGCCCTTGACGTTTCGAAAGCTCTTGGGGTTTGCGCCGGTCTTCCCTGCGGCGCCGACGATGACGACGTTTCTGGCCACCATGGGCGTGGCGTGCAGCCCGATTTCGCTGCTCATCGGATCGATGACCTGGTCATCGTCCAGTTTCAGATCCACGGCGCCGTTGTTGCCGAAGCCGGCGACCGGGACGCCAGTCTTTGCATTCAGCGCGATGAGGCGGTAGCCGGGCGTGACGTACAAAATGCGCTCCTCCCGACCGTCGGTCCAGTACGCCAGGCCGCGGCCCGACAACTGCCGTGGTGCCGCCGCGCCACGCGCGCCCTCCTGCTCGCTGTGCATCCAGAGCTGTTCACCGGTTCCCGGTGCGAGCGCCACGACTGCCCGGCGGCTGCCGGCTGTCGCGTAGAGGACGCCGTTGGCCACGAGCGGCGTGCCTTCGTACTGGAATTCCGGCCGCGGGCCGAGATTGTCGGTCTTGAACCGCCAGGCCACTTCCAGGTTGTTGAAGTTGCTCGCGTTGATCTGATCGAGCGGTGCGTATCGGGTACTGCCCAGATCGCCGCCGTAGCTCCGCCACTCGCCACTCTTCGCACCCGACTGCCCGACGAGAGGCGTCGGTGTCGAGAACACCAGGCACACGACCGGCACAAGCCGGACAATCCGCCAAGAGAGCTGTTCGGTCACGGCCATCCTCCCTTTCTCAGCGCGGATTATCGCTGCAGCAAGGCAGATGTCAAGGGTGAAAGCCCGCAATTTCAACTAAGATGACAGCCGTGCGTCGGCTGCAGCGGACTGGCTAGGTCGCCGCTCGGCAGCGTCCGGTGAAAGGAGTCTGAGCAGCGCTCGCGCCACAGACGGGGCCGGCGTTCGCGCGCAAACCAGCCGCTGACGATCGAGTGACTAATCGCAGGGGAAAATGCCCGTGAGCCAGGAGGTCGCATGAAAACTTTGGTCACAGCGATCATTTTGTCCTCGTTGACTGCGCCGTTGTCGGCGCAGTGGCTGAATCATCCCACGCCCGGCATTCCGCGCAGTGTTGACGGCAGACCGACGCTTGCGGCGCCGGCGCCACGCACACCTGAGGGCAAACCCGACCTGTCGGGCCTGTGGAACAAGCTCTCCCCAACGTATAGCGCCAACATCGCCGCGGACCTCAAACCCGGAGAAGTCCAGCCTTGGGCGGAAGCTTTGTCCCAAGCGCGCAGGGAAAACCTCGGCAAAGAATCGATGGGCGTGCTGTGCCTGCCCTTGGGTCCGGCGTACAGAACCAGCGCAGGGATGACGAAGATCATCCAAACTCCGGCCCTCATCGTGATGCTGAACGAAGATCTCACCTATCGCCAGATCTTCCTGGATGGTCGCGCGTTGGAGATGGACCCCAATCCTACTTGGATGGGTTACTCGGTAGGACACTGGGAGGGAGACACGCTGGTTGTTGAGAGCGCCGGATTCAACGGGAGGAGCTGGCTGGACAGCTACGGTCATCCCCACACCGAGGCGCTGCGCATGAGGGAGCGCTACCAGCGCCGGGACTTCGGCCACCTGGAACTGGACGTGACGCTCGCAGACCCCACGGCGTACGCCAGACCTTGGACCGTGGCCATCAAAGCGGAGTTGGCCGTGGATACCGAGCTCCTTGAAGCGGTCTGCAATGAGAATAACAAGCTCGATCACCTGGTCGGCAAGGCCTCCGACGATCGGAAAACCCAAGTCAAGGTCGCGCCCGAGATCCTGGCGAAATACGTGGGCACTTACAAAGAGCAGCCGAAGCTCTGGAGAACGGTCCCCCGCATTGTCGAGATCACGTTCTCCGGCGATACGCTGTTCGGCGACCTTGACGGAAGGGGGAAGGTACCGCTCATTGCGCAGTCCAATACCCTCTTTTCCGGCTTCAATGGGCTGGGGCTCGAGTTCGTCAAGGAGGGCCAGGGCGTACAGAGAAACCTCCTTGTCAAGCACGTGTCTGGGGATTACAGGTTCGAACGCCTGAAGTAGGGCGGCGCTTCTTGTCTCTTACTGAAACCGCAGGAGGGCACCCCCAAATGGTGAGCAGGACGCTTATCGGCGCCATGGCCATCGCCGTCGTCTCTTCCGTCGTCATTACCGAAGCGCGCGTCACGCGCATCGAAATCCTGAAAGTCGAATCGCCCGCCCCCGGTGGGCGGGCAGGCGCCAGTGCCCTGCCATACGAAAGAATTTCCGGCAAGGCGTACGGTGAGCTCGATCCGAACGATCCGAAGAACGCCGTCATTACCGACATCAAGCTGGCGCCGCGCAACGCGCGCGGGAAGGTGGAGTACGTCGCGACGTTCTCGTTGATGAAGCCGATCGACATGACGCAGTCGAGCGGCGTGCTGATGTACTCGGTGGTGAATCGCGGAAACGGCGCGGCAGCGGCCGGCGCCGAAGGGCACGTCTCTCTCGTGAGCGGCTGGCAGGGCGATGTCCTCCCAACCGCCAACAATCAGACGATCCAGGTGCCCGTCGCGAAGAATCCGGACGGCACGAGCATTACCGGGCCGTTGGTGCTTCGTTTCACCGGGTTGACCGGCACGACAACGACACTGATGATCCCGCGCAATCAACCGTCTCCGTACCCTCCTGTGACGCTCGATACCTCCAAGGCTTCGCTGGTGTCGGCCGTGTCCGAGAGCGCGACCGGCGTCAAGAGTGGGACCGTCGTGATCCCGGCGAGCGACTGGGCGTTCGCCGACTGCGCGACGGACGCGTTCCCGGGGAAACCCGATGCCACTCGGATCTGTGTGAAGAACGGTTTTAATCAGGCGCTGCTCTATGAGCTGCAGTACACAGCCAGGGATCCGCTGGTGCTGGGGATCGGGGTCGCGGCCACTCGAGACATCAACTCGTTTTTCCGTTACGAGAAGCAAGACGATGCCGGCACGGCGAATCCGGTGGCCGGCCGAGTTCGCTGGGGGATTTCCGAAGGGAGCTCGCAGTCGGGCACGTTCCTGCGACTGTTCATTCAGCTCGGATTCAACCAGGACGAACAGGGGCGCAGCGTCTGGAACGGCAGCAACCCGCACATCGCGTCGCGCGTCATCGATCTGAACCGGCGGTTCGCCATGCCCGGCGGCACCGTGGAGCTCTACGAGCTGGGCATGGAGGCGCCCCTGTGGTGGGCAGACTGGAATGACACGCCTCGGGGACGCGGCAAGGCCGGCCTGCTCGACCGTTGCCGCGTGTCGAACACGTGCCCCAAGATCATGGAAACGTTCGGCAGCGCCGAGATCTGGGGGTTACGCGCATCGCCCATGCTGGTGGGCACCGACGCCAAAGCCGATATTCCACTTCCCGACAATGTTCGTCGCTATTATTTCCCCGGCGTGACGCACGGCGGCGGGCCGGGAGGCTTCAACACGATGACGGGGCCCGTAGCCGGCGGCTGCGATTTGCCGGTCAATTCGGCGCCCTCGGCGCCTATGCGATCGGCGCTGTTGAGCTCGCTGACCGACTGGGTCACCAAAGGCACGCCGATGCCGGCGAGCACGTATCCGACGATCGCCGACGGCACGCTGGTGCCGAACACCCGCGCCGCGATGGGCTTCCCGACCATCCCGGGCAAGCCATCGCCCGAGCATCTTGTCTACCCATTTTTCGATTACGACCTGGGATCACACTTCGACTACAAGGACCAGTCCGGCTTCCTGACGACTCTTCCAAAAGTGAAGCAGACGCTTCCGCAGCTGGTCGTCAAGGTCGATGCTGACGGCAATGAGATCGCCGGCGTGAAATCGCCGCTGCAGATGGCGCCGCTCGGCACCTACACGGGCTGGAATGTGATGTCGTCGGGTCCCTTCAAGGGGCAGATGTGCCAGTTCGGCTCGCCCGTGGGTGGGTTCATCCCGTTCGCGAAGACGAAAGCCGATCGTCTGGCGAGCGGCGATCCCAGACTCTCGCTCGAAGAGCGGTATCAGACGCACGACGGCTACGTGCAGGCCCTTAGTGCGGCCGCGCGCTCGCTGGTGAAAAGCAGTTACCTGCGTCCGGCGGATGCCGAGGCCATGATCAAACAAGCCGAGGCCAGCAGCGTGCTTCGGTAGGAGACCTCCATGAACATGCTCAAATCTGTGCTCGTGTGTTCGGTCCTCGGCCTTGCGGCGTTTGCGACGCCCGCGCGCGCGCAAACAGGATTCGCGAACATCGTCGATCACGTCCACCTCGCCGCGCCGGATCAGGCCAAGGGCGCCGAGTGGTATCACGCGCATTTTGACGGAGCGCTGACACCGGAGGGGCCCGATCGTCTGATGTTCGGGACGACGCGAGTTATCTTTCAGAAGACCGACGTGCCGAAGCCAAGCGAGGGAAGCGTCCTCGATTCGATTGGTTTCTCGGTCGCCGATCTCGACGCGGCCATGAAGAAGCTGCAGGCTGACGGCGTGAAGATGGTGATGCCGCCCATGACCATGCAGGGACTGAAGATGGCCCAGGTCGTCGATCCCTGGGGCACGCTGATTGAGGTGGTCCAGGATCCGCAAAAGCTCGGGCTGCATCACGTGAACCTGCGTTCGCCGAACCCCACGGCGTCGCTGAAGTGGTTCGCCGACACGTTTGGCGGCAAGGTAGCGAAGTACAACGGGCAGGTCGAGGGCATCAATTACGGCGGCGTATGGCTCTTCGGCAAGCAAGGTGCTTCCACGCCGAGCGCGGGGCACGCGATCGACCACCTCGGGTTCCGGCCGATCAATGTCGACAACGCGGTGGTCGCGATGAAAGTGAAGAACGTGAAGGTGACGACCGAGCCCCGGGACC
>JBGPKK010000054.1:0-25603 GCA_041485905.1 Vicinamibacteria bacterium
CCTCGCTCGCCACAGCAACTTACCAGACATTTCTGTCTGGCGCCCCCCTGCGGGCGTGGCGAAATTGTGGAAAAACAGCGGTTTTCTGGCCATTTCTCGTTGTCTGAGGCCTCGAGGTGCGCTATACTCATAAGACTGCCGGCACGACTTCGGCCTTCCATACTGCGCGTCCTAACAGGGGGAACCGTGACATTCCAAGTCGGCGACAAGGTCATTTACCCGAATCATGGTCTGGGCATCGTCCAGCGGATCGAAGACAAAACTATCCTCGGGACCACGTGCGGCTTCTATCACCTCAGAATCGTCGCCAACGAAACCACCGTGCTCGTGCCCGTCACCAACGTGGACGGCGTCGGCCTTCGCCGTGCCATCTCCGACGACGAAGTCGAGCGGTTGTTCGGCCTGATCGGCGACGGCAAGATCGACAACCATCAGAACTGGAAGGGACGCTTCAAGGACAATTCCGACAAAATGCGCAGCGGCTCCATCTACGAAGTTGCCGATGTGTTGAAGAGCTTGGCCTTCCTGAGCCGCTCGAAGAGTCTGTCCTTCCGTGAGAAGCGGATGCTCGATCGGGCGAAGTTCCTCATCATTTCCGAAGTCTCGGAAGTGATGCGCGAAACGGCGCCGGCGATCGAAGCCCGCGTCGACACCGCCCTCGAGCGCTGCTTCGTGACGAAGGCCCGCACAGTCGCGCGAGCCAAGGTCACCAAGGTCGCCCCGCGCGCAGCCCCGTCGCCGGTGCGTCGAGCGGCCAGGGCGTCGTAGGAAATTAGGAATTTAGAATTAGGAATTGGGAATTCGAGAAGGCCCGCTGGCGCCACGCGCGCTCAGCGGGCTTTTTCATTTATCATCATCGCGAGTGGTCATCGCCGCCGTTCGTTCCTTCCTCACGTACGTCGCGGTCTCCCTCTACGTGCTGATCGTCGCCCCGATTGCGATGCCGCTCGCCGCAATCTTCGGATGGAAAGCCCATCTGTACGTGCTGGGGCACATCGGCGTGCGCCTCGGACTCGCGCTCTCCGGTATCCAGTACCGGGTGGCGACGGCCCAACCGCTGCCGCTGCCTCGCCCCGCCGTCTACTGCGCGAACCACCAGAGCAACATCGACCCGCCGATCCTGTTCGACGCGCTCCATCCGCGGATGCACATCCTCTACAAGGCCGAGATCAACGCCGTTCCGGTCCTGGCGCGCGCGTTTCGCCTGGGCGGATTCATTCCGGTCGATCGGCGCAACAAGGACGCGTCGATCCGATCCATCGAGGCCGGCGCCGCGTCGATTCGGTCGGGCAACTCGTTCCTGATTTTCCCGGAGGGCACGCGCAGCCGGACCGAGGGTCTGCTCTCGTTCAAGAAAGGCGGCTTCATCATGGCCATCAAGGCGCAGGCGCCGGTTGTGCCGGTGGCGATTCAGGGAGGCCGCGCCGCGATGCGGCGGGGAAGCCGCATCATCCGGCCGGTGCGGGTCAGCGTCCGGGTGGGCGAGCCGATCGAGACGGCCGGGCTCGGTCTCGAAGACCGTGCCCAGCTGATCGAGCGCGTTCGGGAGCGGATCAACCAGATGCTGGCTGAAGGTCCCGTGGATGAAGGCTAGTTCTGTTAATGTGGTGACCTGATGAGGTGCCGCTGGATCGTCGCCGCCATGGCCGTGACGGTCGCCTTGACGACCTCCGCCCACCTTGCGTCCCGCGCCAGTCAGGCGGCGCAGGACACGCCGCCGCAACCGACCTTCCGCACCGAGGTGAACTACGTCAGGGTTGACGTGTTTCCCACTCGCAATGGCGCGCCGGTCGCCGATCTGGTGCAAGGCGATTTCGACGTGCTCGACAACGGCGTTCCTCAAAAAATCGAACAGTTCGAGCACGTCGTCGTGCGCGGGTCGGTGCCGCAGGACGTGCGAATCGAGCCCAACACCGTGCGCGAGTCGCGGGCGATGCTGGAGAGCTCGCGCGCGCGCGTCTTCGTGGTGTTCCTGGACGTCAATCACGTCGGTCTGGGAGGGTCGCACAACATCAGAAAACCGCTCGTCGATGCGTTGGACAAGGTGATCGGTCAAGACGATCTCGTCGGCGTTATGACGCCAGAAATGTCCGCGGGCGACATCGCGTTCGCGCGCAAAACGACGACGATCGACGGGATGCTCGCGCGCTACTGGTATTGGGGTGAGCGCGATCGGTTGAACCCGGTGGATCCGCAGGAGGTGCGTTACCAGCAGTGCTATCCCGGGATTGGTCCGAACCCGAACTGCCCAGACGACGATCGAGGTGTGGCGGCGGAGATGATCCTCCGACGGAAGGAAAAGCAGACCATCGACGCGCTCGACGATCTCGTGCGGTTTCTCCGCGGGGTTCGCGAAGAACGAAAAGCCGTGCTGACCATCAGCGAGGGCTGGCTGTTGTATCAGCCGAATCCAGCCTTGGCCCGCCGTCTCTACTGCACAGTTCCGACGGGTCCTGCCCTCGGCGTCGATCCCCGCAACGGAAAGCTGACGATTGGCACTCCGAAGGGCATGCCAGGGCCCAATGACTGCGACAACGACCGGATTACGCTCTCACAGATTGACGACGAGCAGCAGTTCCGCCGCATTCTCGACGAAGCCAATCGATCCAACACGTCGTTTTATCCGATCGATCCGCGGGGTCTTGTTGTCTTCGACACGCCGATCGTGCCCGTTGACCCGACCGGCTTTGTCGCGCTTCCCACGGTCCAGCCGAGCGTCGATGCGGCGATGCTCCGGGGTCGCCTGACTTCGCTCCGAACGCTCGCCGATGCGACCGACGGCCTCGCGATCGTCAACAGCAACGATATCGCCCGGGGCCTCAAGCGCGTCGTCGACGACCTGACGTCCTACTACCTGCTCGGCTACTACTCGACCGCGAAGCTCGATGGCAAGTTCCACTCGATCACCGTCCGCGTGAAGCGGCCCGGCGTGCAGGTGCGCGCGCGTCGCGGGTACCTGGCGCCAACCGAAGCGGAAGCCAGGATGCCGGCCCGTTCGACAAGTTCGAGTGGCGCCTCGCCGGGCGATCCGCTTGCTGCCGCCGCCGCGGCCGAGGCGCGGGCGATTGAGGTCGTGCTCGCGCCGCTCGAGGGCTACGCGCGCCCGCTGCCGATTCGTCTGCACGCGGCCGCTGGATGGACACCGCGTAACGCCGGTGTTGTGTGGGCCGTCGGCGAGCTCGGAGCGGGCCCAGAATGGCGAGGCGGCGCGCAGGCAGACCTCATGTTGACGAATGCGAGCGGAGCCACGCTCGCCACCGCGCACGTTCGTGTGGACCCTGGCGCAAAAAGCTTTCGCGCGGCGTTGACACCCGATCAGCCGCTCGCGCCGGGAGACTACGTCGTGCGGGCCCGGGTGAAAGGGAGCGAGTCAGCGTCGAACGAGACGCTGCGGATCGCCTTGCCCGGCGCGCCCGACGCCACCGGCGCCTTATTCCTCCGCCGCGGCCCGACGACGGGAAACAAAGAGACGCCGACCGCCGACCTGCGTTTCCGTCGAAACGAACAGCTTCGTGTCGAGCTCCCAACGCCCTTGTCGGGAACCCCCAGCGCCCGCCTGCTCGATCGAACCGGGAAGCCGCTTGCCGTGCCCGTCACCGCCAGCGTGCGGGACGACGCGGACCAAAGTCGCTGGCAGGTGGCACAGCTCGCGCTGGCCCCGCTGGCGCCCGGCGATTACGTCATCGAGCTGTCGAGCGACGGAAAACGGACGCTGGTCGCGTTCCGCGTCGTACCGTAATCCCTTTCCCGCAATAATCCGCGCGTTATGCCGCTTGCGCAGGGTGTTCGCCTTGGGCCGTACGAGATCGCTCTACGACGTCGGGCGCGAGCACGATCACGATTTCCTCGTCATGACGCCGGACGGCAGGACGCTGGTGTTTCAGCAGCGAGGGACGGCGGGAAGCTGGGATATCTCGACGCTGTCGCTCGACGGCGACCCGGGGGCAAGTGGCAGGTGTCAACCAGTGGCGGTGAAAACCCCGTGAGGTCCACGCACGGCAACAGCAAGCCCCCTGTCCGTCAGCGCCGACGGCAAGCGATTCATTCTGCTGGAACGCCCAGAGGTCGAGGACAAGCCTCACGTGGTGGTGGCTCAACGCGCTGCAGAAGTCGAAATAGGTCTACGATCCGCCGAGCACGAAGCTGAGCGTCCACGGCTTCAGCGGCTGCTGATCGGTTCCCAGAATTCCTTCCAGCAACTCCACCCGCAGCGTCCTGAAGCGCTCGAGCGGCCTGGGGAATTTCAATTCCAGGACGCGGTTGGCCCCGGTGTATTGCGTGGTGAATTCGGCCGTCGGCGTGGTCGGCTCGCCCCGCTCGGCGGTTTCCGAGTCGAGGTAATGGACGCGCACGCGACCTTTCAGCGTGGCGGGATCCAGGTCGCGTGAGAATTGGATCCGAACCGACGTGGCCATCGACACGTCGCTCTCGTCCTCGGTCGGAGCGCTGAAGACGACTTCCGGCGGCGGCGCCGCGGGCACGCGAACCACCGTCGCCTCTTCAACCGGCCGACTGGCGGGCGGCTTGCCCAGCTGAATGCCTTCGGCTCCGACGTCGAGCCATTGGAGCCCGCGTCCTTCGTGCACGACACCCGTGACGTCGAGCCAGCGGCCTGTGTCGATGCGCGCATCGAGCGCCAAATCGAAGCCCTTGCCCTTGGGCCTCGCGCCGCTGATCCAGATGGCGGCATCCGCGGAGCGAATGACGAAATCCCAGCGGCTTTTCGCCGGCGCGTCCGGCAGGTCGCCCGTCAGGTTGCGTCCTGTGAACTGGCCGGTAATCGTGACCTTCTGATTCAGGTAGCGCGACGGGTTGAGCACGATAGCGCGAATCGACGGGGCGGCTGGCAGATCGGTCGGCGCCACGGCGGTGGCCATGACGGCCGTCACGTCGCCGGCGCGCGGCCACGCGGCGTCCGGGTCGACACCGAAGGTCCTGCGGAGATCGACGTTCGCGAGTCTCGGGTCGTCGGGTTTCATCCGCCCCAGATCCCAGAAGTCCCCGCGGATTTCGTTGTGTCCGTCCGGCGCGCTGCCTTTGAAAACGACCCTGACCGACGCGAGCCCATCCGACACGTGCACCTGCCCGTCAGTCTGCGTGGCCACCTCGCCGACGATGACGATGGCGCGGCCGTGGTAGAAAGCGGGGAAGGCCAGGAGCGCGGCAATGTTCGCCGCGCGGCGCTGCGGCGCCTGCGCGAAGGCCGACGCCGCGATCAGGAAAACGACGAGGCTTCTGCGAGCGAGCACAACGCCATAGTACCCGAAGGTTTTGGTACAATCATCTACGCTTGTGAAAACGTCGAACAAAGCGTCGCCCAGAACGTCCCCGGCCAGGCAAAGCCCCGATCAGGTTTCCGAGCTCACCACCAATCGCCTGTCGGTGTACTTGCGCTGCCTCAACTCGCTCGACGATGCCGGGGTGCGCACCATTTCGTCGCAGGCGCTCGCCGAACAGTTTCGCCTCAACGCCGCGCAGATTCGGAAAGACCTCGCGTATTTCGGGGAATTCGGCGTCCGGGGCGTCGGGTACTACGTCCGCGATTTGAAGCGCCACCTCAAGAAAATCCTCGGCCTCGATCGCAAGCTGCGTGTGGCGATCATAGGCGCGGGCAACCTCGGCCTGGCGCTCGCCGACTACCCCGGATTCCGTCAGGAAGGCTTCGAGATCTCGGCGCTCTTCGATACGCTGAGCGCCAAAGTGGGACAGCACTCCCGCGGCGGGGTGCCGATTTACGAGATCCACGATCTCAAGAAGCTCGTCAAACGCGACAGCATCAGCATCGCGGTCATCGCCGTGCCGGCCCCCTCGGCGCAGCACGTCGTCAACCTGGTGGTCGCCGCGGGCATCAAGGCGGTCCTGAATTTTTCGCCGGGAACGCTGCAGGCGCCGCCGGACGTGAAGCTGAAGAGCGTGGACCTGACCGTGTCGCTCGAGAGCCTCTCGTTCTTCCTGGCGCAGGGCGACGATGCGGAATAAGTCGTCCCTTTCCCACGTCGATCGACGCGGGCGCGTAAAGATGGTTGACGTGGGTGACAAGCCGGTGACCCGGCGCGAGGCCATCGCGCGCGGCTCGATCGCCATGTCGCGCGAGGCGCGGCGTCTGGTGCGGACCGGCGCCGTGAAGAAAGGCGATCCGCTGCAGGCGGCGCGTCTGGCCGGCATCATGGCGGCCAAGCAGACCGCCGCGCTCATTCCCCTGTGCCATCCGCTTCCGCTGTCGAGCGTGCAGGTCGAGCTGACGCCGACCGCTCGCGGCTACGACATCGAAGCGCGCGTCACCACCGAGGCGCAGACCGGGGTTGAAATGGAGGCGCTGACGGCGGTCGCCGTCGCCGCGCTGACCATTTACGACATGGTCAAGGCGGTCGACAGATCGATGGTGATTGGCGACGTCCGCCTGATGTTCAAGAGCGGCGGGCGGTCGGGGATTTACAAGCGAATGTGATCGAACAGGCTCGTCCTACCCGATCTCCGATGGCGGCGGCTCGATGTGGATGATGGCGTCGGCAATCTGCGGGTACCGCGCCATCAGACGGTCCTTGACCACATGCGACAGATCGTGGGCGTCGGTCAGCCGCATGTCCGGCGGCAGCCAGACGTGCAGATCGAGAAAGACATGATCGGCCGATCCGCGCGTCCGGATCCGATGGCACCCGAGCACGCCGTGCACCCCCATGACGACGCGGTGTAAGTCCGCATCGGCGATCACGATCCGATCGCTCAGGATGGCCGTCGTCGCGCGCGCAATCTGGAATCCCGCGTAGCCGATGAACGCGGCGACGACGAGCGCCGCCAGCGGATCGAGGATCGGCAGCCCGGAGCGTGCGCCGACCAGCGCGGCGATGACCGTCACCGACGTCCAGACGTCCCCACGCGTCTGCATCGCATCGGCCAGCAGCACCTCGCTTGCCAGCTGCTCGGCGGCGCGCGATTCGTACCAGATGACGAACAGGTTCACGCCGACCGTGACGAGCATCACGACGAAGCTCGCAATCGAGATTTCGTGGGGCGTGGAGCGGCCGCTCAGATTGTTGAACGCGTTGCGGAGCACCTCCAGCATGACGACCACCAGGAAGATCGTGACCGCGGCGGCGGCCACGGTTTCATACTTCCGGTGTCCGTATGGATGGTCTTCGTCCGGCGGCCGTCCGGCCGCCCGCACGCCTACGAGGCCGACGATGTTCGAGGCGGCGTCGGTGAGGGAATGGAAGCCGTCGGAGAGAATGCTGATGGCGCCGGTCGAATAGCCGAAGAGGAGTTTGGCGACGGCGATGAAGAGATTCAGCGCCAGGACCCGGATCAGCACGCGCGATACCGCGCCGTAGCGCGAAGGGCTAAGGGCAGAGGGCCCTCTGCCCTCTGCCCTCCGCGCGGTCAGAAGACCCGCGCGGTAGGGACCGGCCACCAGCGGAGCTGCACCTTGCCGATGATGTATTTCTTGGGCACGAACCCCCACACGCGGCTGTCCGAGCTGTTGTTGCGATGATCGCCCATCACGAAGTAGTAGCCCTCGGGAATGACCTGCGGGCCCCATTCGTCGTGGCTGCGGTAGGCCGGCGGCACGTAATCGTCGTGGAGCGGGATGTCGTTCACGTACACGCGTCCGTCGACGATGCGCACGGTATCGGCTTCTTCGGCGATCACGCGTTTGACGAACGACTTGTCGGGATTGAGCGGGTAATAGAGCATCACGATATCGCCGCGGCGCGGCTCACCGATCCGGTACACCAGCTTGTTGACGATCAGGCGGTCCTGATCTTCCAGCGTGGGGGCCATGCTCTGGCCCTCGACGCGCGCCACCTGAAAGCCGAACGTGACGATGAGAATCGCGTACACCGCCGCGGAGATCAGGGTCTTGATCCACGCGACGAGCTCCTCTTGAATTTGCGCCAGCCGGACGCCCGGGCTCGTCAGCCGGAGGGTGTCGGTCTCGCCGCCTTCGGCCGCGGGCGCGAGCGCGAGCGCGATGTCGCCGGATCCTACAATTTCAGGTACTCCCGCAGCCGCCGCGTCTGCGTGCGGCTCACCGGGATTTCCGTCGATTTCTCGTCCTTCATTCTCAGGATGTAGTTCCGGCTGAACCAAGGGACGATCTCCTTGACCTTGTTGATGTTGACCAGATGCGAACGGTGGACGCGCCAGAAGATGCCCGGATCCAGACGCGCGTGCAGTTCATCGAGCGTCCGGTAGTTGGACGTGCCCACGTGCTGGTTGGTCACGACCGTGATGCTCTCGTCGGCGAGGGAGGCGCAAATGATCTCCTCCGCCTGCACGAGCAGGAATCGCTCGCCGACTTTGATCGCGAGCCGGTCGCGCCGATTCTGACGCTCGGCGACCAGCTGCACGATCTTCTCCAACTGGTCAGTGAGCGCTCCATCGCCGCCGGTCACCATGTCCTGCGATCGCTCCGACGTCACGCGGCGCCGAGCCCGCTGCACCGCCAGATCCAGACGGACGGGATCGACCGGCTTGAGCAGGTAGTCGACCGCGTTGACCTCGAACGCCTCGATGGCATGCTGATCATACGCGGTCACGAAGATGATGTGGGTCGGGACCCGCGTCTCGATCATCCGCCGCGCGACCTCGAAGCCGGTCAGCCCCGGCATCTGCACGTCGAGAAACACGACGTCGGGCCGCAGCCGATCGATCGTGGTCAACGCTTCGACGCCGTTGCCGGCCTGTCCGATCACGTCGATGCCGCCCAGCTGGCCGAGCAGAAACCCCAGCTCGTCCCGCGCCAGCTGTTCGTCGTCCACGAGCACCGCGCGCAGCTCCACGATCGCCGCCACTAGGCCGTCACCCGTTCGGGAATCGTCAGCTCGGGGATCTCGACGCTCGCCGAGGTGCCTTGCCCGGGCACGCTGGTGAGACGCAGCTGACAGTTCGCGCCGTAGATCGTGCGCAGGCGCTCGTTCACGTTGCTCAAGCCGATGCCCTCGGCGAAGGCGTGCCCCAGCCGCTCTTGTGTCATGCCGAGGCCGTCGTCGTGGACTTCGATGATCGCGTGGCCGTTCTGCATGACGCTGCGGATGGTGATGCGGCCGCCGCCGACTTTGTTCGACAACCCGTGTTTGATCGAGTTCTCGACCAGCGGCTGGAGCAGCATGCTCGGCACGATCACGCCGAGGGTGTCCGGGCTGATCTGCTTGACGACCTTCAACTGAGGCCCGAACCGCACCACCTCGATATCGAGGTACTCGTCGATCGACTCCAGCTCCTCGCGGAGCGTCACGAAATGATCGGTCGCCCGCAGCAGCCGGCGCAGCAGTCCCGACAGCTTCGTGATCAGCATGCGCGCGGTTTCCGGCTGCGTGCGGATCAGCGAGGTGATCGAGGTGAGGGTGTTGAAGAGAAAGTGCGGGTTGATCTGATTGGCGAGCGCCTCGATCCTGGCGGCGAGCAGCAGCTTCTCCTGTTCCTGCAGCCGGTGCTCGATCCGCGCGTTATTCCAGATCTTGATGGGCGTCGCCACGCAGACCACGGTCGTCAGCAGCACGAACACCATCGTCCACGGCGACACCTGGACGGTCGTCCACGGCGACAACGGGCCCAGATAGAACAGGCGTTGGTGCACGCTCCACCGCGCGCCGAGCCCGTGCCGGATCAGCTCGAGGCCGATCGACGCGAACAGCAGGACGACCTGCCAGTCCACCTGCAGCGTGCGGATCATCCGCCAGGCGCGGCGGGGGAGGCTGGTGAAGACGAACAGCGAGAAATGCCAGATCTCCTCCTTGGGACAGAGCTCGCGGAGGAGGCCGCCCGCGAACCCGCAGCCGATCGCGAAGGGCAGGGCGATGAACTCGCCGATGAAGAGCGGCGGCAGGCCGACCAGGATGCCCACAGTCGCGCCGGCATACGGGCCGGCGATCAACCCCACGAGGAAGGCGCCTTCGAGCGTCAGATCGGCGGCGTTGTATTGGAGCAGCACCCGGGCGGCGACGGCCAGCATCAACGGGATCCCGACGGCGAGCGAGAAGGTCAGCCGGTCGGGCCAGGCCCGCCGTTCGAAGATGAGAATGTGCCGAAAACGTCGGTACCGGACGAGCATCGTCGCCAGCGCTGCCATCACGGCGAGCTTGACGAGCAGCGTCGTCAGCAGGACCTGCATGATTTACTTGATCTTATCGGCCGGGTACACTGAGAGCAATGGCTGTGATTCGACCGCTCCTCATCGGGTTCGCGACCACCCTCAGGCACATGTTCAAGAAGCCGATCACGGTGAACTATCCGGAGCAGAAGTTTCCGGTGTTCCCCAAGTACCGCGGCAAGCAGGTCCTGATGCGCGACGAGAACGGCCTGGAGAAGTGCGTCGCCTGCGGGCTGTGCTCGGCCGCCTGTCCGGCTGATGCGATCTATCTCGAGGCCGCAGAGAACGACGGCACGGTGCAGGCAGGTCCGCGTTACGCGTCGGTGTATCAGATTCACAAGACCCGATGCATCTTCTGCGGCTACTGCGAAGAGGCCTGTCCCGTCGGCGCGATCTTCATGGGCAAGGACTACGAACTGGCGGTCTACAGCAAGAGCGATTTCATCTGGGACAAACAAGATCTGCTCGTCCCGGCCGCGACGTCCGCGCCGGGACTCGCACAGTCCCCGGTCAGGTAGGTCTGGTGGGTCTGGTGCGTCAGGTAGGTCGCCAGCCACCCACCCGACCAACCTGACCCACCAGGCCCACCCGACCATGCTGATTGGCGCCCTCGGCGACATTCACGGCGCGTTCGAGACGGTGCAGGACATCATGAAGCGGCACGCCGACGTGCCGCTGTGGCTTTCAGTGGGCGACGTCGCCACCAACGACGGCGAGTACTTCACCCCTGTGGCGGCCCTCTATTGGATCAAAGGCAACAACGAGGATTTCGATGTGATCGCGGCGGCGATGGCCGGCCGTCCACCGGCGCCGAGGCTGCACTACCTGCCCAACGGCGGTCCACATCAAATCGGGCCGTGGCGCGTGGCGGCGCTTGGAGGCACATTCGCGCCGAGTTGGTACCACACGCCGGCGGCGGCGCTCCCGCCCTCGCGAGGCCGCAAGGCGACCGCCGCCTCGCTGAAACTGGGCAAGAGCCGCGACGACAAGCGGCGCCACTTCGTGCGCGATGAGGTCCTCGCGTGCAAAGCGCTGCGCGACATCGACCTGTTTCTCACCCACGAGGCGCCGCGGCCGTTCTATCCGGCGGGGCGGCGCCTCGACGCCGGCAAGACGGTGCTCAACGAGGTCCTGACGGCGATGCGGCCGCGCCTCCACCTCTTCGGCCACCACCACGAGTTCACCGACTCGATGCGGCAGGGGGTCCGATCCATCGGCCTGGACGTCGTCACGACCTCCTATCTCATGGTCGACGCCGGCACGCTGCGCTGCGAGCGGATCGACACGTAAAATATTGCGCTGGCAGGGATAGTTGGACTTCCGAAAGTGTCCAGAGGTATAGTCGCTGAACCGCGCTGTTGACAGTTACGCCGCTTGATCGCCTGAACGGGTTCACCGCGCGTGGTCTGCTGCTGAGGCAACTGAATGGCGTTATTTGAGCCGCACCCTTCGCCCGAGAGCGAAGACTTCATCGGGTCCGACGTGGCCACCCGCGCGCTGTCGGTGACCGTCGTCGAGAACGATTTCGTCGCCCGTGTGTACGAGAATCTCGCGTGGATCTACGACTTTACGTTCGGACCCGCGCTGCACTGGGGTCGGATGCAGGCTATCCAGCGCATGGGCATCAAGCCCGGCGATCGCGTGCTCGAGGTCGGCGTGGGGACGGGCATCAACGCGGATCTGTATCCGTCGGACTGCACCGTCACTGGGATTGACCTGTCGGGCTCGATGCTCGAGATTGCGCGCGAGCGGGTTGCCCGCAAAGACGTTCGCAACGTCCGCTTGCTCGAAATGGACGCGGCCGATCTGAAGTTCGCCGACGACAGCTTCGATATCGTGTACGCGCCGTATGTGATCAGCGTCGTGCCGGACCCTGTCGCCGTTGCCAGGGAAATGCGCCGCGTGTGCCGGCCTGGCGGCCGGATCGTCATCCTCAATCACTTCCGCAGTGCGAGCCCGCTCGGCGCCCGGCTCGAGCGCCTGATCGCCCCCTTCACGCTGTATCTCGGGTTCAAATCCGATCTCGATCTGCCGGCCTTCCTGGTCCAGGCCGATCTGAAGCCGCTCTCAATCGAAAAAGTGAACCTGCCCCGGATCTGGTCGCTGGTCACCTGCAAAAAAGATTAAGACGGCGAAATGCAGAATGCGAAATGCAGAATGCAGTTGTGCATTCCGCATCGTGCATTTTGTATTTGACGTCGCTCAGAATGGCTGTTCGATCGAACGGCTCTGCGGCGTGAAGAGCTCAGCCCCGTTGTCGGTGACGTGCATGTCGTCTTCGAGCCGCACCCCGAACCCGCCGCGGATGTAGTGCCCGGTTCGCCGCTGAACGTCATCCCCGGCCGAAGCGTCAGCGTCTTCTCCCACCCGAACACTGTGAAGTAGACAAGCGACGTGCCGACAGGACCGTCGTCTCCATCGCGAGCGAGACGAATCGTCTTCGAGAGCGCATGGCTACTCCAGCAGATCGAGAATCGTCGCGGCGGCAACCGACGCGCCGTCGACGCGTGGGCGCTCGACCGGCGGCGGCTGCCTGAGGAGCGCGTCGATCGCGTCAGCCCAGCGGCCGGCCAGGAGATCGTGCTGCTCGAGATAGCGGCAGCGCAAGATCCGCGGCATCTCGGTCACCATCACCTCGTATTCCGCGAAACGCCCGCGCGATGTGTACAACACTGCCGTGTCATTGGCCACGCACTCCGAGACGATGCCGTACCCAGGCTTGGTGACGACGACGTCCGCGGCGGCGACCACATCTTCGTACCGGAGGCCCTCCGGCGGGTGTGCTGGCGCAATGACGGTGAGTCCCGAAGCCGCGATTCGATCGTAGGGCAGCTCGAGTCCGTACCCGCCGAATGACGAGAGCACGATGGGTCCACGCGTTTCCAAACCGAGCAGGCGTCTCGTCTCGGCGGGATCGCGCTCCGATGTGCGGGCAATGAACGGGATATCGCTGGTGACGGCATGCATCGAACCGAAGCCCCCATGGATCGGCAGCCGGAGCGCCTTGTCGGCATGCGCGTACGCGCCGGCGATGGTCTCGACGACTCCGGGTGCCATCCGATCGAACTGAGGGTAGCCCGCGTAGATCCAGTCCCAGGTGAAATTGCCGACGGCGACCGAGCGGACACCGGCCCGGTGCGCCGCGGCGATGGCGAGCGGCGGAATATCGCTGATCACGAGCGCGGGGCTGAGGCGTTGCAAGTGCTCCGCTTCGGCGGCGACGAGACGGTCGAATGCGCGATAGAACTCAGCCGCGCGCCGCGCCGTCTCGATTTCGTCGATGTGCAGGCTGTCAATCTGAACGACGCCCGGATCGACGTTCAGCGCCTGGACGTCAACGCGCGGTCCGCGGAGGTGATCGAAGGCCCACGGGTGTGCGCTGGTCCGGACGGCGATATGCAGCTCGCGATGCTGGGCCGTGAGCGCCTCGATCAGCTCGACGGCGCGCGACGCATGACCGAGTCCATGGCCAGAAATATAGAAAACGATCAGCATTGCAGATTGCAGATCCTCGTCGAGGACTCGCGCGCTGCCACAGGGTCCAGCCGATCCGGCGTCGTCACCGACCAGGGAGGCTCGCGAGCACGCAGGTTAGTGTCCGCTTTTAGCCGGACCTTCTAAACAATAGTATGATTCCAGCATGGCGCTCGACGAACGCGACTTCTTCAACAGCAAGAACGAAACGCGTATCGATAAACTGACCTGCCCGCGGTGCAAGCGCGTCAACGACTACCAGATGCAATGGGTCGTCCGGACGCGCAAGGAACGCATTCCGCCGGGCGCCGACGAGCGCGACCGGGCACTCTATGCGAAGCTCCGCGACTACATGATCCGCGTGGACGATGCGGTGACCTGCAAGACATGCGGCAAGAAGTTTGACATCCCGTCGCAACACTCGATGGTCTTCATCGAGAAGGGCGCTGCCGCGTCGGGCTCTGCGGTCGCGCAAGGCGGAAGCGACGAGGACTCGCGCTTCAATAGATGAACGGGATGACGCGCCAGCGCACCCGCCGCTGATAGCGCAGGTATTCGTCGCCGAACACGGCGCCGAGCGCGCGCTCCTCCCACGGAATGGCGATCGCCAAATACGCGGTCGTGATCGCGGCGAACGCGAGGCGATCGCCGGTCATGAGCGCCGGCCCGAAGACGACAAGGATCCATCCGAGATAGAGCGGGTGCCGCACGAGGCGATATGGCCCCGCCACGTGCAGCCCGGCGCCGTTGGCGGGGCCTGGCGTCGTTGATGTCGTTGATTTAAGGGAGACCTGACGGATTCCGGCAAGCTCGAGTGCGTCGATCGTCTTGACCGACCGGGCGATCAACGACACGCCCAGCAGCTGCGCGAACGCGTGCACGAGGCTGAGCCATCCACCGTGACGGTACACGCTGCCGCCGACCGGCTGCCAGGATGCGCACACCGCGATGAAGAGCAGGCTCGCCGTCCAGACGTAGACCGATCGCAGCATCCGATCCGGCACCAGTCGTGAGAGCCGGTCCTTTACTCGCGGTCGCGCGAACACGCTGTGATGCACGGCAAACATGCTGAAGACAAGCGTATCGAACACGAGCGCCTCGCCGTCTGGCGCGTGCGGGATCGACCAGCGGATGATGAACACGTACGCGCAATAGCCGAGCGAGGCGACGAATACGGCGCCGCCCAGCCACGCGAACAGACGCTCAAATTTGATCATCTGGTTATCTCGTTATTTGGTTACTTTGGTCCCTCGAAATCTGAACAATCAATAACCAGACAACCAGATGACAAGATGACCAGATAGTATAGGTTCCTCATGCGCCATAGCGGCAAGCCGCGGGTCGTCATCACCGGCATCGGCGTCGTCTCGCCGTTCGGCGTGGGCCGCGAGCGTTTCTGGGATCATGTCAGCCGGGGCTGCAGCGGCACCCGCGCGATCACGGAATTCGACGCCTCGGAATTCGCCTGCCGCGTGGCGGCGCCCGTCTCGCACGTCACGATCGACGATGTCCCGCCGATCGAGGGCGACGACATCTGGGACGCCGACTACCGCGCCGACCCCAAGCGCTACTCGCGTGCGGCGCTGGTCGGCGTGATCGCCGCGCGCGAGGCGTGGATCGACGCGGGCCTGCGCATCAACGAGCCCAACGCCGGCGTCGTGATCGGGAGCGGAGGCGGCGGCATCGACGTCGGCGAGCGGCAGTACTACGACTTCTTCGTCGAGCGCGGCCGCAAGGTCACGCCGTATGCCATTCCCGTCTCGATCGTCGGCATGATCTCGAGCGAGATCTCGATCTCCCTCCGGCTGCGCGGTATCAGCCATGTCCTGTCGTGCGGATGCACGAGCTCGACGGACGCGATCGGCTACGCGGCGGCGCTGATTCGATCGGGCGAAGCCGAGGTGCTGTTGTCCGGCGGGTCTGATGCGTGCGTCACCCCAGGCATGATCTTCGGCTTCTCGCGGATGAAGGTCGTGTCGATGGCCTACAACGACACGCCGGCCGCCGCTTCGCGGCCCTTCGATCGCACCCGCGACGGGTTCGTCCTGGGCGAGGGCGCGTGGATGGTCGTCCTCGAGCGCGAGGACCGCGCGCGTGCGCGCGGCGCCTCCATCTATGCGTCGATCGACGGCTACGGATCGACGTGCGATGCCTACCACCGCGTGCAGATGGCGCCGGACGGCGAGGAGATTGTCCGCGCCATGACGCTGGCGATCGAACGTTCGGGCCGGCCACGGGAAGAGATCGGCTACGTCAATTACCACGGCACGTCCACATTGTTGAACGACGCCGTCGAGTCGCGATGCGTCCGGCAGGTGTTCGGCGATCATGCCGAGCGCCTTGCTGGTTCCTCAGTCAAGTCCATGATCGGTCACCCGCAGGGCGCCAGCGGAGCGGCCGGCATCGTCACGGCGGCGCTGGCCATGGCTCGCCGGCTGCTGCCGCCGACGATCAACCTCCACGACCCCGATCCGGCATGCGATCTGGATTTCGTGCCCAATCACGGACGCGCCGCCGATGTCGAAGCCGCGCTCTGTAACTGCCTCGGATTCGGGTCGAAGAACAGCGCGCTGGTGATCGGACGGGTCTGAGATCAGGAATTGGATCATCTGGTCATCTGGTCATCTGGTCATCTCGTCATTGATTGGCCAATCTGACAACCAATGACCAGATGACGAGATGACCAGATGACCAAATGGACGATGTAGTCATTATCGGCGCCGGCCCGGCGGGCTCCGTGGCCGCAACGGTGCTGGCGCGCGCGGGCGCACGTGTGCGGCTGCTCGATCGCGCGGCCTTTCCTCGAGACAAGCTGTGCGGCGACACCGTCAATCCCGGGACGCTCGCCACACTGCGGCGTCTGGGACTCTCGACGCTGATTGAAGATCGCGGCCTGCGGGTGGACGGGATGCGCGTCACGGGCCCAGGCGGCGTCGCGATCGAAGGACGGTATCCGGAGGGCATCTCCGGCCGTGCGCTGCTGCGCCGCGATCTGGATTGGTCACTGCTGCAGCGGGCCCTCGACGCGGGGGCCCAGTTCGAGCCGTCCACTGCCGTCCGATGCGCGATCGTCGACGAATCGGGCGGCCAGCGGTCCGTTGGTGGCGTCGTCATCGCGATGAACGGACGGGAGCGCGAGCTGCGCGCCCGGGTGACGCTTGCCGCGGACGGACGGCGATCGACGCTGGCGTTTGCGCTCGGGCTCGCACGGCATCCCGCCCGGCCGAGACGCTGGGCGATCGGCGCGTATTACGAGAACGCACGCGGCCTGTCGTCGCTTGGCGAGATGCACGTCCGGCACGATCGGTATATCGGGGTCGCGCCGGTCCCGGGCGGGCTCGCGAACGTGTGTCTGGTCGCCGAAAAAGGGCTCGCGAGTCGTTTTGACGCATCGCTGTTGACGGCGTTGCTCGCCGCCGATCCCATCCTGCGCGACCGGTTCGCCGACGCGCGGCTGGTGCAGGCGCCAGTCGTGCTGGGGCCGCTCGCCGTCGAGGTCAGCGCGGCCGACATTCGCGGGCTGCTTCTCGCCGGTGATGCCGCAGGATTCATCGATCCCATGACCGGCGATGGACTACGGTTTGCCGTCGAGGGAGGTGCTCTGGCCGCCGACGCCGCGCTGGAGTCTCTAGCTGGCGGGTGGACCGGCGTCCACGAGCGGCTCGCCAGCGCGCGCGTGCGTCAGTTTGGGGCGAAGTGGCGATTCAACCGCGCGTTGCGGGCATTAGTCGCGTCCCCGAGGGGCATCGATGCCGCCAACATCGGCGCCCGCCTGGCACCCGGCCTCCTGCGGCGCGTCATCGCGACCGCGGGCGACTGCGGCATTGCCTCCCGCACGTAGTCCGTCGTGTCCGGCTTTCGCCGGACCTGGCGGGTCCGCCTGAAGGCGGACGCTACATACAAGATCCCCTACAATACGCGTCCAGGTGCTCCCATGAAAATTGCGAACGTCTGCGCCACCTTCCTGGCTCTTGGAGCGGCGATTGCGTGCAATCAGCCGCCGGCTGCTCCGCCGTTACCGCTCGTCCGGGTGTACGTCACAAACGAAGCGTCTGGCGACATCAGCGTCATCGACCCGGCGACACAGATGGTCGTTGCGACGGTAAAGGTCGGCAAGCGCCCGCGCGGCATCAAGGTCAGTCCCGACCGGAAACCGCTGTACATCGCCCTGAGTGGCTCACCCAACGCGCCTCCCGGCGTCGACGAAAAGACTCTGCCGCCGCCCGATCGTACGGCCGACGGCATCGGTGAAGTCGACACCGCCACCAATCGGCTCGTCCGCGTCATTCACGCCGGCAACGATCCGGAGCAGCTCGACGTGAGCAGCGACGGCACCCGGTTGTACGTCGCCAACGAAGACACCGCCCAGGTCAGCGTCGTCGACCTGAAGTCCGGCAATGTGATTGCGACGGCGAAGGTCGGCGACGAGCCTGAAGGCGTGGCGATCAGGCCGGATGGCCGCGTCGTGTACGTGACCAGCGAAGGTGACGGCGACGTCGCGGCGATCGACACGGCGACCAACGCCGTCCTCAAGCGAATTCCCGTCGGCCATCGGCCGCGCGGGATCGGCTTCCTGCCCGACGGATCGCGCGCGTTTGTCACGCTGGAAAACGACGGCGCGGTCGCCGTAATCGACAGCGTGCGCCACGAATTCCTTCAGCTCGTTCAGCTCGGCGACGCGACCGCGACGCCTCGTCCCCGCCCGATGGGTATTGCGGTGCGGCCGGATGGATCGATGATTTACGTCACCACCGGCTCGTTCCGCAGGCTGTTCTTTCTCGACCCGGTCAGGAATCAGCCGGCCGGATCGCTTGAGGTCGGACCGCGACCGTGGGGCGTGGGATTGATGCCCGATGGGCGCACGCTGTACACGGCCAACGGACCGTCGAACGATGTGTCGGTCGTCGACCTGATGTCTCAGCAGGTCGTGAAGAAAATTCCGGTGGGTCAACGGCCGTGGGGCGTCGCCGTGCTCACTCCTTCGTCTCGATAAGCCATGCCCGCACACGCAGTACTGACCACGGTCGCCAATCAGCCGGGGATGCTCTTCGCCCTCACGGGCGTCCTTGCGAGCCACCACGCCAACGTCAGCTCGGTCGACATCATCCCGCGCGACGATCAACACGCGGAAATCTACCTGGAGTTCACCTCCGACGCCGCCATCGAGACCATCGTGGGCGATCTGCGGCAGGTGGCCGGCGTCTCGCGCGTCGAGACGACGCCGTCGTTCACCAAGATCTACGGCAAACGCATCATCATCATGGGCGGCGGCGCGCAGGTCGGGCAGGTCGCATTGGGGGCGATCACCGAGGCCGATCGCCACAACATCCGGGGCGAGCGCATTTCGGTCGACACGATCCCGCTGGTCGGCGAAGAGGCGCTCGCCGGCGCGGTCCGCGCGGTCGTGCGGCTGCCGCGCGTGCGGCTGCTCGTCCTCGCCGGTTCGCTGATGGGCGGCGAGATCACGGCAGCGGTCGAGGAAGTTCGAGAAAAAGGCCTCATCGTGATCTCGCTGAACATGGCGGGCAGCGTGCCGGACGTTGTCGATCTGGTCGTGTCCGATCCGGTGCAGGCCGGCGTGATGGCCGTGATGGCGATCGCCGACACGGCGACGTTCAATATCGTCCGGCAGCAGAAGCGGCGGTATTGAGTTACATCCCTGCCGCTCGCGTGCACCCGTCGACGAGCACCTTCTTCACGCGGTCTTTGCGGCTGATCAGCGTGTAGAACTCCTCGAGGTATTTCTTCGCGTCCCGGCGGTATCCGGCATCCAGATCGGCCAGCGAGTCATAGAGCGCCATCACTTCGCTCTTTTTCGCGCGGAACCTTTCCAGGAGCGGCTCCAGATCCGCTTCGGTGCGACAGGGCCCTCGATACAATCGTTCGCGCACCGACGCGATGCCGAGCCGTTTATCGGCAAGCGCGTACCGCGCGTCGACGAGCCCCGCAAGGTCGAAGTCGTACGGCACCGTGCGGAGCGTGCGCGCCTGATCCTGCACGAGCCGGACGTTGTGCAGCCTGACGATGGAGTAGTCGGTGTTGGCGATCATGTACTCGAACAGCGTCGCCAACATGAGCGACTCCTGCTCCAGTTCCTTGAACGAGGCGTTGGGGAGCGCGGCGATGCGTCCGTCCATGCGTCGCGCGACGTCGTCATCGTCCTCGATGAACATGCCGTAGCGCGTGGTGAGCGGCTTGCCGCTGGCGGCGTCGACATAGGTCGCCTTTGCCAGCCGGGCTCGGAACGAGCCGGGCGTGAGCAGATTGTAGACTTTGTAGACGAGATACTCGCGCAGGATGTGTTGCTCGTAATCGTTGTTGTCTCTGCAGTGCGTCACGAGCTTCAGCGCCTTCTGTCCATCGAACACGGTCCCGGTGGCGTCTTGCTTGTCGAATTCCACACGCAGCGGGACGAACGAGCAACTACTTGGCCGCAGGCGGAAGTGCCCGCGCGTGCCGAGGGTCACGGCCATCGGGAAGATCTTCCCGTTGTCACCCCTGACGACGAGAGTCGCCGGAAATCGCTTCGTGCTGTTCTCGTTGCGATCCTTGTTGACGGCGTTGAAATTCGCCGTGAGTGTGAACGTCAGCGGATCGGCGCTCTGAAACAGCCGCCGATGTTCGGCGTCAGCGTGGCGCTGTCGGATCACTTTGGCATCGGGCCACGGCTCGGCGAGCTTGAGGAGACCTTTCGCCGGCGCGCCGGCGGGAGCCTTGGCCTTCCCGGCCGCTTGCTGCGGCGCCGCTGCCTGGGCGGATCCGGTCCAGAACGCCACGAACGAGCCCAGTAGGAGCGGTGCAAGGATACGCGTCATCTGTTCGGGGGGCTTCGTCGGCGATTGTATGCGAGCTGGCGGTGCGATGTGAGCCAAAAGAGGTAGAATCCGCCGGGTGGTCCGGAGCGGAATGCCGGGCAGCTTCAACGCTGGATTCCATGTAGAGGTGCGAGATGAAACGAATCATGTATCTGACCGCGGCGATGGTTCTGGCCCTCGGTATCGGCGGTGCGGCTGGTCAGGGTGCGGGTGCCGCAGTCGAGTCGTTCCACGGGAGCGTCAAGGCGGTCTCGGGTTCGTCCGTGACCGTTGAACGCGGCTCACTGAGCGGAACGTTCAGCATCGACGCGAAAACCCACGTCGCGGCCAAAGGGGCCACCGCGGCCACGAAGGAGGCCCAGAAGGCAGGCAAGCCCGGGTTGACCGTTCCCGACGCCGTGCACGTCGGCGATCAGGTCGTGATCAGGTTCCGCGAGATGAAGGGCACCATGCTGGCGACGGACATTCAGGTACGAAACCCGGGGACGGGGGCGCTGCAGCCCAAGAAATAGCCAGGCTCGGAGGCGTACTCGCGGGCGGCCCGACCTCCTGGCCGCCTGCGAGTACTCTCGAACGACGACCTCTCCCCACCGGTCCCCTTCACGCCATATGGACATCCGCGAACGCATCGTCAAGCGCATCGCCCGCGAACTGAAGGACGGCGACTACGTCAACCTCGGCATCGGCATGCCGACGATGGTCGCCAACTTCGTCCCGGCGGGCGTCGACATCACGCTGCACTCGGAGAACGGCATGCTGGGTGTCGGGCCGTATCCGCGCGAGGAGGACGTCGACCCGCTGCTGATCAACGCCGGAAAAGAGACGGTGACCGAAATGCGGGGCTGCAGCTATTTCAGCAGCGTCGATTCGTTCGCGATGGTCCGCGGCGGACACATCGATCTGACGGTCCTCGGCGCGCTGCAGGTCGACCAGGAGGGCAACCTCGCGAACTGGATGATCCCGGGCAAGATGGTCAAAGGCATGGGCGGCGCGATGGATCTCGTCGCCGGCGCGAAGAAGGTCGTCATCGCGATGGAGCACACGACGCGCGATGGCAGCCACAAGATTCTCACCAGGTGCACACTGCCGTTCACGGGCCTGAAAGTCGTGAACATGATCGTGACCGAGATGGCCGTGATCGACGTCACCCCCGCCGGCCTCGTGGTGCGTGAGATCGGCCGGGATACGACCCTCGAGAAGGTCAAGGCTGCGACGGGCGCGCCGTTGATCGTCTCCGGGCCGCTCGCCACATTCGGATGAGGCTGGGGGCTGGAGGCTCGGAAGGCCTCAGTGTTCTTCCCAGACCCAAGTCCCAAGCCTCTAGTCCCTATGCGAACGCTTCTTCTTTTCCTGCTGGTCTATCTGACAATGGCGATCGAAGCGCGCAGAGCGGCGTCGAACGAGCGCGCGCAGCGCGGCCGCGGCGGTGTCGAGCCGCCGGCCGATGTCTACCAGGTGATGCGCGTGGCGTATCCGGCTGCGTTCCTGTTGATGATCGTCGACGGCGCTCTCGGCGGAAGATCTGAGCCATCGACGATCGCGGCCGGGTTCGCGCTGTTCGCGGCGGCCAAGGCGCTTAAATGGTGGGCGATTGGGACGCTCGGTCCTGCCTGGACCTTCCGCATCATCGTCGTGCCGGGTGCACCGCTGGTCTTCAAGGGTCCGTATCGGTTCGTTCGCCATCCTAACTACCTCGCCGTTGTCGGGGAGCTTCTGGCGGTCGCGATCGTGACCGGCTCACGCATCGGCGGTCCGATTGCCGTGATCGGATTCGGTCTGCTGATGCTGAGGCGCGTCGCCGTTGAAGACCGGGCCCTTGCCTCCAGCTCCCCAGCCTCCAGCCTCAAGCCCCCAGCCTCCGATGGAGCATAAGTCCTAGCTGAAGTTGACTTTATTAGGCGAACCCGCCGAAAACCGTCAGATATAATACGGACTGTCATGACGTATCGCCTTTCGGAAATGGACCGTCCGCCCGTCGAATCGCCATCGCGACGCGTGTGCGCAGCGGCGCTCGCGGCTTCGGTCGGACTTGTCGTCGCTGCGCTGATTGGCCTGGGGCCGGTTGTCGCGGCGCAGGCGCGGCGGAGCCAGCCGCCGCTCCAGCAGGCGACTCGCGCCATGCTCGACGGCCGCTACGACGAAGTCGAGCAACTGACCGCCCAGCTCGATCAGCGTGATCCCGACGTCGTGGCAATCAAGGCGCGCGCCGCGATCGCGCGCGGGCGCTACGTGGACGCGGAAGCGGCGCTGAGGCCGGCGGCGATGCGTGCGCCGACGAGCGTCGCGGCGCTCGAGCTCGGACTCCTCGCGCAGATGCGCGCACTGCCGGATGCAACCGCGATTCTGCGTCGAGTTGCGGCGGATTCACGGGATGTCCTGGTCGCCGCGCGCGCGCTGCGCGCGCTCGGCATCTTTCAGGAGGCCAATGACGCGTACCGTGACGCTGTTGCGAGGGCGCCGAAGGATCCTGAGGTGGTCACGGCGTGGGGCGAGCTCTACCTGGATGTCCACCAGGACTCGGACGCGCTCGAACTATTCCAGATGGCGCTCGAGAGCGATCCGAAATGGACGCCCGCGCTTCTCGGCGGCGCGCGGGCGCTGGCCGATTCCGATCCGCCGCAGGCGATCGCGATTGCCAAGAAGGCTCTCGAGATCAACCCGTCGTACGTCGACGCGTACGTGTTTGTCGCAAGCCAGGCGATGGATCAGGACCACAAGGACGAGGCCCGTCAGTTGCTGCAGAAGGCGCTCGCGATCAATCCGTCGAGCCCGGACGCGCACGCGGGCCTGGCGGCGATCGCGTTTGTGGAGGACAAGACCGCCGAGTTCGAGGCGGAGATCGGCAAGGCGCTCGCCGTGGCGCCCACGTTCGGCGAGGCGTACCTCGTCGCCGGCGAGCTGACCGCGCACAATTACCGGTTCGATGAAGCGGTCACCTTGACCCGCAAGGCCCTCGATCTCCAGCCGCAGAGCCCTCAGGCGCTGACCGATCTCGGCACGCAGTTGTTGCGCACGGGCGACGAAGCCGGCGCACGGACCGCGCTCGAAGCCTCGTTCAAGCTGTTTCCCTACGACGTGCCGACCAAGAACCTGCTCGACATGCTCGACAAGCTCGATAAGTTCGTAACGGTGCACGACGGCGATCTGGTCCTCCGCTTCAACAAAGACGAGGCGGCCGTCCTCCAGGAGTACGCGATCCCCCTCGCCCACCAGGCGCTGGCGACCTTCGCAAAGAAGTACGAGTTCGCGCCGCAGGGGACGACCCTGATCGAGATTTTCCCGAAGCACGACGATTTCGCCGTCCGGACCGTCGGCTTGCCCGGCATGGTCGGCGCTCTGGGCGCGTGCTTTGGCCGGGTCGTGACGCTGGACTCGCCCAAGGCGAGGCCGCCGGGCAGCTTCCAGTGGGAAGCGACCCTCTGGCACGAGCTGGCGCATGTGATCACGATTCAGGCGTCGAACCAGCGCGTGCCGCGCTGGCTCACCGAAGGCATCTCGGAGTACGAGCAGAAGCTCGCGCGGCCCGAGTGGGCGCGGCAGATGGACCTGGAGTTCGCCGCGTTGATGAATGACGAGAAGGTGATCAAGCTGCGCGATCTGAACGCGGCGTTCACCGACCCGAGAAAAATCGGCATCGCGTACTTCCAGGGCTCCGTGGTCGTCGACTTCCTGGCCGCCACCTACGGGCAGGCCGGGCTGAACAAGCTGCTGCGCGCGTACGGGCAGGGGCTCGACACGAACGCGGCACTCAAGTCGGCGCTCAACACGGATTTCGACCAGATGCAGTCCGGCTTCGACCAGGCGCTCGAGCGCCGGTTCGGCAGCGTTCGCCGCGCCCTGGCCGGCGCCGGCGAGGAAGCGCTCGCCAGCAAATCGTTGGACGAGCTGAACGCGCAGGCGGCGACCGAGCCGGGCAGTTACTGGCTGCAGATGGCGCTCGGCCGCGCGCGGCGCAAAGCCGGTGACGCCGACGCTGCCGTGCGCGCGTTCGAGGACGCGGCGCGCCTCGTGCCGATCTCGCCAGGACCTCACAATCAGCTGGCGCAGATGGCTACGGAGAAAAAAGATCGCGACCGGGCGATCGCCGAGCTCCAGGCGCTGATCGCAGTTGATTTCGATAACGTCGACGCCGCGCGGGCGCTCGCGTCCCAGATGCGGCAGGCCGGCGTGACCGACCCGGCCCGCGTGCGCCAGGTCAACGAGCGGATCGTGGCGATCGATCCGTACGACGGCGAGGCGCACACGATCCTCGGTCGTCTGGCGATGGATCGCAGTGAGGCCGAAACGGCGACGCGCGAATTCAAGGTCGCGCTCGCGCTCAACCCGGTCGATCGCGCCGTGGCGCACACCGATCTCGCCCAGAGCTACTTCAAGTCCGGGAAGGCCGGGGACGCGAAGAAGCAGACGCTGGCCGCTCTCGAGATTGCGCCGACCTACGCGCCGGCGCAGGAGCTGTTGCTCAAGCTGGTGGAGGCGCGCCCGTGATCTCGCGCGGCGTGCCTGCGGGCCGCCTCGTCATGACTCTCGCGGCGGTCGCTCTGTTCGCGCTCGTGCCGGCACTGCAGCCGCGCGTCGGCGCGCAGCTGCCCAGTCGGCCGGACGACCGGTCTGCCGGCCTCCAGTGGCGGTTCGTCCGGATCAAATATCACTTCATCACCGAAGGCACGCAGATCCAGCAGGACTTCGCCGGCGACCCCTGGTTCATCGACGCGCCCGCGGCCGAGCAGAACCTCTCGCGGCGCGTGAAGACGGCGACGGCCATTCAGGTCGAGGACCCGATCGTTGTCGCGCTCGACGATCCGCGGCTCTTTCAATATCCCTGGATTTACTTCGTCGAGCCGGGCACGATGCGGATGCTCGACAGCGACGTTCCCATCCTGCGCGAGTTCCTGCTGCGGGGCGGCACCGCCATGTTCGACGATTTCCACGGGCCCATTGAATGGGAGAACTTCGCGCGGGAAATGCAGCGCGTCTTCCCCAATCGCGAGATCGTCGAGGTGCCGAAGGATCATCCGGTCTTCAGCTGCTTTTACAAGATCGATGGATACCCGCAGGTGGCCGGCATCGGCTCATTCACGCAGGGACGCACGTGGGAGAAGGGCGGCTTCGTCCCGCACCTCCGTACGATTCTCGACGACAGCGGCCGGCCGATGATGTTCATCAACTGGAACACCGACATGGGCGACGGCTGGGAATGGTCCAATGTCGTGGAATTCCCCGGTTA
>JBGPKK010000055.1:0-25474 GCA_041485905.1 Vicinamibacteria bacterium
CAACCGGTGCGTGCTCGGGGTGGGACTCGTCGCTTCGACCGTCGTCGGCTCGTTTCTGGTAGACCTGCACGCGCAGCAGCCGCGGAGCGTCACCGAGGGCGTGTACACCGGCAGCCAGGCGACGCGCGGACAGGCGCTCTACACAGACCGCTGCGCCTCGTGTCACGGTGCGACGCTCGCGGGCCTGCAGGGGCCCCCGCTCGCCGGCGACGAGTTCGTCCGCGGCTGGAGCGGACCCTTGTCGGATCTCGTCAACAAGATTCAGAGCACGATGCCCGCGACCGATCCGGGCAAGCTCACCCGCCAGCAGACCGCCGACATCGTCGCCTACGTCCTGCAGGTCGGGACGTTTCCCGTTGGACAGGCTGAACTTTCCGCAGACGAGGCGGTGCTGAAGCAGATCGCGATGCCGTCGGCGCCGCGTGCGGCATCGAGCCAGGCGACGACGCTCACCGCGCGCGCGTCGTTCCCGCCGGCCGGAAATCTGGCGGCCGTGATGCGCGGCATCCTGTTTCCCAGCTCGAATTTGATCTTCAACGTTCAGAAGCAGGATCCCGCCGCTCCGCGCCCGCCATACCAGTCGAATGCGGCCGGTTTTTCCTGGGCCGATTGGGGAGCCGGCATCTATACCGGCTGGGAGCTCGTCGATTATGCGGCTGTGGCCCTGGCAGAATCCGCGCCGCTGATGTTGACGCCAGGTCGTCGGTGCGAGAACGGCAAGCTCGTTCCGGTCAATGATCCCGACTGGATCAAGTTCACTGTGGAGCTGGCGGATGCCGGCAAGGCCGCCTACAAAGCGTCGCAGACGCGGAAGCAGGATATTGTGAGCGACGTGACCGATCAGATCGCGACGTCGTGCTCGCACTGCCACGAGGTCTATCGCGACAAGCCTGCACCGAGAACCCTCACCGACCCGTCCAACAAAGCGGCCCGGTGCGTAAAATGACTCCTCGTGTTCGTCCTTGGAGGCTCATATGAGACTTCGTCTGAATGCTGGCTTCGTGATCCTTGGGCTTCTGTGCGCCGGGCCTCTCTTCGCCCAGTCCAAAGCCAAGGCTGAGAACGTGCCGGAGATACCGTTCGATTCGGTGCCGAACTTCCTGAAGCTTCCTCCCAACCTGTACCTCGGCGAGGGCATCGGTGTGGCGACCAACTCGAAGGGACACGTGTTCGTCTACACGCGGAGCGGAGAGACGCGGTTGTTCGAGTTCGATCAGAACGGCACTTACCTGCGCGAGATCGGTCAGGGTCTGTACGGCTTCTCGTTCGCGCACGCGGTGCGCGTCGATCCGCAGGACAACATCTGGGCCGTCGACGAGGGATCGAACATGGTCATCAAGTTCAATCCCGAGGGGCGAGTGGTCATGGTCCTCGGCAGGCGGCCCGAAGCGCTGGACCAGCTCGCGGCAATGCCGGGCGCGGGCGCGTACGCCGGGACCGCGAAGCCGTATTCGTTCAATCGGCCGACCGACGTGGCGTGGGACGCGGCCGGCAACATCTTTGTCTCCGACGGCTACAGCGCCTCGCGCGTCGTCAAGTACGACAAGAACGGCCGATTCATCAAGACGGCGGGCATCCGGGGGAATCAGCCGGGGCAGCTCAATCTGCCGCACACGATGGCGTCCGACGCGAAGGGCAACCTGTACATCGGCGACCGCAGCAATGCGCGCGTGCAGGTCTGGGATAACGATCTGAACGTCAAGACGATCTACGACAACGTCGGCAGCCCGTGGACCGTCTGCATTTCACCCGGCGCGCATCAGTATCTCTTTGTGTCCAACTCGTGGCCGGACAACGGCGATTCACGCACCGCCGCGACGACTGGCGAAATCTACAAGATGGAGCTGGACGGCACCATCCTCGGTAAGTTCGGAAAAGCGGGGAAGGCGTTGAAGGAGTTCAGCACCGTTCATGGCATCGACTGCCGGAATCCGGACCAACTGATCGTGTCCGAAATCACCAGCTGGCGCGTGCAGAAGATCATCCTGCATCCGCAGACCAGGGTCAGCTCGAGCGGGAAATAGGAGACTTCGATGACGAAAGTATTCACGGCGGTAGCGGCGCTGGCCCTCGGCGCCACGCTTGCTGCCCAGACGTCCGTGCTGGAAATCCCGTTCGATTCCAACGCCGACCTGCTGAAGCTTCCCGACAACATTCATCTCGGCGAAGCGGCGGGTGTGGCGACGAACTCGAAGGGCCACGTTTTCGTGTACACGCGGACGGGGCCGGCCAATGCCGCCGTCGGGGCATCGCGCACGTTCTACAAAGCCGGCTCGCGGCTCTTTGAGTTCGACCAGAACGGGAAATTCGTGCGGGAAATCGGCCAGGGCCTGTATGGGTTCAACTTCGCGCAGGCGGTGCGCATCGATCCTCAGGACAACATCTGGGTCGTCGATCAGGGATCGAGTCAGGTGATTAAGTTCGATCCCGACGGCCGCATCGCGATGGTTCTCAGCAGAAAGCCCGAGAACGTGGCCGTTCGTCCCGGGCCCGCGCCTGGTGGAGCCGCCGGTGCGGGTGGTGGAGGCGGTGGTGCGCGCGGCGCGGCGCCGGATGGACGTGGCGGCGCCGGCCCCGCTCCCGAGGCGGCCCGCGGCGGCCGTGGCGCCGCTGGCGGTCCCGCAGCAGCCGGTCCCGCCGGGGGCGGCGGCGGCCGCGGTGGCCCAATCCCTGGTGACAATTTCAACCGGACGAGCGACGTCGCGTTCGATCGCGCGGGCAATATCTACGTCGCCGATGGGCTCGGCACCAACGCGCGCGTCGTCAAATTCGACAGGGACGGGCATTTCATCAAGTCGTGGGGCACGAAGGGAAGCGACGTCGGCCAGTTCGACTCGCCGCATGGGATCGCGATCGACGGTCAGGGAAACGTCTATGTCGCCGACGCCGGCAATAAACGGGTTCAGGTGTTCGACGCCGAGGGCAACCCGAGAGCGCAGATCTCGAACATCGGCGTGCCGGCGGCGATCTGCATCACGCCGGGCGCGCATCAGTACCTTTACAGTTCAAACTCGAACGACCCCGAGACAATGGATAACGGCGAAATCTACAAGCTCGAGCTGAACGGACAAGTCGTGGGCAGGTTCGGCAAGGCCGGCAAGCTGCCGAAGGAATTCGGCACTGTCAATTCCCTCGATTGCCGCAGCGAAAACGAGGTCTACGTCGGCGAGCTCACGAACTGGCGAGTGCAGAAGCTCAGCCTGCATCCGACCCAGGCGAAATGAAGGGCAGGCGGACAGATGTGGCGCAGCCCTTTAGGGCTGCGACGCGGGCGGCTCGCAGGGCTGAAGCCCTGCGCCACATGGGCCGCGGCTAGCAAACGGCGTGTACGACCACGCGGTAGTGCGTCGCTTCCTGCCGTCGCGGCTGCACAGGCTCCGGGGGCCCAGCCACAATGTCTGCCCGGGAGAATCCGGCGGCGACACACATCGCTCGCAGGCCTTCGGCCGTCGGAACCCACCAGATTGACGGGTCGTCGTTGAAATGTTTGATGTCGGCGAATTCCCACAGCGGTCCGGGCGGACCAGGCAACAGCACCGCTTCGGACTCAATCACGGCGATGCCGCGGGTGACCTGGCGCAACCGCCGCAGCGCCCGCAGCGGTTCTTCGAGGTGGTAGATCACGCCGAGAAACAGCACGACGTCGAAGGTGCCGAGGCGCGCCAGATCCATGGTCATGAAATCGTCCACGACAACGTCCGCGCGGCTGTTCAGCGCGCGGCGGGCCAGATCGAACCCGCGTTTTCCCGGCAGTCCCACGGGATCCCAGAGGCCGGGCACCGTGTGAAACGCCCGAATCGGTTCACCGGCGGCTTGTCGGTGCACGGCGTAGACCGTCGTCTTTTGAAAATCGATGGACCACGCGTAGTGGTCGAGCGCGACCACGCGGCTGGCGCCGGCCCCTTCCGCCATGAAGGTGTAGTAGCCGTCCCACGCGCCGATATCGAGCACGGATTTGTTCGCCAGGGCAGGCAGATGCAGACGGACAAGCTCGTCATGGTGGTGATGCGGCGTTTTTCCTCCGGGGGTTACCACACCGTCGCCGAGATCGATGGAGTGGTGCCACGGGCTGATCTCGTCGACCAGCCGCTGTTTCGTCGCGCGATCAAACGGTTGCGGCATCTGTGCTCATTCTAGTAAAGACCGGTCAAAAAGTTGTCGTGCGGCGCCGGGCCGCTCGTGATATGAATTTGTCGTCAGGTGCTCCCGCCGGGTGGACACTACGCGCCTGCAAAAAGGATCGGACATGACCAGACAGAGTACCCGTCGGGAAATCCTCAGGGGAAGCCTCGCCGTGGCGGGTCTGAGCGTCTTCGGCATACCGGAATGGGCGCTGCCGGCCCTCGCAGAGACCGGGGCGCTTGTCCCCTTCACTGACATACCCGAGAGCTTCCCCACGGTCACCGGTCCCGACAGGCGGATCATCGATATTCGCAAGATCGACGGGCCGTTCACGCCAAAGGATCAGTTCTTCACGACGCAGCACTACGGCCACCCGGTCGTCGACCCGGAGACGTTTCGCCTGAAAATTTCCGGAATGGTGGACCGTCCGACGTCACTCTCGCTGGACGAGCTCAAGCGGATACGCAGTGAGGAGCTCGTCGCCGGATTCGAGTGCTCCGGCAATCGTCGTCCCATGCAGGGTCTCTCCGGTAACGGAAAGTGGACAGGCGTGCCGCTGCGCGCCGTGCTCGATCGGGCGGGCGTGACGCCGCCGGCACGCGAGTTCGTCTTCTTCGGCGCCGATCACGCTGAGGAGGAAGTGGAGTTCCGGACCAACAAGTACAAGGTCGAGCAGCAGTTCGGCCGGAGCCTGTCGCGCGAAAAGGCGCTGTCGCGCGAACCGTTTCTGGCCTGGGCGCTCAACGGCGAACCGCTGACGCGTCACCAGGGCTCTCCGCTCCGGTTGATCGTGCCCGGGTGGTACGGAGTGGCGAACGTCAAATGGCTTTCGGAAATCCACGTGCAGGCGGAACAGTACCTTGGGAAGTTCCAGGCCCGCTGGTACCGCACGTTGAAGGGCGAGATGATCGACGGCGAGTTGAAATGGACCGAGGCGGCGGTGACCCACATGCAGTTGAAGTCGTTCATCGCGCGTGTCACTCGCGACGGGAGCCGATTCACGGTGCTCGGCGTGGTGCTCAACGACGGGACCCCGCTCAAGTCGGTCGAGGTCCGCGTGGATGACGGCCCGTGGCAGCCGGCGACGATGGATCCGGCCACGAGCAGCAAGTATTCCTGGAAGCTGTTCACCTATGCGTGGAATGGCGCCACGCCGGGTGAACACACGCTCGTGTCGCGCGTGACCGACGTCACGGGGAAGGTTCAACCAACTGAGAAGGAATTGGAAACCAAGAAGACCTTCCTCGAAGACAACTCGCAGTTTCCGCGGAAGGTCATGATCGCGTAGCGCTCAGTACAGAATCGTGTTCGGCTCGAGCCCACAGAGCACCCTGCCGTACAGCTCGATGGCCGTCGGCGCGTGCATGATCGCGTGGTTCGCCAGCGCCTGCATGTCGCGCTGAAAGCGCTGGATCGCCACGTGCGCCTGGATTGACGAGGCGCCGCTGGCGAAGAAGAGAGTGTCCACCGCCTCGCGCGCCAAACCCGTGGCGTAGCTGATGTGCACGCGCGACTCGACGCGCGCCACCTTCGTCATCGGCACGGCGGGGTGCTCGTCGAGCAGCGCCGTCGCACGCCGCACGTGCGCGTCGGCCGAATCGATCTTCAGCGCGGCCTCGCCAACCTGGAGGTGCGTGATGGGCGCCTCCGCCTTGTTCGTGTAGCTCGTGTACGCAATCGCGCGGCCGGGCAGACGCTCCATGAAGGCCTCGAACGCGCCGCGCGCGATGCCGATCGGCGTCCCTCCCGCGTTGACGACGAGGACCGGCGCGAGCGGATAGTTGAAGTACGGGTTGTCCGAGTTGTGACGCGCCGGGTAGTGTGCCGAGACCATGTCGGGAAGCGCCTGCGCGCGGTGTGCCGGCACGAACACGTTCTCGGCCACGACTGTGTTGCTCCCCGTGCCCGCCATTCCGCTCGCATACCAATCATCGACAATCGTGAGCTCGCGGCTGGGTACCAAGAGGCACATCGGGACCCCGGCGCCGTCATCGGTGGCGGCGACCGCCACGATCACCGTCCATTGGGAACCGTGGCAACCGGTGTTGAACCCCCAGCGCCCGCTGACCAGGAAGCCGCCGTCCTTGCGCACGGCGGTGCCCGTCGGGGAGAAGACGCCGCTGATCCGGGAATCGCGATTGGCAAGTATTTCTTCCTGAGCATCGTCTGGGAAGACGCCGGCGACCCACGCCATCGCGCTGTAAATCGTGGCGACCCACGACGTCGACGGACAGCCGCGCGCGATCGCCGCGAGGACGTCGCACTGCGTCTGGAAATCCGCCTCGTCGCCGCCGTATCGCTTCGGCGCCATCATCCTGAAGATGCCGGCCGCGCTGAGGGCGTCCAGGCTCGCTGACGGCAGTCGCCTCGCTTTCTCGGCGTCCGCCGCACTGGCGCGCAGCATCGGCACGAGAGCGGCCGCTCGTGCGGCGAGTCCACCGGCCGACTGGGTTTCGACGCTCATGACGCCACGATCCTTTCGCCGCACGATACACTACATGCTTTTCGGAGGTACCGCATGGGGCGACGTGAACTGCTGGCGTGTGGCGTGATTGTCGGTCTGACGTCCTCGGCCGTCGTACTGACGCAGCCGCGCGGAGGGTCGAAGGCCCGTGTCCCTGTGGTCCCTGTGGTCCCTGTGGTCTATGAAGGGGCGCGTCTCATCATCGGAGACGGCCGCGCGCCGATTGAGAACGGAGCGCTGGTCGTCGAGAACGGCCGCATCCGGGCGGTCGGTCGAAAAGGCGCCGTCGCCGCTCCGGCCGGCGCCACTCGCGTGAACCTGACCGGCAAGACGGTGATGCCCGCGCTGATCAACGCGCATATCCATATCGGCTACGAGGGGTACACGAGCTGGAGCGCCGACAACTACACGGCGAGCAACGTCGCCGATCATCTGCGGCGGGAGGCGTACTATGGCATCGCTGCGGCGCTGTCGGTTGGTGGCGATCCCAACGATCAGGCGATCCGGTTCCAGCAGGAGCAGCAGGCGGGCAAATTCCCGGGCACCGCCCGCTTCCTCTTCGCGGCGGGCATGGCGCCGCCTGGGGGCGGACCCGACTCGGTTCTGATCAAAGGGACGGCGCCGTTGCACGCCGTGTATGACGTCTCGAACGAGCAGGAAGCCCGCGCCGCGGTCGAGACGGTCGCCAGCAAGAAAATCAAGTTCATCAAGATCTGGGTCGACGACCGCCGGGGCACGTACCCCAAGATGCAACCCGCGGCGTACCGGGCGGTTGTTGCCGAGGCGCACAAGCGCCAGATCATGGTCTTCGCGCATGCGACGACCCTGGAAGATGGCAAAGCCGTGCTGCGTGCGGGAGTCGATCTGATCGTCCACCTGCCGTACGACAAGGAGGTCGACGATGAGTACCTGGCGCTTCTAAAGGAGCGCAATCCGTATTACGTTCCAATCATCGGGTTCTTCGATCGGTCGCCGGTGTGCGAGGACGATCCGTTCGTCGATCAGGTCCTTCCGGCGAAGGTCGTGACCGAGATCCGTGCCACGCGGTGCCAGCAGAGGGCCGCCGCACCCGGCGGGGCCCCGAGTTTCCGTGACACGCTGCAGCAGGCGGTTGCGTACAATTTCCCGAAGATCGCGGCCAATGCCCGGGTGGTGCTCGGTACCGATGCGGGCGTCGTTCCGGGATATTCATTCGGGTGGGCGGAGCACCACGAACTGGAGCGATACGTGGAGCTGGGGATGACGCCGTCGCAGGCCATCACGGTCGCCACAGAGAGGCCGGCCGCGTTGCTGGGCGTGAAGGACCTCGGAACCTTGACTGTCGGCAAGAGCGCCGACTTTCTCGTGCTCAATGCGAATCCGCTGGACAACATCCGCAATCTGCGGCAGATCGCCACTTCTACATGCGCGGGAACCTCGTCGACAGAGATGCGCTGCGAGGCGGGTTCAACGTGGTCCGGTAAATCCATTATCGTTTGCTTGCGCGCCGATGCTAATCTTACAAGACCACTGACATGGCACCGTCGGCCCCAACCTCAATTGAAAACGGCGTGATCGCGGTCTTGAAACGTGTGAGCCGACGGCGCATCGAGCCGACGCTCGCCAGCGATCTCGTCACCGATCTGGGCTTTGACTCGCTGCAGATGCTGGAGTTGATCGCTGAGCTCGAAGACGAGTTTGACGTGTCCATCCCTCTCAATGACGTGCCGGCAACCCGAACGGTCGCGCACGTCGTCACCCAGGTGACCGCGCTCGTCGAGGGTCGGGCGCGCGTCTGATGTCTCCCGTGCGTACGCTCCCCGAGGCCCTGGACGAAGCCGCCCATAGCGATGCCGGCTACGTCTTCCTGGCGTCGGACGGGGAAACCCGGCGATCGTACGCGGAGATATACGACGCGTCGCGGCGCGTGGCGCACGCCCTTCGAGCCCTGGGCCTCGGCCGCGGCGATCTCGTCGCCCTCGTCGTCGGCGATGCCGAGCAGTTTCTGACGACGCTCTTCGGTGCGTCGATTGCCGGCGTCATTCCCGCGTCACTCTACCCGCCGGCGACGACCAGCGATCTGCCGCGATATCTCGCCGCGACAGCGGGCATCCTGAGATCGTGCGGCGCCCGCGCCGTTGTGACCACCGCGGGGCTTCAGCCGCACCTCGACGAGCTGCGGTCGCGCTGCCCGGAGCTCTCGTTCGTGGTGGCGTGTGAAACCCTCGACGCGGGGGAGTCCGAACCATTGCGCAGGGTGTCGGCCGACGAGACCGCGTTCGTGCAGTTCACGTCGGGGTCGACATCGGTGCCGAAAGGTGTGGTCGTCACCCACCGCAATCTGTCGGCGAACATCGAGGCGTTCAGCGGCCCCGCGGGTGTGGGGTCTTCGACGTCGGACATCGCGGTCAGCTGGCTGCCGATGTACCACGACATGGGCCTCGTCGGGATGGCGATTGGCGCGGTCTACGGCCGCTTGTCGGCGGTGCTCTTCACCCCGCAGGCGTTCGTCAAGCGGCCTGTCGACTGGCTGCGCGTCATCTCGCGCTACCGCGGGACCGTGAGCTTCGCGCCAAACTTTGCCTACGACCTGGCGGTGCGGCGCGTGAAGGAGACCGATCTCGAGGGATTGGATCTGTCGTGCTGGCGGGTCGCCGGATGCGGCGCCGAGCCGATTCACGCGCCAACGCTTGCGGCCTTCGCGAAAAAATTCGGGCCCGTGGGCTTCCGCGAGACGAGCTTTCTTCCCTGCTACGGCCTCGCCGAGCACGTGCTGGCCGCGTCGTTTTCGCCGAGGGGACGAAGCCTCTGTGTCGAGCGGCTTTCGGCAGATGTGGTCGCCGGGGAACGGCTAGCGACCAGCGCAGGGCATGGCAGCCCAAGTCCGCACGTGACGGTGGTCAGTTGCGGCCTGCCGCTGCCGGGCCATCAGATCCAAATTGCCGACGAGTTCGGAAGCGCGCTGCCTGAGCGCGCCATTGGCGAGATCCGATTAGCCGGGCCGTCGGTCACTCCGGGTTACTATCGAGAGGCGGAGCTCACGGCGCGGACCATCCGCGACGGATGGCTCCATACCGGCGACCTCGGGTACGTGTCGAACGGCGAGTTGTTCGTCTGCGGCCGGGTGAAGGACATCATCATCGTCAATGGCCGCAAGTACCATCCCCAGGACCTGGAGTGGGGCATCGGCGATCTGGCGGGCATCAGGCGCGGCCGCGTGGTCGCATTTGGCACTGTCGCGGGCGGGAAGGCCGACCGCACGGTCATCGTGGTCGAGCCGAGCGGCACGGTGCCGGCGGAGGTGCTCGCCGACTCGATTCGCCGGCGCATCGTCGACTTGTGCGGGCTGCTCATCGACGACGTCGTGCTGGTGCCTCGGGGAGCGGTCGAGCGCACCACGAGCGGGAAAGTGCGCCGCGCGGCGACGAAAATGCGATACGAACGAGGCGACCTCGACGTAGCCGCCACTGCGCAGACAGGACTGCACGTGTGATGGATAACCGGATGGACTTGCTCGACAAGCTCAAAGTCGTCGAGAAACGGCGCGCCATGTTCGCGTTGGAATCCGCGCGTCCCGGCGAGACCGTGATCGAGCGCGTGCTGGGCCCATGCGAGGTCGTGGTCGACGGGCGGCCGACGCTGATGTTCGGGTCCAACAATTACCTCGGTCTGACGCTCGATCGGGCGGTCGTGGCCGCGGCGCGCGAGGCGATCCTCGAATATGGCACCGGGACGACCGGATCGCGCACCGCCAACGGCACGCTGTCGCTGCACGAAGATCTCGAGCGCGAGTTCACCGACTGGTTCCAGAAGCGGCACGCGCTGATTTTCAGCACCGGCTACCAGGCCAATCTGTCGGTCATCGGCGGCCTGTGCGGCCCTGACGACATCATCCTGATCGATGGCGACAGCCACGCGAGCATCTACGACGCCACGCGCCACACGGCCTCGCAGGTCGTGGCCTTTCGCCACAACTCGCCGGAGAGCCTGCGCAAGAAGCTCGAGCGCCTCCCGGCCGGGCAGCGCAACCGGCTGGTGGTCGTCGAAGGGCTGTATTCGATTCGCGGCGACGTGGCGCCACTTGCCGAAATTGCCGAGGTGTGCCGCGCCAATGGCGCGTACCTGCTCGTCGATGAGGCGCACTCGCTCGGCACGTACGGGCCGACCGGCCTGGGCTGCGCGGAAGCGCAAGGTGTCCTGGATCAGGTCGACTTCATCGTCGGCACGTTCTCGAAGTCGCTGGCGGGCGTCGGCGGGGTGTGCGTCTCGGATCACGCGGAGCTGCGCGCGCTGCATTTTCTTGCACGGGCGTACGTGTTCACGGCGTCAGGTTCGCCTGCCAACGTGGCCAGCGTGCACGCGGCGGTCCGCGTCATTCGCGAACACCCGGAGCTGCGCGATCGCCTCTGGGCGAACATCAGGCGACTGCGGGACGGCCTTCGCGAGGGCGGGTACCGCATCGGCTCGACAGAATCGCCAATCGTCCCGATTTTCATCGGCGAGGAACAGCGCACCATCGCGCTCTGGCAGGAACTGCTGCTCGAAGGGCTCTACGTGAACCTGATCGTGCCGCCCGGCTGTCCGCGAGACGAGTGCGTGCTGCGAGCGAGCTGCTCGGCCGCCCACACCGACGAGCACATCACGCGGGCGCTCGACATCTTCGCGCGCGTGGGCGTCGGCTCCAGTCTCATCGTTTAATCCAGCCGTTCCGGCGGTACCAGTCGGCCGTTTGTGCGATTCCCTCGCGTAATTCGATCTCGGCGCCGACTCCGAGCCGCTGGCGCAGTCGCTCTACGCGGCACACAAATCCCTCGGCTGAGAGCTCGACGTACCGCCAGCGATTGAGCGGCAGCGGCCGGCTGACGAAGCGCCCGACGACATCGCAACCTGCGGCAGCCAGGCGGGTGACCGCCTGCGGGACCCGAATGATCATCGCCGGGCGGCCGACGGCCAGTCCAACGGCCTCGAGAATCTCTCGTGCGGTCACCGGACGAGGGTGGCCGACGAACAGGATCTCACCGTTGGCCGGTGTCGCGATGGCGGCGCCGACGACCCGGACGACATCGTGCACGTGAATCAGGGTGTACGCGGCGTCAGTGCGGCCGACAAGCGGCAACAACCCGCGCTCGGCGAACTTGAACACGGGCAGCATCGCGCGGTCGCCGGGACCGTACACGACCCCCGGGCGCAGGATCGTCCAGCGCAATCCGGACATCGCCATCACGATCCGCTCGCCTTCGAGCTTGCTTCGACCGTACGGCGTTCGTGGGCTCGGCGCATCATCCTCTGCGCGCGGCCGGGCGGCCGAGGCCGGACCCGCAGCCGCGAGGCTCGAGATGTGCACGAGACGTGCGCCGGCGGCGTTGGCGGCCGCGGCGACCTCTCGCGTGCCGTCGACGTTGACCGTGGTATACACCGAGGGGTCGAGCGTGCTGATGACGCCGGCGAGGTGGACGACGGCGTCGACGCCGGCGAATCCATCGCGGAGCGCCGCTGCCTCCAGCGGGGCTAGAACGATCTCTGCCCCTGCCGGAGCGGCGTGCGTCGACCCGGGTCGGACGATGGCGCGAACATGGATGCCGCGTGCGACGAGGTCTGCCGTCACAAGCCGGCCGATGAATCCTGTTGCGCCCGTGACGGCTACCGTCTGGCTCACGTCAGGGCTTTCTGATAGATGCGGTAAGTTTTGTAACGTCGCGCGCCCAGGCGTTCGACCACCTGATTGACGTCGTGGTTGTCCTCGAGCACCCACGAGAGCTCGGCACGCCGATACGGGGTGTTGGGCACGAGCTGCCGCCTCAGCTCGCAGATCAGTAGCGGGTACAGACCGATCGGGCGATATTCTGCACGAACGCCCAGCAGCAGCAGCCTCACCTGATTGATGATCGTCTTGCGTCGAAGCAATCGAATCAGTCCCAGCGGAAACAGTCGGCCGTCGGTGCCTTTCAGCGTCTGATTGATATCGGGAATCGCGACCGCGCACGCCACGACGCGGCCATCGACCTCGGCACAGACCGCGCAGCGCGAATCGAAGATCTGCTTGAGCTCCTTCCCGATCCGACGGAATTCGGCGGGCGTTGGCGGGACGAACCCCCAGTTGGGCGCCCACGCGTCGCAGTACAAGACGCGCAGCCGCTCGATCTCCTGCTCGAACTCGCGAACCTCCAGCGGCCGAACGACGATGTGATGTCTCTCCTGCACCCGGGCCGCGAGTCTTGTGACGACCGGGTCGAGGTCGAGGTCGAGGTCGTACAGCCAGGCGTACAGGTCCTTTACTTTTCGGTAACCGGCCGCCTCGATGTACTCTGCGTACTCCGGTGGGTTGTGCGGCATCAACAGCATCGGGTCGGTATCAAAGCCGTCGATCAGCAGTCCCGCGCTTTCGTTGAGCGACGGGTTGAGCGGTCCGCGCACGTGGGCGCGACCGCGCTGGCGCGCCCACGATTCCGCACCACGAAGCAGCGCCAGCGCCGCTGCCGGGTTCTCCGCTTCGAAAAACCCGAATGCGGCGAGGTTGTCGCCGTGCGCCTCGTTGTGCAGGTGGTCGTCGATCGCCAGCACGCGTCCGACCACGCGGCCGTCCTCAAACGCGAGGAGTCGCTCGACGTCGGCATGTGCGAAGAACGGGTTGTGCTTGGGCGACAGCCGCTCGCGCTCGGCGATGCGCAGCGGCGAGATCCAATGCGGATCGCGACGGTTGCGGACGTACGCATAATCGATGAACCGGCCCAGCTCACGCCGGTTCCCGACAGGTCGGACTTCGATCAACCTTCAGATCCCACTGAGACAGACGCGCGCAGCTGATCGTAAATCCATCGATACGTGGCTTCGATGCCGACACGAAGCGGCGTCGACGGCTCCCAGTCCAGCAGCGTCCTGACCAGGGAGTTATCACTATTTCGTCCGGCGACGCCCGTGGGGGCGCCGGCATCGTATGCCCGGATCAGACGAACACCCGCGACGTTTTCCACGAGATCCACGAGCTGATCGATCGTGACCATCTCGCTGCTGCCGACGTTGATCGGCTCGCGCACGCCGCCCTCCATCAGTCGTCGTGTGCCTTCGAGACAGTCGCTGATGTAGGTGAAGCTCCGGGTCTGGGACCCATCACCCCAAATCACAATCCGATGGTCGCCGGACAGCTTCGCCTGAATCACCTTTCGGCAAATGGCCGCCGGAGCCTTCTCGCGTCCACCGTCGTAGGTGCCGTGGGGACCGTAGATGTTGTGATAGCGCGCCACCCGGGTCTCGAGGCCGAAGTCCTCCGAGAAGTGCCGGCACATCCGTTCGCTGAACAGCTTTTCCCAACCGTAACCGTCTTCCGGCATGGCGGGATACGCGTCACGTTCGGCGAGGCCGGCGACGCCGGGAACCGCCTGCTTGGCGGCGTTGTACACGCACGCAGATGAGGCGTAGAAGTAGCGGGAGACGCCCGCGTCGCGCGCGGCCATGAGCAGGTGGGTGTTGATCAGGACACTCAGCATGCACAGGGCTTTGTTGCTCTCGATAAAGCCCATCCCGCCCATATCCGCCGCCAGGTTGTAGACAACGGACGCGCCGGACACGATACGGCGGCACACGTCGAGATCCCGCAGATCCGCCGACACGTTGTCGGCGCGCGAAGCGAGTTGAAACCATTCTTCCGGCGGCTTGATGTCGACTGCTGTCAGTTCGGTCTGTCCGTCTGCCAGGAGTTGCCGGACCAGATGCCCACCGATGAAGCCACCAGCGCCCGTGACGACGACCCTGTGCGCGCTCAACGAAGCCCTCCTACCGTCCCTTCTTCCGGATGTCGCGCAGGAGCCCAAACGAAAGAACGATAGCCGCGGCGCCCGCCACGGTTTCACTCTTGCCATCCATCGTCCAGACGCCGCCCTCTTTTTCCTGCGGACCGTACACGAGCAGGATTGAACCACCGACCAGGGCATACAGCCAGGCCAGTTTTTCGACAACCGACGCGGCACACCGATCGCTTGCGGGACCCGCGTCATTCTGGGCGCTCTGCGGAAGGCGATGGGATTGGGCGGACGCCCAGCGCAATGCGCTGGCGCGAATCGTTCCGGGCGGCAGGGTTGCTCCGATTTCGACTGCGACACGAACGGGAGGCGACGGAGACTCCGCCGCGAGATCGTTACGCTCGCTCGCAAGAGCAGCGGCGTGGCAGGGAACACCGACCAAGCCTGCGACGACAAGTGCAGCGACCGGCCGCGCGAATAGACCTGTTATCACTGTTCCCAGGCTCTCCCTTCCATCGTGCACGCGGCAAATTCGGCGCTTGCGCGACTCTATCTGGCAGACTACCTTATTCCTAGTGACTTCGCCCGACTACATCCGCGTCACCTACGGCGAGCCGCACGCCGCGCGCGGCCGACAGATGCTCGCGGCACACCCGGAGCTGCGCGCGCTGGCGGGCCCTTTACCCGCGAGCGCTGTTTGGATCGTCGGTCTGGTCCTCGCGCAGATCGGGCTGGCGATCCTGGTCGGCCATCGTAGCTGGATGATCTGGGTGCCGTGCGCCTATGTGATCGGCGCGACGATCGATCACGCGTTGTGGGCGCTGATCCACGACTGCACGCACAATCTGGTCTTTCGTTCGCGCACCGCGAACCGCCTCATCGCGATCGTCGCGAATCTGCCGCTGGTGGTCCCTGGCGCCATTTCGTTCGCGAAGTACCATCTCCTCCATCACCGGAACATGGGCGATCTCGAACTTGACGCGGGCATCCCGGGTCCGACCGAATCGCGGGTTGTCGGTCGGTCGGGACTCGCGAAGGCTGCCTGGGTGGCCGGAACCATTCTGATCCAGGGCATCGTTCGCCCGCGGCGGCTGACGCGTGTGAGGCTGTTCGACGGATGGACGGTGGTCAACATCATCATTCAGTTCGGGTGCATGGCTGCAGTCGCGTTCTGGGCGGGCGGCGCGCCGTTCAAGTACCTCGTGACCTCGACGGTGTTCGCGATTGGTCTGCATCCGCTCGGCGCGCGATGGATTCAGGAACACTTCGCCCTGGCGCCGGGCCAGGAGACGTACTCGTACTACGGCCCTCTCAACAGCGTGTCGTTCAACGTGGGCTATCACACCGAGCATCACGATCTCGTGACGATCCCGTGGTCCCGCCTGCCGCAGGTCCGCCGGATCGCGCCGGAATTCTACGAGGGACTGTACGCCTACACGTCATGGACGGCGCTGCTGGCCCGGTTCGTACGCGATCCGGATATCACGCTGTTCAGCACGATCGTCAGACCGACCAGAGAGAACGCCACGCGCCAGCGCTCCACCGGCGCCTGAAGGATATTCACCGTTTTGCTCTCATCACCAGCTGTTGCTGAATCGGCGCGGAGAAGCCGCGCGATCGACGAGGCCATTCACGTCATCCCCGTCGAGTGGTTCAAGCCGGCTCCGTCCGTCTACTGGTTCGACTTTCTGACGTCGGCTGCGATTGGCTGGACGATGCTCGCGGCCGCGTCTCTCGCGCACGGATGGCACCGCGCGCCATTCCTGATGCTTGCGGTCTTCGCGCTCTACCGCGCGGTGCTGTTCATCCACGAGATCACCCATCGTGCGGGGAGAGACGTTCCGGCATTCACGCTGGTATGGAACGCGCTGGTCGGCGTGCCGCTGCTCATTCCATCGTTTCTCTACGAAGGCGTCCATACGGACCATCACCGCCAGAACTGCTACGGCACTGAGGCGGATCCGGAATATCTGCCGTTCGGGCGGCGGCCACCGGCGCTGATCCTGGCGTGCGCGGCGGCGTCGTTACTGGCGCCCGCGGCCCTCGCCCTTCGATTCGGGGTGCTGGCGCCGCTGTCGTGGGTCGTGCCGCCGCTGCGGCGGGCGGTGGCTGAACGATACTCGGCGCTGGTGATCAATCATCGCTACATTCGGCGCGCCCCCATCGAGGTCGCCGCTCGTGCGCAGGAGGCTGCGGCGTCGGCCGTCGTGTGGATGGCAGTCGGCCTGTGGTGGATCGGATGGCTGCCCGTGGCGGCAATCTTATGCTGGTTCATTGCGAGCGCAGCCGTGTCGGGCATCAACGCTGTTCGCACGTTGGCGGCGCACCGTTACGACCACGATTCCGGCGAGGTCTCGATGACCGAGCAGCTCCTCGATTCATGCACGATCGCGACAACCGGACATCCGGGGGCGCGGCTGGCCGCCGCGTGTGAGGCAGTTGTCGCACCGCTGGGATTGCGCTATCACGCACTGCATCACTGGATTCCCTCGCTTCCGTATCACAATCTCGGACGCGTCCACCGGTTGCTGATCTCGACCTTGCGATCCGACGCTCCGTACCACGCGACGGTCGAGCGGGGGTTCACGCCGCCGCTGCGCGATCTGTTTCGCCGATCACGCACGCACTCGAGGTGATGGACGAGGCGGGGCAGGCGCGCCCGCTGCGCATCGGCCTGTGCGCCCCGTACGATCTGGGCCGCGATGGCGGCGTGAACTCGCATATCCGCGCACAAGCACGCGCGCTTCGCCGGCTCGGGCACGACGTGTGCGTGTTCGGCGCTTCGTCGGCACCCCTGGCCGATGGCGAGGTCGCGCTCAGTACCTGCCTCTCGCTCGTCATCGGCGGCACCGAAACCGGCATCGGCGTGGATCCTCGGTCGTGGTGGCGCGCGGCCGATTTGCTTCGGACCGCCAGGTTCGACGTGCTCCATATGCACGAGCCGCTGATGCCCCTCGTGCCGTGGTTCGTCCTGCGCCAGGCCACCGCGCCGGTGGTCGCCACCTTCCACACGCATCGCGAGCAGGGGCATCGATGGTACGGCAGATACCACTGGCTGCTGGCGCCGATGATGCGTCGCATTTGTACCCGCCTGGCGGTGTCAGACGCCGCGCGACGCACGGTCTCCAGCGACTTTCCCGGCGAGTACGAGGTCGTGCCCAATGGGGTCGACGTGGATCGATTCCGTCAGCCGGCGAGCCGGCCGGCAACGATGCCGGACCATCTGCGGTTCGTGCTGTTCGTGGGACGGCTCGAGCCGCGGAAAGGCGTCGATCGCCTGATCCGGGCGATGGCGATGGTTCAGCACAGCGCGCCGGATGCGCGCCTCGTGATTGTTGGAGACGGACCCGATCGGGCGGCTCTGCAGGCCACGGCTCGTGATGCAGGCGTGGATGTCAGATTCACCGGTCGCGTGTCTGACGACGACCTGCCCGGCTATTATCGGGCGGCCGAAATCGTCTGCTCGCCGGCGCTCGGGGGCGAGAGCTTCGGCGTGGTCCTGCTCGAGGCGATGGCCGCCGAGCGGCCGATTGTCGCGACGCGAATCGAAGGATACGTGGAGTTGCTCGAGGGGGCGGGAAGCGCGCGGCTCGTTGACGTCGATGACCCCGCGGCCCTTGCCCACGAGATCACGTCGCTGCTGGAGGCTCCGGCTCTGCGACGCACGTTGGGGGCATCTGGCGCCGGGTATGTTCGCGCCTACCACTGGAGCGCGATTGCACGGCGTCTCGAGACGATCTACCGCACGGCGACGTCAGGACGAAACGAATAAGGCAGCTGCGGATTGAAGACGAGCGACGCGTCCGAGAGATTCGATCGGCCCTTCACCAGGTAGCCCGTGGCCGCGAGAAGCAGACTATCGACGAGCGCCGATTTCCCTTTCTGATAATTCGACACCGGGAGCATCCGATCGAGGTGCACGGCCGGCTCGTGCGGTCGGACTCTCGGCGAGTCGTCGAGAGCGATCACGCGATCGCCGAACTCATGTCGCATGAACTCCACACAGTCGATCTCGTCGGTCGCGACAAAAATCTGGTACCTGGACGGGCGGGTGGCGTCGAGCACGCGTCTGGCTTCGTCCGCGTACGCCTGGTACGGCGCGCGGGCCGTTCGATAGTGGTTCAACGCGCCCGTCCAGCCGTGCGTCGAATCGGTCCCGCGATAATGGACGCCGACGACGTACGCGCCAGGCTCGAACCTGGCCGCGACGACTCGCGCGACTTCGTCGAGAATGTCCTGGCGCACGTGCACATATGCGGTCAGCAACCGATGCAGCGCCAGCCGGCTAATCCCGTATGTCATCGGGTACAGGTACGCCAGCGGTCCGGTGACGACGTCGGAGAAGCCGCCGTACCGGCCGTATTTTGTGACGATCCCCTTCAGATGCACTTCCTCGCCGATCGCGGATGCACCAGGATCCAGAAGCATCGTTGCGGAGTCGAAGAAATAGGTCCACCAGTTCGGACCACGATCTCGTTCGCAGTACAGCGGACTGCGGAAATCGACCCGCACGCCGGCCGATCCGTGGGCTTCCGCGTAGGCCAGGCCGCCCAGGACGGAATGAAACTCGGAGAACAGCCCGTGAAACTCCGAGCCAATGCGGGCGCGCGAGATCTTTGGCAGCGTTCTCCGCGAGTAGAGGACGATCGTTTTGCCGCGGACATCTGGTTCCGGAAGACAGTCGCGCACCCGGTTCCGGAACGCGCGCTTGAGCGACAGCCGCACGTTGGACGGCATCGCGCTGGATCGGCACCAGTCGATCGGTTCACTCATTGAGCAACGAGCTGGGTCTGGACGAGCTGGCGGTAGAAGGTGGAGGTCTGGATGAGCGCATCGTGCGTGCCGCTCTCGACGATCCGGCCCTCGTCGAGGACGATGACCCGGTCAACCTTGGCGACCGTTGACAGGCGATGGGCGATGATGAGCGTCGTCGGCTGGTAATCGATCGCGCGCAGCGCGACCTGCACGACCGACTCGAGTCCGGCGTCGAGCGCGCTGGTGGCTTCGTCGAGGATCAGAATCTTCGGACGCCGCAGGACCGCGCGCGCAATCGCCAGGCGTTGGCGCTGTCCGCCGGAGAGCTGAACGCCGCGATCGCCGATGGGCGCCTGGTAGCCGTCCGGCAACCGGTTGATGAACTCGTCGGCGCACGCGAGCGCCGCGGCGCGCTCGATCTCATCCCTGGTGGACCCGGTCGCGCCGTAGCTGATGTTTTCCGCGACCGTTCGCGAAAAGAGCGTCGGCTCCTGCATCACCGTCGCCATGTGGCTCCGCAGCGACACCGGGTTCAGCGTCCGCACATCCCGCCCGCCCACGAGCACGCGTCCCTCGGTCGGATCGTAAAACCGCAGCATGAGGTTGAGGAGCGTCGATTTGCCGGATCCCGACTTGCCGACCAGCGCCACGACTTCGCGAGGCTCGATGCGGAGATCGATGTCCTTGAGCGCCTCGACGTCCGGCCGCGTCGGATACCGGAAGCGCACGTGCTCGAAGGTGACCGAACCGTCCAAATCGTCAGGCTCGTCGCCGCTGTCGAGCGGTATCAGCGGTGTTCGGCCGAGCAGATCGAACACCCACTCGGTGGCGCCGATCGCTCGCAGCGATTCGGCCGTGAACCGCGAGGCGTTACGGAATCCACGGGCAACGAGGAGCGCGTACAGGATGAACGAGATGAGGGACCCGGTCGTCATGCGGCCGGAGACGATGAGATGGCCGCCGACCCAGATGGCAAGCAGGGCCGCGCTCTCGCCGGCGATGAGCGACACTCCGCCGAGCATCGCCCGCGCCTGGACCTTCCGGCGCGCGAATTCGAGGGCGCGCGCCATCAACTTGTCGTACCGCGAGCGCTCGGCCGCTTCCTGCGAGAAGGCGCGCACCGTGCGAATGCCCGCGAAGACTTCCGTGGCCGCCGCACCGGCCTCCGAATGCGCGTCCTGCACGTCGGCGGCCAGGACCTTCACGCGCCGGCCCAAAAACGACGTGGCGAGCACGATCGGCGGCACTGCCAGCAGCGTGAGAAGTGTCAGTTTCAGCGAGGTGTAAAACAGCAAGCCGGTCCCCAACACGCTGAACACCGTAAACCGCAGCGAGTCCGCGAATTCCTCGCCGAGGACGTATTCGAGCGGCGGCACATCGGCCCAGAGTCTCGTCGTCATTTCCCCGATGTCTCGCCTGTCGAAGAACTGGATGTCCTGCCGGAGCAGCGTCTCGAACACCCGGCGCCGCAGCCGGACGCCGACCTGTTCCGCGCCGAGACCGAAGTAGTAGTCGCGTGCGCCAGTCGCCACCGCCTCGACAACGAGGATGACAACCATCCACAGCGCCAGCTGGTTCAATCGGTGGGGCCGGTGGCCCTGAATCCCTTCGTCGATGATGAGCCGGATCACCTGCGGGTACGCGAGCGCGGTTCCGATGCTGACGGCCACGAAGATGGTGCCCGGCAGGTAGGTTCTCCGCTCGGCCCACACAAGACGCGCGATGTTGCCGATCTGGGCCATTAGCCCGGGCGGCCGGAATCCCTCGACGGTCACGGCCCCGTCACCTGCGCGGACGATTCGGTCGCGAACCCCATCTCAAGGAGTCGCCCGTCGATCTGCGCTTCGAGCCGCTGAAACTTGCTGCCCTCCTGAATCGGTTCGTCCCACTGGTTGTGCCAGTGCCACGCGAACGCGCCGTCATAGAGATTCGCGCTGTTGGGCGTGTTGTGGAACGGCTTGAATTGCGGGTCGGCCTGCCACTCGGTGTTGAAGAACGGCGACGGGAATACGGTGATGGCGCGTCCGTGATCAATCGCACGCCGGAAATTCGCGCGGCCCCAGTTGGACTCGAATGGCGGAATGGCCGTCACGCCGACGATGAGCTCGCGCGCGAAATCGCCGCCTTTCCACAAGTGCATCAGCGCGCCGTTATAGACGCCGTCGAACCGGTCCCATTGATAGATGAACTCCTGGTCCAGCAGCACCCCGACGCTGCGGAGCAGCACCATATCCATGTCGACGTAGACGCCGCCGTGGTTGTGCAGGACGAGGATGCGGAACAGATCGCCGTCCCGCCAGACGCGGCGGTCCTGCTGCCGATACAGGTCCGGCCGCTCTGCGAGCAGCGTGCCGCGGACTTCCACCTCAGGTTGATAGATGCGGAACGTCATGTGCGGTGCGAACGGCCGAAGCCACGGATTGCCCGACAGATCTTCATCCGACCACAGCACCAGAGAACAGCGGGAAAGATCCTGTGTGGCAAAAAACGCCTTTACCGGCAGGGCCTGCTTCCGGCCAAACGGCCGTGTCTTCCGAAACAGGCCGGCTCGCCGCTGGCGCCAGAATAGGTGGAATGTGATCGGCGAGGGTGGACTCACGTCCGGCAGCGTTCGGCAGAACGCCAGCGCCTTGCGCCAGTCGTGATACAGCTCGTCGTGGGTCTCGGGCGATATCTCAATCAATGGAGCCCATCAGCCGGCGCGACCATTACGACAGGCAGGTTCGAGCATACACGCTGGCCGGTACGTCGAACCCGATGTAGTGATAGAACCACCGGTCGCATTTGCACCGAATGCCCAGTTCGTGTCGCGTGTCATCGGCAAACGGATAGCCGGCGCGATGCACCAGATACGAGAGGACCGACTGATCCTGCCGGTGGTTCGTGCGGGACGATCCAGGCGGGGCGATGCAATCCCTGACCAGCGCGCATGCTTTCCATGGCAGGACGACATCCCGATACAACGCCTCGCGATCGGCCGGCGACCCGCTGCCAGTGGCGAAGCCGACGAGCGTGGCGTCCGCGTTGCGCTTGTCCCCATACTCATTCGGATCCACGCCGAGATTCTCGAACATCCGCGGATGCGTCCAGTCCCGCATGACGCCAGACGACGATCGGACCCAGAGTCCACGCGTCGCCTGGAGCCGGTCCGCCATCATCTGAAGCGAGTGAAAATAGCAGCCGGCATCCGCCCACAGCACGTCGCTCGGATCGCCAGCGGCCCGCATGCGGTCCACGACGTCGGCGACGATGACCGGCTTCCATGCGTACTCTCCGGCGCTGACGTCCACGTTCATGTGTGGCGGATGCGCGGCGTAATCGAATCTGTGATAGAAGAAGCCGTCCCATCGTGGCAGCCCGCGCACTTCATCAGGCCTCAGGCCAAGGTCGTAGCATTCGACGCGCGCGCCCAGGCGGCGGAGCGATTCCAGCATCTGCCGCAGCGCGCCGGCGTGATTCGAGGACGCGGCCGTGACGACGATCAGCTTCGGATTCATGCTCTGTCGGATTGTAGCGCAGCCCTGAAAGACTTCCGGAACGGTCCGACATGTCGAGTCCGGCCACCATCGACAGAGTCCTCGGCAGCTACGACAGCGGCGAGTACTTCGCCCGCCTCGTCAACCAGCCGGCGCCTCACCGCCTCCGCCAAACGCCTGAGGTCCTGTATCACGCGGCGCTCAATTCCCTCGAGCCTCGATTCACCGTCGTGATCCCGACGTTCAACCACGACGCCATCATCCACGATTCCATTGCGGCCGCCGCGGCGAGCGCGTCGCAGCCGTTCGACTGCATCATGATCGACGACGGATCTGAGGACGGTACCGTCGAGCGGGCGAAGGCGTTTTTCCAGTTCCGCAGCGCACCGCTCATCGCCAGGGCCACAATTATTCGCAATCCCGTGCCGGTCTACGAGACCGCGTGCGACAATCTGGGGTTCGCGCTGGCCGACACCGAGATCATCATCGAAATTCAGGCAGACATTCAGGTCCGCGAGCCCCGGTTTGACGCGGTTCTCCTGCGCGCGCTGTCGACATCTCCCAAGCCGTCGGCGATTTCGGGCCGCTGCGGCCACACGTTCAGATCGATCGGTCCCCGGATGGGCCTCCTGTCGCGGTTGGTGCGCCGGCGGTCGCGCGAGTTCGTGGGGTTATGTGGGAGAGCGATCGAAACGCCCGAAGTCGTCAATCTCCTCAAAGGGCGGATCTACCGCTGCGAGACGGTGAATCGGGGCCCGTGGCTGATCCTCAAGAGCGACCTCGAGCGGCACGGCTATCTCGACGAGCGTCACTTTTTTCAGGACAACGACGACCACGATTACCATCGCCGCCTGTTCGAGGCAGAACGACGGCGGCCGGTGTACGTACCCATTTCGCTGTATGCGCCTCTCGCCTTCGGTGCCAACCGCCGGATCCGGACCGGCGTGAACCGCGACGTGTTCAACGCACTGAAGCTTGAAAAGCGCGGCAGTCCCGCCTTCCACCGCTTCCTCGCTTCGCTCGGCCCGTCGTCACCGCCCGAGGAGATCGGTTAGTTCACCGGGAGAAAACCGGAGAGGCTGGTGTCCGAACGGCGTCCGGCGGACAACGCCGCCGTCACGATCTCGAGGAGCGCCTGCCCGTTTTTCTCGAGCCTGGTCCTCAGCTCGACGTCATCAGGACACTTCGCGAGGCCCTCTGACCAGGCGGCACGAGCGCTGAGGAGATCGTCGAGTCTGAAGTAGCCGTCGCCGAGCGCCGTGTACACATGGGCGACGAGAGAAGGCGGCGTCGCGGTGGTAACCAGTGACAGCGCGTGCGTCAGATCGGCCACGCCTTTGTCGGTGCGGTGGAAGATGAACCTGTTGTAGTAGAGATTGATCCGGCCGCGGAGATAATACGCCAGCACGCTCGGTCGATTGGCGATGGACTGCGTCAGCGCGTTCATTCCGTCGCGGCCGAGATACAGCCGGCGAATATCACCGGCGGTCGGCACTTTGTCCGCGTACGCGAGCGCGAGGCTGATTGTGACGTTCGGACCGCTCCCGCGTCGCTTCGCGAGGAGTCTGAAGACATCGATCGCGCGGTCGAATAGTCCTTCGGCGAGTGTCACCTTCCGATAATTGGCGGCAAGCGTCAGGTTCTCCGCATCGGCCGCAACCGCCCGCTCGAGCGTCTGAAGCCGCATCTCGATCGCGGCAGGCGTCCGCGTCTGTGCGGCCGCGGCGGTCGGCGTCGGCACGCCCACGCACAAGCTCAGCACAGTCATCGTCCACGCCGCCGACGTCACCCGCCAATAGAGTATCCGGTGCCCTGCGATCGGACAATGACTCTCTCTGACTCTTTCCAGAGCCGGACAAAAATACTGTCGGCCTGTCGCATTGAGGCGTAGACTGCCGTCATCAGGGGAGGCCATCTGAAACTTCGATTCCTGGCTCTGGTTGGCGCGGCGGCAGGCGTGCTGGCGGTCGGGGCCGCCAATCCCGGGGCTCAAAAGGGAGCGGCGCCCCGTACGCGAGAAGGCCGGCCCGACCTGCAAGGTGTCTGGAGCTACGCGACCTTGACGCCGCTCGAACGCCCGGCCGAGTTCGCCGGGCGATCGGTTCTGACGGACGCGGAGGCCGCGGCATTCGAAAAACGAACGCTCGCCATCCAGAACCGCGATCGTCGCGACGGCGAGGGTCCAACCGGTCGCGGGCCGGACGGCCGCACCGATCTCGATCGCGCGTACAACCAAGTGTGGTGGGAGTATGGGTCCAAGGTCGTGGGAACCCGGCGCACGTCGCTCATCATCGATCCTCCCGATGGGCGAATTCCCTCCTTGACTCCCGAGGGGCGGAAGCGCGCCGAGGACAGACGCGGATTGTGGACGGCCAACGGAGAGTACGAGGGCGGCGCCAGGGGCCTGAGCTTCGATTCCCACGCGGACCGGCCGCTGCAGGAACGGTGTCTCGGCTGGACGGTGACCGGTCCGCCGATGGTGCCCGGGGCGTATAACAACAACATGGAAGTGTTCCAGACGCCGGACACGGTGGTGATCGTCAACGAGATGGTCCACGACCAGCGCATCATCCCGCTCGACGGCCGTCCGCAGGTCGGATCGCCGATCCGTTTGTGGATGGGCAGCTCGCGCGGACGCTGGGACGGCGAGGCGCTCGTCGTGGACACGACGAATTTCAGGCCCATGGTGTTCAGGAGCGCCAGCGCGAAGCTGCACCTCGTCGAACGCTTCTCGCGCGTCAACGCGGACACGCTGCTCTATGAGTTCACGATTGACGATCCGGCGACGTGGACGAGGCCGTGGACGGCGCAGATTCCGATGACGAAGAGCCGGGAGCCGATCTTCGAGTACGCCTGCCACGAGGGAAATTACAGCCTGCCGAACATCCTCGCGGGCGCGCGCGATCAGGAGAAGGCTGTACAGCAGTAGACTGGAGCCTGCC
>JBGPKK010000056.1:0-25330 GCA_041485905.1 Vicinamibacteria bacterium
CCGGTCTCGCGGACGGTGCGGACATCGTCCTGGATGTGCAGGGTCAACTGGAAGTCGTCCCGCCAGTTTCGGCCTTCGTGGCCGTTGCTGGGCAGGATGGGGTCGTTGAAGAAAATGCGCAGGCCGTCGAAATCGGCGCGGAGCCGGTCGAGCACGATGATGTTGGGCGCGATGACGAGAAAATTGCGAGCCAGCGTGGAGTCCGGTTCGTACAGCTTGTGGAAGAAACTCCACGCGATGAGCAGAGAGAGGACCTTTGTCTTTCCCGCTCCCGTGGCCATCTTCAGCACGTAGCGCGGCCACTCCTCGTCGAACATGCCGGAAGACACCGCGCCCGAGGCATCGAACCGGAGCAAGTCGAACTTGTCTCTGGCTCGGCGCACATCGTGCAGCCAGATCAGCGTCTCGACTGCCTCCCGCTGGGCGAAGTAGTAGCGGAACGGAGAGAGGGAACCGTCGGAATCTTCGAGCAGATGCTCCGTGTCAAACCACCAACGGAGAAGGTTCACAGACGTAGCTGACGCGCCGACGTATCCTTTTTCCCGCCACGCGTAGACCTGTTCGCGAATCTTGGCGACAAGCGGGGGAAGCAGCTTCTCGTATGCGGTACTGCGGAGGGTTTCGTCGGCCGGAAACCACCGCTGCGAGGGAATCAGCGGGGCGTAGGGCGAAGTCGGGAACTGAGGGTGAAGTGCCATAGTTCGCCCGCAGATTCTGTCACGCTTCCTGCCCCACCCTCCCTACCAGACCCACCCGGCCTACCCGACCCACCCCACCAACCCCACCACACCCGGTCGTCTCTTACCGACCCGCGTCGCCAGCTCGAACGCATGCGCGAGCTTCAACACGTCGAGATCGCAGCGGTGCCGGCCGACGATCTGCAGACCGATTGGCAGCCCGTCCGGCGTGAATCCACACGGCACGGAGATCGCCGGCAGGCCGGTCAGTGAGATCGCGTAGCACGTGCCCATCCAGTCGATGTACGTCTTCATCTCGACACCGTTGATCGCTTTCACCCATTCCACGTCGACGGGAAACGGCGCGACCTGCGAGACCGGCAGGATCAGGAACTCGTGGCGCTCGAGAAACACGCGGACCCGCTGGACGAGCGCTGACCGCCTAGCTTCCGCGCGCGATACGTCGAGGCCGGTGAGCTTCATGCCCTGCTCGATGTTCCAGATGACCGTGTCCTTCATCAGATCGCGATGCTGCCTCAGATCCTCGCCGCGCTCCTGCGCGAACGACCACGCGCGCAACACCTGAAATATCTCGTCGGCATCGCTGAAATCGGGCTCACCGTCTTCGATGCGGCATCCGATGTCGCCGAACACATGGCGTGCCGTGTCGCAGACCTCGTTGACCACCGGTTCAACCGGGTAGCGTCCGAGGTTGCGGCTCCAGGCGATGCGCGTACCCTTGAAGTCGCGCGCGAGCGGGGCGCGAAACACGCGACCCGGCTCGTCGATCGCGACCGGCGACCGCGGGTCCGGCCCCGCGATCACGGACATCAGCAGCGCCACGTCGCGCACGGAACGGCCGACGGGTCCGTCCACCGACATCGACGTCCACGGCTGCGACTTCGGCCACGCAGGCACCCGGCCGAACGATGGCCGGAACCCGACGACGTTGCAGAAGCTGGGCGGATTTCTGAGCGAGCCGCCGTGGTCGCTGCCGTCGGCGAGTGGCGTCATCCCGCACGCGACGGCCACGGCCCCGCCTCCGGTGCTGCCGCCGCAGGTCTTCGTCAGGTCGTACGGATTCCGCGTCGCGCCGAAGACCGCGTTGAACGTCTGCGACCCGGCGCCGAACTCTGGCGTGTTCGTCTTGCCGATGACGATGGCGCCCGCCGCTTTGATCCGCTCCACGATCAGCGCATCGTCGGCAGGAATGTTGTCCTTGTAGATTCGCGATCCGTACGTCGTGCGGATGCCCGCCGTCGGCACGAGGTCCTTCACCGCGTGGGGGAACCCGTGCAGCGGTCCGACGCTCGCGGACTTCTTCAATTGTGCGTCGGCCGCCCGCGCGCGTTGCAGGAGCTGGTCTTCGTCCACCAGAGTACAGATGGCGTTGACCGTCGGATTGACCCGTGTGATCTGGGCCAGGTGCGCCTGCATGACCTCGACCGCCGACACGGCGCGCGTGCGGAGCGCGCGGGCGAGCGAGGTGGCATCCATGAAGCAGATCTCGTCGGTCGATGGGCGTTTCGAGGTCTTGGCCATAAGAGGCAGCGACGCGGCAACCGTCAGGAACTCGCGTCTGTTCATTGATCACCGCGCCGGCGCGAACGCCAGCAGCACATTCCCCGGCATCCCGCCGAAGCGCGAGTAGCCCGAGTTGACGAACAGCATCCCTCCCACGACGACCGCGCCGGGACCGTCGAGCGATCCCCCGCGACCTTTCACGCCGTTGACCGCGTCATAGTCCCGTACCGTGTCGACATCCCACACCACCCGGCCGTCGTCGGCGGCGAACGCGCGCAAGTGACCATCGAGCGATCCCGAAAAGACCACGCCGGGAATGGCGGTGACCGCGGCCGATTGCGCCGGGCTGCAGCCAGGTCTGGGACCGCACGCAGAGGGCGGCGCGAACCACACCGTCCGCCCGTCTTCGAGACCGAGCGCCGTCAGGCCGCCGCCTTCCCTCGGATTGAGATCGAACCGCGCCGGGTCCTGCGGGTCGGCATTCGTCTTTCGGATTCTCACCACGTCAGACACGGCCGCATAGACGTTGCGGCCGTCGCTGGCCATGCCCCACTGAACTCCGCCGTTCACGCCGCCCTTGCCGACGCGCGTCTGCCAGACGATCTCGCCGTTCCGATCGGGATCGAATGCGTAAACCAGGCCGGACTTCTGGCCGGCCACCACCAGCTCGCGGCCGCCGGACGTTTTCACCAGCAGGGGCGAGGAGCCGAAATCGTAGTCGGGTCCGTTTTGCGGCGGGCAGTTGGTGCCATTCGCATCACCGCACGCCGAATTGTACGCATCGTCTTTCGTGACCTGCCTGGACCAGACGATCCGTCCGGTCTTCATCTCCATCGCCATGACCGCGTCGCTCGTGTTGGTCGGCGGAGACGAGTAGTTGTCGCCGGTCGTGACGTAGAGCAGGCCGCGCCTGGCGTCGACCGTGGGCGACGCCCAGACTCCGGCGCCGGAGGGCCCCCACTGCGGGGCGCCGGCCTTGTTGGTGCCGGTCGGCCTCGGTTCGTCGCGGATCGTGTTGGTCTTCCACACGAACGAGCCATCGCGGGCCCGGAGAGCGACGATGCTGCCGCGGAAGGTGCAGCAGGCGTAGTTGGCGCCAATGGCGCGCGATTCTTCCCACGATGCGGCGGGAATGAAGACCGTGCCGTCGTGGACAACCGGCGCGCCGGTCAGTCGCGTCGCTTCGTGATCCTCGACCCTCTTCTTCCAGAGGAGCGTTCCCGTGTCCGCCGCGATCGCATAGAACCACCCGGTCTGATCGCTGAACAGCAGCGCGTGGCGCTGGCCTACCGGCACCGCGAGGATGGCCGATCGCACCGGTCCGTTCGCCTGGAAGATCCAGTGCAGGCAACCGGTGTCCACGCTCATGGCGTGCACCCGGCCGCTCGCGCTTCCGACGAAGAGGTGCCGGTCGAGTACCGTCGGCTGCGCGAACGCCGCGATGTCGCCGTCAAACGCAAAGGCCCATTTCAGATCGAGCCGCCGCACTTGATCGATCGTCAAGCCCGCCGCCTCGGCGGATTGAAAGCGGGTGTTCGAGGGGGTCGGGCTCCACCCGTTCCACTGCACCCTGGGTCGATCGGCGATCTTGGCGATCTTCCCAGGGCGGTCGGCGCAGAAGGCCGCCGCCGTCGGCGCCGGCTCGACGCCTGCCGTTCCCAGAAACGCGGCGACCGCCTCGCGCTCGTCGCGCCGCAGCGGGTACGCGATGTTCATCATGGCGCCGAAATCAAGCGTGCGCAGAATCCGGGCGGCCGGCATCCTGGTCAGCGCCTCGCGCGGCGGGATCCGAGGGCTTACGAGCTCGTGGCAGCCCGCGCATCGTTCCCGGTAGATGGCCTCGCCGCTCGGCGAACCGGCGGCGTCCCGGGACTGTCGAAGGACCCCGGAGGCCTGCGCGGATACGATCGTCCCTGGGCGAGCCAAGACGCCGGCCGCGAGCAACACGACGGCTGCAGTGAGCGTCCGGGATACGAACGTGGGCAGATTCATCACAAGGTCTCCGGTTGATGGCCGGCGTCGAGCGTAGTATACGTAGGGCGGACCTTATCAGGTCCGCCGATCCCATCCTATGAAACGAACACTGATCTCGATCGTCTCGGGGCTGCTCGTGCTCGCGCTCGGGTCGCCCGCCTCGGCGCAGCTTCTCGCGGCCAAAGATGGCCCCATCGTCTACGGCCATCACCATCTGAACGCGACGAGCATCGACGAACACAAGAAGTTCTATCGGAAGATTCCGGCGATCGACACCGCGATCGCGTTCATCACCGATCCCTGGGGTGCGTCCATCGAGCTCAGCGAAGGCCTGGACAAGATTTCCTGATCACGGATTCTCCCTGATGAGCACACGCGAGGTTCCCGTCCTGATCGTCGGCGGGAGCCTGGTCGGCATGTCCACCGCGCTGTTGCTCGGCCATCACGGGGTTCGGGCGCTGGCGGTGGAGCATCACCCGGGCACGGCCATCCATCCGCGCGCCGCGCAAATCAGCCAGCGGACCATGGAGATTTTCCGCACGGTCGGCGTCGAACAGATCGTGCGCAGCAAATCCGACGAGCAGTTCGTGCAGGACGGCGCGATCATGGCGGTCGAGACGCTCGCCGGAAAAGAGATCGGGTACTTCATCGCGAACCTGAACGAGGGCGTCAGGGACGTGAGTCCGACCGAGCGCGTCTTCATCTCACAGAGCCTACTCGAGCCGGTCCTCCGATCGCGCGCAGAGGAGCTGGGCGCCGAGCTGCGCTTCGGCACCGACCTGATCTCCTTCGATCAGGATGCCGGCGGCGTGACGGCCGTCATCCGCGACCGCGACAGCGGCAAGACCGATACCGTTCGCGCGACGTACATGATCGCTGCCGATGGGGCGCACAGTCGCGTGCGGGACACGCTGGGCATCCCCATGCGCGGGCACGGCGCCTTCTCCAACAGCGTCACGATCTACTTCCGCGGAGATGTCGCGCCGCTACTGCGAGGGCGGAACCTGAGCGTCATCTACGTGAACAATCCGGTCTTGCGCGGCTTCTTCCGGTTCGAGAAACCGTTCGACAGCGGCTTCCTCGCGGTCAACGCGCTTGGCGATCCCAACCATCCGGTCACCGACGTCTCCACCGGGCTGACCGAAGCGCGGTGTCTCGAGTTGATTCAGATTGCGCTCGGTTCGGACGAGGTGCCGATCGCCGTCCAGAACGTGATGCCGTGGAAGGCCGAAGCGGATGTCGCGGAGCGCTTTCACGACGGCCGCATCTTCCTCGCGGGCGATGCGGCGCATGTGATGCCGCCCAACGGCGGGTTTGGCGGCAACACCGGCGTCCAGGACGCGCACAACCTGGCGTGGAAGCTGGCGATGGTGCTTCAGGGCACGGCAGGGGAAACGCTGCTGTCCACGTACGAACCTGAACGCCGGCCGGTCGCGGAGTTCACGATGGAGCAGGCGTACGCACGGTACGTGACGCGCACGGCGCCGTATCTCGGCACCGAGGGCATGCAGCCGGTCGAGAACGATTTGAATGTCGAGCTCGGATATCGCTACGAGTCCGTCGCGGTGATTCCGGATGACGCGGAGTCGTCTGTAGCGCAGGCCTTCAGGCCTGCGAACGCGGGGCTGAAGCGCCGCGCCACAGCTGTTCATGAGAATCCTCGCGAATCGAGAGGGCGACCCGGCACGCGCGCGCCGCACGTGTGGCTGGACGGGAACGGCGTTACGGCGTCCACGCTGGATCTTTTCGGGCGCAACTTCGTGCTCCTGACCGGCCCCGATGGAGTTGATAGCGCCGCGTGGGGCCGAGCCGCGCGCGAGGCCGCGAGCCGGCTTTCGATCGATCTCGACGTCCACCAGATCGCGCACGGCGTCGACACCCTGCTGGTCCGGCCCGACGGGTTCGTCGGCTGGCGCGCGAAACCCGGCGACGAGGCGTCCACGCCTGTCGTCGCGGAGGCGCTGACGAGGCTGCTGTGCCGGTAACGATCGCAGGGCTGAAGCCCTGCGCCACATGGCGTCACTCACGGTGTAAGATTCGGCACGAAAGAGGGTACGAACGATGAAGAAATCACTTGGCGTCGTTGCTGTGTGTCTGGCGCTCGCATTCCCGCTGGCTGCGGCCTCCACCAAGGCAAAGCCGGAGGAAGTTGGTCTCTCGTCCGAACGCCTGCCGAGAATTCGCGCGGCCATTCAGCGGCACATCGACGCCGGCGACATCTCGGGCGCCGTGACGCTGGTCGGGCGCAAAGGACGTCTGGCGTACCTCGAGGCTCAGGGCCTGATGGACCTCGCGTCGAAGAAGCCGATGACGACGGATACGATCTTTCACCTCGCCTCGATGACGAAGCCGATCGCCGGCGTGGCCATCCTGATGCTGATGGAGGAAGGGAAGCTCCGGTTGAGCGATTCGGTCTCGAAATACATTCCCGAGCTCAAGACGCTCACGGTTGCCGTCCCGATGGAACCGGGTCCGGGTCAGGCGGCAGCGCGTGCGGCCGAGCCCCGGTTCTACACGGTGCCGGCCGCTCGAGAGATCACGATACGGGATCTGCTGACCCACACGTCGGGTCTGGTCAGCGGCGGTATCAGCGCGACGGAAGCCGCGAAGATGCCGCGCAAACCCACCGACGCGCTGGCCGATTACATCCCACGGCTCGCTGCCGTGCCGCTCGCGTTCCAGCCGGGATCGCGCTGGACCTACAGCCCCGGCGCGGGATTCGACACGCTGGGACGCATCGTCGAAGTGATCTCGGGGCAGACTTTCGACGAGTTCCTCCGGCAGCGCATCTTCGAGCCACTGGGGATGAAAGATACGTTCTTCTATCCGGTCGACAAACGGCTCTCACGCGTCGCGACGATCTACCAGCGTACGCCGGAGGGATTACAGAAGGCTCCGGATCAGCGCAACACTCCTGGCCGATATTTCTCTGGCGGCGGGGGACTGATGAGCACCGCCGAGGATTATCTGCAGTTCGGACAGATGCTCCTCAACGGCGGCCAGTTGAACGGCAGGCGTCTGCTCAGCCCGACGACGGTCGAGTTGATGTCGTCGATCCACGTGAAGGACACTTTCCCGGGCCGGCCGGCCGGGCGCAGCTGGGGCCTCTCGGTGCAGGTGATCTCGGATCCGCTCGCGGCGGCCATGCGCGTATCACCGGGCAGCTACGGATGGGACGGCGCATTCGGCACGCATTTCTGGGTGGATCCGAAGGAAAAGGTCGTGGGGCTCCTGATGGTTCAGACGTCCAACCGGGACACTGACCGCGATTTCGAAAACGCCGCGATGCAGGCGATCGTCGAATAACGACGGTCGGCACATACAAGGCAGGGCGCTCCATGAGATTCGTCCATCGCGCCAGCACGACCCTTCTTCTGAGCCTTTCGACTGCGTCAGCCTTCGCGCAGGCGCCGCCGCCAGGCTTTCCCCCACCGCCGCCGGGCGGTGCAGGCGTCTTCCAGCGGGCGTGCGCCTCGTGTCACGTGAGTCCCGCCGCAGACTCGCGCGCGCCGGGCCAGTCCGTGCTCGCGACCTTCGCTCCCGATGCCATCGTCAACGCCTTGACGAATGGCAGCATGCGAATCCAGGCGGAGAAGCTGAGCGACACTGAGCGCCGCGACGTGGCGGAGTTCCTCACCGGCCGTGCCGTCGGCGCTCCGTCGGCGTCCTCTATCGGTCAATGTGCCGCCACAGCCGCGATGCCGAATCCTTCTTCCGGATCGTCGTGGAACGGCTGGGGAGCGGGCGTTTCGAATACGCGCTTTCAGCCGTCGAACAAAGGCGGATTGACAGCTGCCGACCTGCCGAAGCTGAAGCTGAAATGGGCGTTTGGGTTTCCCGGTGTGCTGGCCGCCCGGGCGCAGCCGACCGTCGCGGGCGGACGCGTGTTCGTCGCGAGCGAGAACGGCACGGTGTACGCGCTCGATGCGAAGACCGGCTGCACGTACTGGACGTACCGTGCCCAGGCGGGCATACGCACCGCTGCGACCGTCGGACCGTACAAGAGCGCGTCCGGCGCGACCCGGTACGCGGTGTACTTCGGCGACGGCAAGGCGAACGCGTATGCTGTCGACGCCGCGACTGGACAGGAGATCTGGACGCGCAAGATGGACGATCATCCGGGCGCCGTGATGACCGGTGCGCCGACGTTGTATGACGGGCGGCTGTACGTGCCGGTCGCGGGCCTCGGCGAGGAAGGGCAGGGCGGACGAGGAACCTACGAGTGCTGCACGTTCCGAGGCAGCCTCTCGGCGATCGACGCGAGCACCGGCGCTGTCGTCTGGAAGACCTACAGCATCAGTGAAGAGCCGAAGCCGCGCGGCAAGACGAAAGAGGGTGTACAGACGTGGGGCCCGGCGGGCGGCGGCATCTGGGCCGCGCCCACGATCGATCCGAGAAGGAACGCGATCTACATCGCAACCGGCAACGGCTACGCCGACCCACCGCAGCGGACGACTGACGCCGTCATCGCGCTCGACTTGAAGACCGGAAAAACCAAGTGGGTGAACCAGGCGTTGCCCGGCGATGTCTGGATGATGGGCTGCCGGCCCGAGAACCCGGACAACCCGAAATGCCCGGCGAAGATGGGGCCGGATTACGACTTCTCGGCGTCGCCGCTTCTGACGAGAACGCCGAAAGGCCGTGATGTGCTTGTCCTGCCGCAAAAATCAGGGATGGCGTACGCGCTCGATCCAGACAAGGACGGCGCGCTGATCTGGCAGTACCGCATCGGGCAGGGGAGCGGACTCGGCGGCCAGTGGGGCGCGGCCGCCGACGGGCAGCAGGTCTATTTCGGCGTGGCCGACTTTCTCACGCAGAATCCCGGCGGCATGCACGCCGTGAAGCTCGACACCGGCGAGCGCGCGTGGTACACGCCGCCGCAGCCGAAATTGTGCGGCACCGCGCCGCAATGTAACGCCGCCCAGGGCGGGGCCGTGACCGTCATCCCGGGCGCGGTCCTGTCGAGCTCGCACGACGGCGGCCTGCGTGCGTATTCGACGAAAGACGGATCGATCGTCTGGCAGTTCGATACGAACCGCGGCTTCGAGACGGTCAACGGCGTCAAGGCCAACGGCGGCACGATGGACGGTCCCGGTCCCGTTGTCGCGGGCGGCATGGTGTTCGTGAACTCCGGCTACGGCGGGCTGGTCGGGCGTCCGGGCAACGTGCTGCTGGCGTTCGGCGTCGATTGACGTGAGCACCCTGCGGGAGGAGTTCATCGACGCCGCTACCTGGCACGGGAACCTGGACCGCGCCGACGCGCTGCTCGCGGCGCACCCCGAGCTCCGAACGAGCGACATCCACATCGCGGCGATCCTCGGCGACGACGCCGCGGTGCGCCGGTTTATCGCCCTTGATCCGACGAGCGCCACGGCGAAGTCGGGTCCCTGGGGCGGCGATGCGCTGAACTACCTGGGCCTCTCGAAGTATCTCCGGCTCGACCCGTCGCGCACCGATGCCTTCCTGCGGGCGGCCACGGCCCTTCTCGACGCCGGAGCGCCCGCGCACACGGGGTTCTGGAACAAGGGCGAGTTCGAGACCGCGCTCTATGGCGCGGCCGGCGTCGCGCACCACGAGAAGATGACGCGCCTGCTCATCGAGCGCGGCGCCGATCCGAACGACGAGGACACGTCTTACCACGCGCCTGAAAGCTACGACCTCGGCGCGCTGAAGGTGCTGGTCGAAACCGGAAAGCTCACGCCCGACAGTCTTTCGCTCATGCTGGTCCGCAAGCACGACTTCCACCACGAGGAAGGCGTCAAGTACCTGCTCGAACACGGCGCCGATCCCAATCACGCGCGAAGCCCGGGTTGGAATCCCCTCCATCACGCTCTGGTGCGCGACAACAGCCTCGAGATCATCGCGCTGCTGCTCGATCACGGGGCGGACCCGTTTGCGGCCAAGGACGGCCTCACGGCCGTCGCCCGGGCCGCGCGCGAGGGACGCAGCGACGTCCTCGAGCTGTTCCAGCGACGCGGCATTTCCACAGAGCTGCACGGCGTCGATCGGCTTATCGCCGCGTGCGCCATGGGCGACTCGGCGATTGTCCGCGCCATCGCGGAGCGGGAGCCGCACCTCGTCGACGAAGTCAAGGTGATGGGAGGCGATCTGCTGGCGAAGTTTGCGGGCACCGACAACCCGCCCGGTGTCGCGCGGCTCCTCGATCTGGGTGTGGACGTCCCGGCGCCCTTTACGGAGGGCGACGGCTACCATGGCGAGCCGAAGGGAAGCCTTGCCATTCACGTCGCCGCGTGGCGCGCGCGCCCCGCGGTCGTGAAGCTCCTCATCGCGCGCGGATCGCCGGTCGACGTGCCCGATGCCTGGGGGCGGACGCCGCTGGCGCTCGCGATCAAGGCATGCGTCGATTCGTACTGGATCGAGCGGTGCTCGCCAGAGTCGGTGAAGATGCTGCTCGACGCCGGGGCCTCGACGCGCGGCATCACGTTTCCCTCGGGCAACGCCGAGGTCGATGCCCTGCTCAAGCCGCACATCGACCGACGTTGACTCGTGCGCAGATTCTGCCACCAACAGGATGCTCGGAGATTGACGTTTCTGCGCGGCGTCGCGGCTGATCGCGACGATTTCTCCAGAAAACGCCGATTCCTGACCGGGCACGCCTTTCGCTCGGCTCCGTTACAATGAGCGCGTGTCCGGGAACGATTCCATGAAGCCCGAAAAGCCCGGCGTGAAGCTCACCTACGACGACTTCGTGCATTTTCCCGACGACGGGCAACGGCACGAGTTGATCGACGGGGAGCACTATGTGACGCCGTCACCCAACATCAAACATCAGGTACTTGCCGGCAATCTCCATGCGCTGTTGTGGACGTATCTGCGGCAACATCCACTCGGGCGCGTCTTCATCGCGCCCCTTGATGTCGTGTTCTCAGACTTCGACGTCGTCGAACCTGATCTCCTGTACGTGTCGAAGGCGCGCCAGGGTGATATCGTCACGGCCAAGCATGTCCGCGGCGCGCCGGATCTCGTCGTCGAGATTGGCTCGCCATCGACCCGCAAGCGGGACGAGCAGACGAAGCGGTGGCTGTACGAACGGTTCGGCGTGGCGGAATACTGGATCATCGACCCGGAGCTGGACACTATCAAGATCTATCGTCGAACCGGCGACAGATACGAGCGATCCGCGGAGCTGTCGTTGGAAGCGAGCGATCGTCTGACGTCACCGCTGTTTCCAGAGATCGAGCTGCCACTGTCGGAGATCTTCGAAGACCTTGACCACTGACATCGATGCCTTCGGACCCCGCCCGCATCGCTGTTGCCCCCTTCCTGATGTCGAGTTTCGGCGGCGGTTAACCCCCAGCGCCAGAGGCTTCTCATCCGGTCTATCGTCGACTTCACGCGAAACGCATATCATGATTTGGTGATCGTCATCGGCGCGATGTCGACCGACCGCGTCATCGGCAGCGGCGACGGGATGCCGTGGGACGTGCCGGAAGAGTATGCGCAGTTCCTGCGGTTCATCGAGGGGCAGACGGTCATCATCGGCCGGCGATCCTTCGAGATCTTCGGCGAGGGTCTGACCAGCGCGCACACCGTCGTGGTCAGCCGATCCGCGGCGAGCCTGCCTGCCGCGATCGTCGTCCCGTCAGTCGACGACGCAATTCGGCTGGCCAAATCGCTTGGCACGACGGTCTTCAGCGCCGGCGGCGCCTCGATCTACGCGCAGACGGTTCCGCTGGCCGACACAATGTACCTGTCGTACATCAAGGGGCACTTCACGGGCGACGCGTATTTCCCCGCGTTCAACCTCGAGGAGTGGGCGGTCGACCGACGCGAGGACCATCCTCGGTTCGAGCTCGTCGTGTACCGGCGCCTTGAATTTCGAGGCCTTTCGAGCAAGACTGCGCGCACGTAGTTCGCGTCCGCGTGGACCCCAACGCCGCGCCGTGCCTCGCGGATTTCGCAGGCCTGGAAGACCCGCGTCCCTCATGAGATGACACGGGGCCCCCAGGCGCACGACGGCGGGCACGACGGCTCGCCGATCTTCCGGGGCTCAGCCCTTAGCCGTTATTCATTCCAGCCAGCACGGCTTTCGCGCACTCGCCGGCCACGGTCATGTACGCCTTCACGGCTTCGGTCCCAATCACGTACGGATGCGGATCGCCGGGTTTGCGCAGGGCGAGCGCCGGGATCTTCGTCTTCGACCCATCGAGGTTCGTGTGATTGGAGATCAGCGCGTCGGCGCCGGCTTTGACGGCAAGGTCGCGGAACTTCTCGGCCGACGCCGCGTACGTCCTAAACGTGTCTGCCGCCCGCGGAAAGTTGAACCCGGTGCCGCCCCACTCGGCGACGAGGTGCGGGGTGCCGTTGTCCTTGACGGGAATCAGGGTCGAGACCGTCCCGGGCGTGTGACCCGGCGTGAGGGTGAACGTCAGCGTCGTGTCGCCGAGCGTGAGCTTCTGACCGTCTGTCACGACCATGTCGCGTGTCGGCTTGTTCTGATTCCGCGAAGCCGCAATCAATTCCCAGTCGGCAGCGGACATCAAGACCCTCGTGCCAAAGTGATCCTGCAGGTACTTGGCGCCGCCGAAATGATCCACATGGCCGTGGCTGACGAGCGCGTACTTGATCGTCGCGGGATCGAGCCCAAGCTTCTTCAGCCCGCCGGCAACTTCATCTTCGACCGAGTAGTCGTAGATCGTATCCAGCAGGATGATCCCGTCCGACGTCTTCACGGCCCATGCGGAGTACTCCGTCATGCCGACGTAATACAGGTTGTCGAACACCTTGACCGGTTCCGCGTGCCACGTCGATCGATCGGGCGGTCCCTGCGGCGCGCCTCCGGGTCCCGCAGCGCGCTGGCCGCGCTGCGGCGCCGACGCAGGCTGAATATTTGCCGCCGAACAGAGGGAGCTGAACAGGCCGGGATGATACGTGCCGCCTGCCGCCTTCGCGGCGGCGACGTGTGCGTCGGGTGAATCAGCGGCCGCCTGACCGCCGACCCTGACGCTGCCGAGGGCGACTGCCGTGGTGAAAAAAATGAACAACGCGAGTGCGTACGATTTCATGACGTCCTTCTCTAATTCATGGCTGCCTGCGCGGCGTGCGCGCACTCGTTGGCGACCGTCAGGTAACGCTTGACCGCGTCGGTGCCGATCACGTACGGGTGCGGATCGCCTGGCTTGCGCTCGGCCAGGGCGGGAATCTTCGTTTTCGATCCGTCGTAGTTCGTGTGGTTCGAGATGATCGCGTCGGCGCCGGCCCTCGCGACGATCCCCTGAAATCGCTCCGCTGATGCGATGTACGTGTCGAATGCATCCCGCGAGCGGACGAAGTTGAACATCGTTCCACCCCATTCGGCCACGAGATGCGGGCGGCCGTTGTCTTTCACGGGAATCAGCGTCGAAATCGTGCCGGGCGTGTGTCCAGGTGTCAGATACAGCGTCAACGTGGTGTCGCCGAGCGTGAGCGTCTGGCCGTCGGTTGCCACCATGTCGCGTTTCGGCCGCATCGGCTCGGCGGTGTTGCGATCGAGCAGATCCCAATCGGCCGCCGACAGAATCACACGCGGGTGGAAGTGATCCTGGAGATACCTGGCGCCGCCGGAATGATCCGCGTGGCCGTGGCTGACGATGACGTATTTGATGGTTGTCGGGTCGAGCCCGAGCTTCTTCATCCCGCCGACGACTTCGTCCTCGACTGAGTAGTCGAAGATCGTGTCGATGAGGATGATGCCGGCCGACGTGGTGACGGCCCACACGGCGTACTCGGTCTGCCCGAGGAAGTACAGGTTGTCGAAGACCTTCGCTGGCTCGGCGTGCCACTGCGCGCGATCGGGTGTACCAGGCCGCTGCGCGGGCGCGCCGGCAGCTACCTGGCCGCGCTGAGGCGCCGGCGCAGGACGAATGGACGTCGGGGCGCAGGCGGCGTTGAAGAGGCCGAGATGGTCCTGGCCCGCCGCGGCCTTCGCCGCCGCGACGTGGGCGTCCACCGCGTTGCCGCTCGCTCCCTGACCGCTCAGGGCACCCCCGCCCGCGCCAACGCCGACACAGATTGAAACGACAACGGCGACGGCTCGCGATGTCATGGCACCCTCCGTGAACGAGGGCATCATACTGCCGTGTTAGTGTCGTGTCTCAGAATTTCGTTGGCATTCGGCCGGCGATGCATCCCGCCTGACTGCGTTGCTCATCGCTCACATGTTCCCGACATGTTCACTCTTCGCGCCTTGTCAGACGGGCGCCTCGCCGCCCTCGGTGCCACAACGAACTTCGGAGACGCGACACTAGTCCGTCCGCACGATTCGATTCTGCGGGCCCGGCGCGATCGGCGAGTGGGTCCGGAAGTACGCGACAAGAGCATCGATGTCGAGGTCGCCGACAATTTTCTCTGTCGCCTCGCTGAAGGCGCGGACGTCGCCGCCGCCCCCGATGAGAAAATCGCTCGCCGCCACACGCACGCGATCGGTTGGCGCGACCGGCCGCCCGTTGATCGCGACCGAGTCGGCGTCCACGTGCCGGCCCGCAGGCGCCGCCGATCGGTACCGGTACGTGAAGCCGTTCGAGGCCTGCAGCATGAACCGCTCGCCGGGCACCGGGTTGTCGAACTGCTGTTCGAGCAGTCGCTTGAGCATGTCGCCGGTCATCGTGACCACGGTCAGGAAGTTGCCGAACGGCTGCGCGTTGAACAGTTCGCCGTAGGAAACCTGTCCCGGCTGAAGGCCGGGCCGCGACCCGCTCGCGACGATGTCCGCGCGAACACCGCTGGAATTCATGAAGGCGACCACTGCTCCGCCTGTGTTCGGCGCTGTGGTTGCCGCCAGTTGCGCGTCGGCGACGACGTCGCCGAGCGCCGATTCCCCCGCCGCGTTCTCCTTCCGCATGATGTCTGTCGTCACGGATCCGACGATCCGGTTCGCAACTGCCGCCGACAGCGCCGCGTACTTCGCGATGATCTTTGTCTGCGTGGCATCTTTCACGACGTCGCGGGTCACGACTTCGTTGGTGGCGGACGCGCTCGCGATCCGGTCGCTGGTCCGGTCGATCGAGAGGTTGACGCGCGTGATCATCCGCCCGTACGAGCTGGCGCTCGTGACGATGTGTCCGGCAATCGTGCAGTTGTAGAACCGATGCGAGTGGGCGCTGAGGACGACCTTGATGTCCGGCGTCAGCTTTCTGACGATCGAGTCGATAGGACCGCTGAAATCCGCACAGCCGTTCGCGTCGGCGTCTTCGTCGGCGGGGCCCTGCCGTCCACCTTCGTGAATCAGCAGCACGATCGCATGCACGCCTTGCCGGTTGAGGCGGGCGGCGTAGGCGTTCGCGGTCGAGGCTTCATCGAGGAACGTCAGGTGCCTGGTGGCCGCCGCCGCGACAATCTGCTTGGTGCCCGTCAAGGTCTCGCCGATGAACCCGACCTTCACCCCGCCAACCACTCGAATCGCCGTCGCCGGGAAGAGCGACGCATGTGTCGTGTCGTCGACGACGTTCGCCGAGAGATACCGGAAGCGGGCGCCGCGGAAGCCCCCGCCGTCGGTGCACCCCTCAGTGGGATGGCAGCCGCCCTTCTGCAGGCGCAGCAGTTCACTCTGACCGCGATCGAACTCGTGGTTCCCGACCGAGGCCACGCCGAGGTTCATCGCGTTCATCGCTTCGATCGTCGGTTCGTTGCGGAAGAGGGAAGAGATGAGCGGAGATGCGCCGACGAGATCGCCCGCCGCGACCACGATCGAGTTGGGGTTCTCCGCGATCGCCTGCTTCAGGTGGGTCGCCAGGTATTCGGCGCCGCCGGCGGGCGTGGCGTTAACGCGGCCGTTGGTGCCTGTCGGCGGTTCGAGATTTCCGTGGAAGTCGTTGATCGCGAGCAGTTGAACGGAGACCGGCCCGCGGTCGCGCACAGCCGGTTGTCCGCCGGCAAGCGCGAGCGGCACCGCCAGCAGCGCACACAGAACAACGAGTCGCCTCATCTCAGGAGAACGTCACCACCGCGGCGAGCGTGGTGCGCTCCGCCACCGCTTGAATCGCCTCCATCGTCCGCTCAAGCGGATAGGTCGCCGTGATCATCGACTTTGCGTCGAACAGACCCTTCTCGCTCAATTTCACGAAGCGCGGCATGTCGCGATCATGTTCAACCCGCCCTGCTGGCCGGCGTGGAACGTGCGGCCGATATTCGCGAACCGGGCGGCGGGGAACGAGACGTTTCCCTGTTGCTGAAACCCGAGCGTGACGATGTGACCGCCGCCTTTCGTGATGTCGAACGCCTGCTGCAGCGGAAGAATCCTGACCCCCAGAAGCATCGGTGACACCCCAGAAGCACTTGTGGCGCAGGACTTCAGTCCTGCGTCAGAGCGCGATCTTACTGCGTACCGGTTTGTCCTTCCGTGAAAAGGGCCGCGCGCCTGATGCGTTCGCCTTTGAACACCACGAGCGAGATGCGCTCGGTCGCCGTGATGTCGGCGAGCGGATTGCCGTCCACGACGAGCAGGTCGGCGTCGTGACCTTTGACGACCAGACCGATGCGCGAGTCGGCGCGGAGCAGACGGGCGGCGTTCGACGTGGCGGCCTGCAGCGCCGCGGCGGGCGGAATGCCGGCAGCGACCCAGAGCTGAAGCTCATGGTGCACCGTGGGTCCATGGAACACGAGCGGGTTGCCGGCGTCGCTGCCGGTGACGAGGATGACGCCGGCGTCGTACGCGCGCTTCAGATTGTCCATCTCCAGTTGCAGGAGCTGCCGCATCGTGGCGGCGCGGACGGCGTCGCTGGCCGTGCGCGCGCGCAGGAACGCGCGGGTCGACGCGAGAAGGGTCGGGGCGACTGCCTGTTGGAGCAGCGAGCGGTCCAGCAGATCCTGCTGGCCAGCCGCGAACTGCGCCTGGCCCTCCCAGACCGAGAGCGTAGGGTCGTAGGTCGTGCCCGAGGCCTTCATCCGTCGCAGCAGCTCGTCGGAGATCCGATCCCGCGGACCGTGCTCGATGCCGGACGCACCGGCGTCGAGCGCATCGGCGACGTCTTGCGACGAGCCGGTATGGACGACGAGGGGCAGGCGCTCGGCGCGCGCCTCGTCGCCGATCGCCTTCAGGATCCCGACGTCCAGCCGCTCGAACAACGTCCCCGGGAACCCGGCCTCGAGAATCGCCTTCAATCCGTCGACGTGCGCCGCTTTCAGCTCTCTCACCGCTTGCCGCGCCTGGCCGCCGGTCGTGGGCGTGCGTGACATCTGCGTTTCGAATGCCGCTCGCATGTTCGCGGGCAGATAGCGCGTGTACTCCGTGCCGTGTCCGCCCTGGGCGGTGAACATCGGGCCGGACACGAAGAGCTCCGCGCCGAGAATCTCTCCACGCGCGATGCGATCGCGGATCGCGACGGATTGATCCAGGACATCGCCGGCGCTCTTGACTGTCGTGATGCCCGAGAAGAGATATTGCGCCAGCGCACGCGGCATCGCGTCGGGAGATAGGTAGTCCTTGGGGTCGGCGTACATGCCGCCGGGCGAGCCAAGATGGACGTGGACATCGATGAGGCCCGGCAGGACCGTCTTGCCTGCGCCCTCGACGAGCTCCGCCTTCAGCGATTCAGGATCCGGACTCTGACCCTCATACACGTCGGCGATCTTGCCGTTGCGCACGAGCACGGCGCCCGATTCGATCACCCGTCCGTCGCCGACGAAGATGCGGGCTCCGCGAATCAGAAACGTGCTCTGCCGCTGCAGCTCGCGAAACAGCGACTGCGTGTGGGCACGCTCGTCATGACTCCGGGCTTCCCTGACGCCGAGCACGACGAAGGGGAGGAGCACCGCGGCGACCCATAGCTTCGATGCGGGCCTGATTGTCTGCTCCTTCTCCCAGCGGAAGAGCTGCTTGGCGACAAACGTCGCGACGACGAGCGTGATCAGCAGCGCCCCGAGCGGGCCGAGGTTGGCGAAGAGCGATTCACCCCGCTGAAGGATCCCCTCGATGCCGTTCACGAGATAAAACGCCGGGACGAACGCCGCGAGCGTTTGCGCCCACGAGGGCAGCACCGCGATGGGAACCGTCGCGCCGCTGAGGAACATCATCGGCATATAGAGCAACTGGACGAGGATGTTGCTTTCGCCGACCGAGTTGGCGACGGCCGCGACGATGAGACCGATGGCGCGGAAGGCAAAAACCCCGACCGACAGGAGGATGAAGAGCGAGATCGGCCGCGCCGGAAGCGGCATCTTCCAGATGACGTGTGCCAGCCCGATCATCAGCACGAGATTCGGCAGATACAGCAGCCACCCGGTGACCAGCGAGGCGCTGAGGACCGGCAGCGGACTGATCGGTGCCACCTTGAACCGTCTGAGGATGCCCGCCTCGCGATCCATGACCGCGCGCATACCGGCGCCGAAAAGGCCGTTGCCGAGGACACCAATCACGAGCACGCTCGTCACCACGACGCTCGCCGCGCCGACCGAGCGTTCGGCGTGAAACATGCCGCCGAACCCGAAGAAGAACACCAGGGGAAAGAGGTAATTGAAAAAGATCACCGTGCGGTCGCGAAGCGCGAGGCGCAGGTCGTTGGCGATGAGCGCAAGGTATGGTTTCATTCGCGGAGACTCTTGCCCGTCAGCTCGATGAACACGTCCTCGAGCGTCGGCCGTTTCAGCTGCACGTCGATCAGCTCGAGCCCTTCCTGGTCGACCCATTTGACCAGCTCGACGAGCGCGCGGGCCGGCTGGTGGGCCGACACGGTCAGCGTCTGACGGTCCGGCGATACCTGCAGGTTCTGCGCCTCGCCGAGCGTCGGCGTGCGTCCTTCCGGTACCGGCGGAGACACTCTGATCTCCACGCGGCTGGCGCCGAGCGTGCGCGCCTGCACTTCCGCGGGCGTCCCCATGGCGATGATGCGGCCTTCGTCGATGATCGCCACCCGGTCGCAGAGCCGCTCCGCCTCTTCGATGTAGTGGGTCGTCAGGAGAATGGTGCGCCGCTCGGCCCGCCACTCCTGCACGAGCAGGTGGATTTCGTGGCGCGCCTGCGGGTCGAGTCCCGTCGACGGCTCGTCGAGAAACAGCATCTGCGGATCGTTGACGAGCGCGAGGGCCAGGGCGAGCCGCTGTTTCTGTCCCCCCGACAGCTTCGCGTACATTTCGTTCCGCTTGTCCCAGAGCTGCAGACGTTTGAGCAGCCCGTCGCGTTCGACCTCACGGGAATAGAGGCTGGCGAACAACCGCATCGCCTCGGCGACCGTGATCTTGTCTGAGAGCCGCGTGGCCTGCAGGCAGACGCCGATCCGGTCCTTCAATCCCCTGGCGTTCTCTCCAGGATCGACGCCGAGCACGGACACCTCGCCCGTGGATCTGGTCCTCAACCCCTCGAGGATCTCGACCGTCGTCGTCTTGCCGGCGCCGTTCGGGCCGAGCAAGCCGAACACCTCGCCGGTTCGGATCTCGAAGTCGATGCCTTTGACAGCCGACAGGCTGCCGTAGTTTTTGGTCAGATTTCGGACGGTGACAGCAACGGACACGTCGTGAGTGTAACGCCGGACCCCATAGGGTCCGGCCTACGTACGGTAGGTAGGGCGGACGGTACGTAGGGTACGTAGGGCGGACCTTATGAGGTCCGCCTGGATGTGGCGCCTATTTCTTGTACGCGAGATAGGCGTCGAGCGGCTCGCTCTGCCACCACCGTTTGTCGGGGCCGAGCTCGGAGATCGCGAAATGCAGGTGCGGCGTTCCCGACGGGGCATTGCCGCTGGTGCCCACGTAGCCGATGACCTGGCCGGCGGCGACCAGCTGACCATCGTGCAGGCCCTCGGCGTAGTGTTCGAGATGCGCGTAGTAATAGCAGAAGCGCCCGGTGGGGTCGAACTGGTAGATCGTATGGCCGCCGGCGTCGCTGTCGAACAGCTTCGCGATGGTTCCGTCCTCGATCGCATGAACCGGCGTGTTGCGCGGCGCGAGGATGTCCACCGCTTCGTGAGCATGACCGCCGTCGCCCGACCGGCGCTCGGCGAACCCGCCTTTGAGCGTCTCGACATTCATGCCGTCGATCGGCACGCGCAGATCGTGGCGATGCAGTACTTCGATGGCGCCGCCCGGTTCGACTCCGCGCGGCGCTGCCGAGATGATCGGCACTCCGGTGGTCGCGACCGGTTGTTCGGTCCGGCTGGAGCTGGTCCGGCCGAAGCCCGACACTACCGAAGAGGGCGGTTCAGCGTCCGGGGAATTTCGGTAGTGTCCGGCTTGAGCCGGACCCGTGGGTTCGATCAATGCGCCTGCCGGTCGCGGCCCGCCGCTCGCGTGCAACCACCAGCCGACGGCGACGCCCACCGCAAAGCACGCAGCCATCGCCGCGATCGGACGCGCTGGGCGGCTGTGATGCTTCATCATCCTTCACTCTACTGTGCGACCTGGTCCCGACCCCGTCACCTGGGTCTTTACCGGAACAGGACCGGCGTGCCCGGCTTGACCAGCGCGGCCACGCGCACCGCGTCCCAGTTGGTCAACCGCACGCAGCCATGCGATTGTGTCACGCCAACGCGTCCGGGCTCGGGCGTGCCGTGCAGGCCGTAGTGTTCGAGGTTGAGCGCGATCCAGACGAGGCCGACCGGGTTGTTCGGCCCGGCTTTCAGGGTCGCCTTTTCATCCTTCGGTTTCGCGTCCCAGAACAGATCCGGGTTGTAGTGAAAGACCGGGCGCCACGCCACCCCAGTCACCTTCCAGTCGCCGATGGGCAGCGGATCGTGCTCGCTGCCGCTAGTGACCGGCGCGAAGAAGACGACCGTGCCATCCGCCCGCGTGGCCCGCAGCGCCGAGTCGTCGCGCGATACCTGGATCGTGATCTCGTCGGCCGCCGCAGGCCGCTCCGGTTTGGCGCCGGCATCGAATGGCGTGACGCCTGGAACTTTGATCTTCTGACCAGCTGCGAACTTCATGCCCCGGTTCATGTTGCCCAGCAGCGCGGGCGCGGCGTGGAAGCGCTCCGATAACCGTTCGAGGACGGATCGATATTCGAGCGCCGGCAGATCGGCCTGACGCTCCAGGCCCACAGGGATCCGTTCGGTGAACGGCCCCGTGGCGTCTTCGGCGGTGATTTCGTACTCGACGATCGCGGGCTGTGGCGCGTCGTAGGTAAGCGCCTTCCACGTATCGCAATCCGGCTGACCGGTCGCCGCGAGGTGTCGCGCGGTCTGGAATGCGGTGAGCGCGCGTTTCGTGGTCACGCCGGCCGCGCCGGTGATTTCTCCGGGCGAGAACGCGTTTCGATCCAGCAGCACCTGAAACCCGAGTAGGTTGCCGCATTTCAATGGCGCCTGGGTTCTGACCGTGCGCTTCGCGGCGGGCGCACGTCGCGCCTTGTTGCGCGGCTCGGCCGAGGCCGGCGTCCACACGGTCGCGACGAAGAGAAGAGTCAACGTGGGAAGCCAGATCGATAACCGAGCCGTTTTCGTCATGACACGTCCTTAACTTATTACTTACTGCACGACGCATGCCGCCAGCTCAGCACGGTCTGCTGTTTTGCTGTACGCTTGAGGCGGGACCCATAAGGAGACACGCGGATGGCCAACCGCACCAGACCGACTCTCGAGAAGCGAAACAAAGAGCGCGCGCGCCAGGAAAAACGGAAACAGAAGGACGAGCGGCGCGCGAGCAAAACGCAGCGTACCAATGCACCGCGGCGCCCCGGCGAGGAAGATCCGGACATCGCGGGTATTCAGCCTGGACCGCAACCCAACCCGTGGGGCGACGACGAGGAAGCGTAAGCAGTTAGCCGCATGTCACGTGTCACGACCGTGGGTCGCGCGGCCTGGACCGACGCCCCACGCGGCTTGCCGCCGACCGAGGCGGCGTCGGCGCTCGAATCGGGCGACGTGTTGTTCTTCCCGAACCTCGCATTCGCGTCCGACGCTTCGGAGCAGTCCCTTTTCTCGCCTGCGATCGTCGCCACCGCCAAGAACATCAGCTTCGATCCCGCCACCGGTCGCCTCGGAGGCACGGCGCTCAATGCCACGGACGCGGCGCCGCTTCGCGATCTCGTCTCCCGATTCAGCGGTCTCGCCGCGAGGTTCGTCGGTCAGCTGCTGACACCCTACGGCGATCGCATCGCGATCGGCCGAACGAGCTTCCGTCCCGTCGAAGTCGCCGGCCGCGCGAGCTCGTGGCGCAAGGACGACACGCGGCTGCACATCGACAGCTTCCCGGCGACCCCCGTTCAGGGCCGACGCATCCTGCGTGTCTTCACGAACGTGAATCCACACGGGCGCGCGCGGATCTGGCGAATCGGCGAAGACTTCGAGAGCGTCGCCGAGCGGTTCGCGCGGCTCCTTCGATTGCCGCTCCCGGGCCACGCGTCGATCCTCGCGCTGCTCGGCCTCACGAAATCACGTCGGTCGCCGTACGACGCGTTGATGCTGCAGCTCCACGACCGAATGAAGGCTGACACGGAGTACCAGGCGCGCGCCCCGCAGACCGAGTTCGCATTTCCGGCGGGATCGACGTGGATGGCCTTCACCGATCAAGTAAGCCACGCGGCGATGGCAGGGCAGTATCAGCTCGAACAGACGTTTCTCTTGCCCATCGACGCGATGCTCGACGAACAACGTTCTCCCCTCAGGGTTCTCGAGCGCATTGTCGGTCGTCGGCTGGTGTGATACGTCCAAATTTGTCGACCGCGCCGTTCCGGGGTCGCTATAATCCGGACCGTCTGTGATGCTCGCTCCTGATGCGCGCCTCGGCCCGTATGAAATCCTGAGCGCTCTTGGCGCCGGGGGCATGGGCGAGGTCTATCGCGCGCGCGATCCGCGTCTCGGGCGCGACGTCGCCGTAAAGGTTCTGCCGACAGCCTTCTCCCGGGACGCCGAGCGCCTGCGCCGCTTCGAGCAGGAAGCCCGCGCCGCCGCGGCGCTGAACCATCCCAACATCCTCGCCGTCCACGACATCGGTCAGCATGACGAGTCACCGTACATCGTCGCGGAACTGCTCGAGGGGGAAACGCTGCGGGCACGCCTGACCGGCGAGGCGATCCCTGTGCGTAAAGCCGTCGAGTACGCGGTGCAGATCGCCCGCGGGCTTGCCGCCGCCCACGACAAGGGGATCGTGCATCGCGATCTGAAACCGGAAAATATCTTCGTCACGGCGGACGGCCACGTGAAGATTCTCGACTTCGGCCTCGTCAAGCTGACGGAAAAAGCTCCGGCGGCAGCGGCTGCGACAGACCTCCCGACGACGCCGAACACGGATCCCGGTCTGGTGCTCGGCACGGTCGGCTACATGGCGCCCGAGCAGGTGCGCGGCTTCTCGGCCGACCACCATGTGGGTTCTTTTCGGCGTCGGACGCCGGCGTGTTGGTGTACCAGACCGGGACTGCCGCGGGCACGCCCCAGCTCACATGGCTCGATCGCACCGGCAAGTCTCTGGCGACCGTGGGCAGTCCGGCCGCCTATGGGGACCTTGCGCTATCGCTGGATGGGAAGAAGGCGGCGGTCAGTCTCGTGAACTCCGGGCCGGGCGGCGAGGACATCTGGCTGCTCGATCTCGAGCGTGGCGGCCTGCCCACGCCCTTCACCTTCGACGCGGCCAACGACAGGTCGCCGATTTGGTCGCCTGACGGGAGCCGCGTCGTCTTCGCCTCGAACCGAGGGAGAGCCGGGCCACTGCGCTACGACCTGTATCAAAAGGCTTCGAGCGGGACTGGCAGTGAGGATGTGCTGTGGGCCGACAACCTGAACAAAACTCCGACCAACTGGTCGCCTGACGGGCGTTTCATTCTCTATACCTCGACTGTGACGGGCGCGCCCGGTGATGTGTGGATCCTGCCGCTCTTCGGCGATCGGAAACCGTCCCCCTTTCTTCAGACACCGTTCGGCGAAGCCCAAGGTCAGTTCTCACGCGACGGCCGTTGGATCGCGTACGTCTCGAACGAATCCGGGCGGGACCAGGTGTACGTCGCTCCCTTCGCAGGGCCGGGCGGGGCTCCGGGCGGCAAGTGGCCAATCTCCGCCAACGGAGGCACCCAGCCGCGATGGCGTCGCGATGGGAAAGAGATTGTTTTCGTCAGTCCTGCTGACAATACCTTGATGGCCGCCGAGGTGAGCGCTCGGGATTCAGCGTTTGAGGTGGGCGCCGTCAAGGCCTTGGTTTGCGATTCGCCCGCCCGGGACGCCGCGGAACAGCTATCAGGTGTCGGCCGATGGCCAGCGATTTCTCGTCAACATGGGGCCGGTCCAAGCGGCGACGGCGACACCGATCACAGTCGTCGTGAACTGGACGGCCGGTCTGAAGAAGTAGGCGCGCGGCGGCTCGCGGCCTTCAATAGGCAGATACGATCGCGATTGATTCGGGTCGGGCGCCCTTCACCGCTCCGAGTCGTACATTCTGATCGAGGGTGACGAGGCACCCGCCTCGTTTGACGGCCAATCCCAACAGATAAATGTCGGTGAGGTGCTTGTGGCCTCGAGCGAGCGCCGCGTCGAACAGCCGTTCGTCGAGGAGTGAGACCGAATCAGGCCAGAATTCATGATGGCCGCTGGCGCAGAACGTGCGCATGCGGTCCACGAGCTCCGGCACACGCGTCATCACACCCCCGCCTGCGGGATTGCTAAGGATTCGAACGAACGCGTTTTCGGTGAGCGGACACGTCGCCCAGCCCGACGCGTGGTGATCTTCGAACCAATCGTGAGCGATCTCGTGATGGACGTGGTCGGCGTCGAACAGCGCGATGAGAACGTTGACGTCGAGCAGTGCCCTCCGGCTCATGCTTCGTCGAGGAGCTCCTCCACGCGTTTCATCGTCAGAATTCGCGTTCCCGGTCGCCGCGGCAGGACAGGCACGCCGTTACGCACCCGTCCGGCCTGCTTCGGTTCGAGCGCCTTGCGAGCGAGTTCCGACAGCACCTGACCCGCAGTTTTTCCCCGCATGGCCGCGATTTCTCTTGCAGCCTGCAACACGTCGTCGTCGAGATCCAGCGTGGTCCGCATCCGTGGATCATCACGCATCACGCATCAGATGTCAAGAGCGACGCGCCACGTCAGCCTGCGTGTCGGCGAAGGCCGTCAGCGCGAGGCCGTCGCGTCGGGGTGTCCTATTCCTCGTGTACACTTCGCCCCACAGGAGGCTCCATGAACCGACGGTTCCTCGTGGCGGTTGCGACGGTCCTTGTATCGCTCGCGACGGCCGCGGCGCCTCCGGCAGTAGGCCGGACCTTATCAGGTCCGGCAGCGCAGGCAGTAGGCCGGACC